>NZ_JAFNMU010000005.1:0-204633 GCF_026537125.1 Gilliamella sp. B2828
TCAAAATCAGCCGTGAGGGCATTGAGCTGGGCACAGCGGATAATGTGTATATAAAAAGCAATGCTCTGCAAAAAATGGGACCGGCAACGATAAATAGTGACTCGTTAACGTTGCCTGATATGATAGGTGATTATGCGGTGAAATTTATTTGCAATGATGAAACCGGAAAAATCTATGCCAACGAGCCTTATATTGCCACACTACCTGATGGAAAAAAAGTGCAGGGTAAAACGGATGAAAATGGACATACAAAAGCCTTTCATACTGTCAATGAAAACGAAACAATAACCATAGAAATGATAAGCAGGTAAGTTAATTATGCCCAATAACAATGGAAATCAAAAAAATCGCCCTGTATTTACGGCCCAAACAAAAAAAATTGAACGTGGAAACATAGTCTTTCATAACATCAAACTAAAAAATGTGCAAATTCCTTTATTTGTGTTATTTGCTTATGGTGGTACGGGAGCATCAGACTTTAAAAGAGCAGCAGAACATAAACGATCGAGAATATTGAAAAAATATCCAAATGCAGAAGTAAGAATTATTAAAGGTTTTGAACATCCACCACAATTTAAAGCAGAATGGACAAAGTTGTATAATGAACTTACCAACGCTAAAACGGCAGCAAAATACGCATTGTGGCAAGTTCATTATTTCGGTCATGGTAGCCATGAATCTTTAATTTTTAGAAATAATAAAAAAATTTGTTTTGACAAAGAAGATAACATAAAGCGTTTACCTTGGCACCCAAATGAGGGCATTTTTGTTTTACACTCTTGTCGGGGTAGTGCGTATGAAGATACGCTAGATATAACAAAAATAAAGAATCAAATTTGTTTAGCGAAAACCATATCAGAATTACAAGAAACTCGTTGTTTAGGACAAGTGACTT
This sequence comes from Gilliamella sp. B2828, assembly GCF_026537125.1. Lineage (NCBI taxonomy): Bacteria > Pseudomonadati > Pseudomonadota > Gammaproteobacteria > Orbales > Orbaceae > Gilliamella > Gilliamella sp. B2828. The sequence goes on from NZ_JAFNMU010000005.1 coordinate 896, forward strand.
ATGCAAATTTTGCGGGCAATGTTGACGAGTTTAGTAATCTTGCAGTTAGTATCATGGGTTATGGACAGATTACAGCATCCAATTCCACATTAGATAATGCTTCTTATAAATATCGACCAAAAAGAGAGATCAATAAAATGATCATGCCATTTACTTCTTGTGCCCTATGGGGATATGCTTTATCCACTGGAGAAACATACAAAAAAACATTGATAAATATGAATGTTTATAAGGAAGAAATGATTAAAAGAGGTGTACTAAATCCCATTTATCCCATATATGAAGAAATAAAAAAACTTGCACCCAAAAATCAAATTTTACCTTGCCGGGTTTTTAACAAAGGCAAATTAGAAGGTCGCATTGTCAAAGTGGATGTCTTTAATCAGAATGATTTGGAATATCTTTAATGAATTATCCTACAAGAACAATTCAATCTTTACTAAAAAAGTTAATCATATGTGTAATTGGTTTTTGTGTTGTGATTAGTCTGATTTATTTAAATACTGATCATTCAAAAAAACGAAACCACAAGCTTAATCAACTGGAAAATCTACCTATGGACTTTACCATTTACCCTTCAACCATTCCTGAAAATCAATTATTACGTATTGACGAAGCTAAAAAGCTGTATGAATCAGCCTTTGACGATCAAGTATTTCATGCGGTAGTTAGTCCGGACAACTTAGTCAAATTTTTAAAACATGCCTGGCAATGGGATAAAAATGCCATGCCGTATTATTATTCTCTCCTTACTTGGCAGAAACATTTTAATGAAGATTACAAAGAAGAAGGGATGATCTCATTTACAGAATTTATGGATAAGTATCGGGATCAGTTAGTGGATAGTGCAGGTAAACCGTTAGTAGAACCAGAGGTGTTTAAAAGTACTAAAATGAGAAGTTATTTGTGGGATAAGTTTGCCGATTTAAAATATCCCTATTTTGCGTATGAAAAGGGCTTGGGAATGGGTTTTTGTTGGTATGATGAACAAGGAATGGCGCGCTCTTGTCCAGATGAGCAATTAGAAAAAAGTATTGAGTATTTAAATTTTGCAATTGAAGGTGGCTATCACTGCTACGAAGATTTAACAGCCCGAATATTATTTCAACAAGGAGACCATTACAAGGATAAAGAATACGAGAAACTGAATAAATTAATCGAATACCGAAAAATATTAAAATTAGACGATTTAAAACAGGCCATAGATTATGCGCAGCTAATGGCGGAACATAGCTCAATTATAGGAATATTACGCGTGACTGAAGCGTATTTATATGGTTTAGGACGGGATCAAGATCCGATGAAAGCCTATGCCTGGTCCCTGTTAAGTGATTATGCAAAACAAAAAATCATCAAGATAGGCAATAATTTAGCATGGCATGCTTATCAACTACCGCCTGTTTGGGAATATAATAAGCAAATTCAACATCGATTAGAACAGCAACTTAGCCCAACCGAAAAACAAGCGGCACTAGACTACTTGGAAGAGCTGAAAACCAAAATAGTAACTTGGGATTATAATGAATGGAGAGATGAAATAGATGATTTTCATCCTCAACCTTAGACGAAATCCTGTATTAATTGCAAATAGGGTTTGCTTATGTGATATAAATGGATCATCAAAAGTCATAGAAGTGTTAGACAAATGGTGGATTGAACCGCAAATGATCCAAACCAATTTATGTATGCGAACCTATCTATTTAGCAACAATGCATTCATTGCCGATAAAAAAATTTTTTAAGAGTCACGGATCAAAAAAAATCAATGGTTAATCGATATATGAGTCTTTAGTCCTAGAAAATTAATCTTGGATAAGTAGGAAAATATGTGGAATAGAAAACAACAGCAGTCGTTCTAATATAATACTGTTCCAACCACAGACAATAAGCTACATACTATGTTAAATAAAAAAGAAAGAATTATTGTGCCAAATATTTTATTCCGGGAATGATGGGCAGTAATTTAAAAGTTAAACATAAAGATAGCAGAGATATAAATTCAGAAAAAGTTTGGCGTTTAGAAAATAGCATGTCAGCTGTTGGGTTGTTGAAGGTTAACAACATCAATGAAAAAAACTGCAACAGATCATATTGGTGCTAAAAATCGTCTTGATCTTTCTGAGTTAAAGGAGATACGAACTCTTATCTCGAGTGCGTATGGCTGATTTATCAAAAAAACAACAAGTGACGCAAAGCTTAGAAAATTCCTCAATCCGTTGCTTAGGCACTTATCTAATTAATTTACCAGTTCAATTTGAAGCAAGTCACGGAGGATGTTGTTATTATCAGAGTGATAATAACAACATTGCTACTCAACGACAATATTTGCTCTCTTTTAAACAAATGATAACCCTGCGTGAGTAAGAGTTGAGAGAAACTAAGCCTGATCATTTGATTGATGGAAGTTATTTGAAAGCAATTATATCCTTTATCCCTTAAAAGATCCTGATAGAGCACCAAGGTGTCATTTTTGAACGTATGGAGGATACGAGTACATCCGATATTTCAATCTTTTAGAAGGGTACCGATGGCAGAGGGTATGTATTTATGTTAGGAATTCATATGACAGATCCAACTTTTAAATCCCCCCTATAGGGTATCAGAATGTATTACAAAATTCCTTTTAATGAAACACAGGCACATACTGAAGAGCAATTGATGTTCATTTGGCGTCAAATCAACAGCTGTATTCGAAAGCGCGATAGCACTTTTGAATCTGGTTAGGTGTGTTTTTTGAAGAGAGCTCCATAATTTATTGAAAGATATCGGATAAAACGATATTGTTTGGTTTAATAATGATATGCAACTGATTGCCCATTTCAAATGGTAAGGCTTTCAAAAATGGATCTTTTGCATCATACCAAAAAGTTACTTCTGGTAATTGATGAATGCAAGGCATATTCATCAATTACCATAGGATCCTTTCCAGAAAAAATTTTCAAATGAATAGAAGAATAAATGATAAATATACAATAATAATATAAAAATAGAAAAACGAGACGGTATAGACTCCTAAATATTTTTTATAAATATCGCTATTTTTCATTTAGCATATCCATTTTTTATACTTAGATGAGGATCTTAGGTTGATAATTATTGATATAATTGAAATTTATTTGAAATCAATGGATTTTCTTACTTAAAAATGATTACAAAAAAACAAACGACTTTCTTTATTTACAATCATTCAACTAACTACTAAACTAACATCGTTCTCAACGGGGTGTCCTAAGGACTGAGAGTATTATTTGCTAATGCAACTCGTCGAACCTGAACTGGGTCATGCCAGCGGAGGGATTTGAGTTATTGTTTCTGCTCAAACCTTTTGTCTTTTATTCGCTTTTTTGGAGGCAAAATGTTTTGTAATAAATTTTTACAGTCATTTTTATTTTCTGTGTTTTTCGTGGCAACTTCAGCCAATGCTAATCTTTATGATAAACCTACTTTGACCATTTATAGTTACAACTCTTTCATTTCTAAGTGGGGACCTGGCGAAGTTATTAAACAGGGTTTTGAAGCTCAATGTGATTGCCAACTTAATATTGTTACTCTGGGGGATGGTGTGTCAATTTTAAATCGCCTTCGCCTAGAGGGTAATAAAACGAGCGCCGATGTTATTTTAGGGTTAGACAACAATCTTTTAGGGCAAGCCAAACAGGCTGATATAGTTACTCCCCACCAAATAACTAAACCTAATAATCTTAACACTGATTGGTGGGATGAGGATTTTATTCCGTATGATTTCGGTTATTTTGCTTTTATTTATAATAAAGAAAAAATAAAAAGTCCTCCTCACTCATTGCATGAATTAGTTGAAAATAAAGCGAATTGGAAGATTATTTATCAAGATCCAAGAACCAGTACGCCTGGATTAGGTTTACTTTTTTGGGTGAAAAGCATTTACGGTAATGATGCGGTATTTGCCTGGCAAAAGATTGCTAAAAATACCGTAACGGTTACCAAAGGTTGGAGTGAGGCATACGGTATGTTTTTAAAAGGTGAAGCTGATTTTGTGCTTAGTTACAGTACTTCTCCTGTTGCACATATCATTAACGATCAAGATTTTCGTTATAATTCTGCTGTTTTTGATGAGGGGCATTATCGTCAAGTTGAAATAGCGGGCATGACTAAATACAGTCAGCAACCGCAATTAGCACGTCGCTTTTTACAATATTTATTAACGCCTGAGGTGCAACAGCAATTTGCTGAAAAAAATGTTATGTATCCTATTATAAGCACTTCTTTACCACCTGCATTTGACCAGATTAATAAAATCAATAAAGCTCTTGAATTTGATGCACAGAAAGTGGCTGATAATCAAAAAGCTTGGGTACGTGAATGGCAATCAGCCATTAGTCAGTAATGAAAAGTAAACGATTAATCTGTTTATATAGTGCAATGTTGAATTTTAGAACGTTACTGCCAGGTATTAGCGCTGCCAGCTTAATAATATTGGTTTTAGGTACAGCTCTATTTGCACTTTGCTATACAGCTATGAAATACGATAATCTAACAGTCTATTTTGATAACTATTTGTTGCATATTATTTGGATTACTTTCATACAAGCTATATTATCGACATCATTGTCGATATTTGCGGCCGTTGTTATGGCTAAATCGTTAACAATGATTAATTTTTGGGGAAAAAGCTTTTTAATACGGATTATGCCCGTTGCCTTTATTCTACCAACATTAGTTGTAGTAACAGGTCTATTATCCGTTTATGGTCAACATGGTTTATTCGCTTCTTGCTTTGCTTATTTAGGATTATCTTTTTCAACTTCAATTTATGGATTATCGGGCATTTTATTAGCACATGTTTTTTTGAATTTTCCTTATGCAAGTGGTCTATTTTATCAAACATTAAGTAGTGTTCCTGTTGAGCAAAAGCAACTGGCTGCACAGCTGAATTTTTCTCATTTTACTTATTTTAAATTAGTCGAATGGCCATTATTGCGCCGGCAGCTTTTACCTATGTCCGGACTGGTTTTTTTGCTTTGTTTTACCAGTTTTGCCATTGTATTGGCATTAGGAGGAGGACCTAAATATACTACGATTGAAGTGGCGATCTATCAATCGATTCGGGACTTTGATTTGATACAAGCCATCATATTGGCGTTGATTCAACTTATTTGCTGTATTAGTTTTGTTTGGCTTATGAGAAAAATAAATCATTATCGCGATTTGAGTGTGCAGTATATCCGTCCTCATTATTGTTTGCCAATTACTGTGACGATGGGCATCGTTAGTGCTGTTATTGTTGTTTTTGGCGGAATGTATATTTTGTTGCCAATGATTATGTTATTAATTGAAGGTATAAGTTATTTCCAATGGTCGCTGTTAAGTTCAGATTTTCAACAATCGGTTATGTATTCGTTAATAATTGCCTTTGGTTCAGCCATGATTGCTGTATTACTTGCCTTATTATTGCTTTGGACCAATAGCCGCCTACTGATTAATAAACAGCAACAATGGAGCAATCGTTTAATGTTAGTTGGGTCATTAATTTTAGCCATTCCAAGCATGGTGCTTGCATCTGGATTGTTTATTGTGTCATTTCAATGGGCAGATAATGCAGTGTTCGTTTGTGGATTAATGATGCTTTGTAATGGTTTAATGGCATTACCCTTTGTCTTAAAAAATCTTGAGACACCCATGTATGATGTCACATCACGTTATTGGCAATTAAGTCAGACATTAAACATTGTAGGCATTAATCATTTTTATTTAATCGAATATAAATCATTAAAAAAACTCATTACTTTGACTGTGGCTTTTTCGGCATTATTGTCGATGGGTGATTTTGGGATTATTGCATTATTTGGCGGACAGGCAGTCTCCACATTGCCTTTTTATTTATATCAACAAATAGCGCATTATCATTATCAAGAAAGCGCAGTGACGGCTGCATTTTTGTTAATCTTATCTTTTAGTTTATTATTTGTGATGGATTATGATCGAACTTAATCAAATTAATTATCAATATGATGATTTTAAGATGCATTTTAATGTGCAAATTGATGCCCAAGAAAAAGTGGTCATTGTTGGTCCCAGTGGTGCAGGTAAAAGTACCTTTTTAAGTTTGATTGCAGGATTTATTTTTCCAAGTTCAGGGAAAATCATCCTTAACCATCAAAACATGACTCATACTTTACCCGGTAAGCGCCCAGTTTCAATGATGTTTCAAAATAATAACTTATTTGATCATTTAACCGTCGAGCAAAATATTGCTTTAGGTATCAAACCGTCATTAAAGATAACAAATTTTGAGAAGCAAAATGTCGCTGATATGCTGGCTAAAGTTGGTTTAGCCGGTTTTAATGCGCGCTACCCCAATCAACTTTCAGGAGGACAGCGCCAACGGGTTGCTTTGGCACGCTGTTTAATTCAACATCGTCCTATTTTATTGTTGGATGAACCATTCTCGGCATTAGACCAAGCATTGCGGTTTGAAATGCTAGAGTTGGTTAATCATATTTGTGAAGAATTGGCATTAACGTTACTCATGGTATCCCATTATCTGGATGATTCTTTGAACAACTTTTCACGCTGTATAGTCGTTGATAGTGGGAAGATCATTTTTAATAATTCTCCTTGGCAACTTAACAAATTCGAAAATGCGGAAATTGCTAAATTATTAGGTTTGTCATTAAATAAAAAATAGACGGTTTTTTCAAAGATTTACTTAACGAGATGATCTATTAATTTTTTCTAAATATCAGCCTGGTATTACTTAAGGTTTTTTTAATCTAGTATGTGTATTTTATGCGCATCTATAACTATTGATGTCGAATAAATTTTCATGACAAATATACAAGAAAACCAAAAGTTTAATTGGTCAGCACTTATCGTTGTTGTTTTATTTTTTACCTATTTTTCCAGTAGTTTACAACTTTATATTTTTGCTTCTGGGCATGCTAATGTTATTGGCTTACGTGATTCAATCATCTATAGTTTAATTTGGTTGATTCCAGTATTACTATTTCCAAATCAGACTCGAAAAATTGCCACTGTCTATGGTTTGATTGTAGGATTTTTATCATTGATTTCAATAAGTTATTTTATAATTTATCGTCAGGAATTTTCTCAAAGTGTGTTTTTTGTCATGGCCGAATCAAATCTAACTGAGTCGAATGAATTTATTCAGCAGTATTTTAGTTTCAAACTTATCGCTATCGTGATTATATATTGTTTAATTGGAATCTATCTTTGGAGCATAGTAAGACCTGTTTATGTCAAAAATCCAACCAAATGGATTGTGTCATTATTAATTGTTATTTATGCCATTATGCCACTCGTTATTAGTGTCACAATAAAAAAAACATCTTTGCAAAAAGCGGCAACACATTTGTTAACTCGAATGGAAACCACTGTACCTTGGCAACTAATTAATAGTTATATTGCTTATCGATCTCAACTTTCGAATATGGAAGATATAATGCATCATTTGAGTACTTTACCTCCTGTTAAGGATTTACATGATGCTAATGGAAATACGCCAAGAACACTGGTTTTAGTCATCGGTGAATCAACCACACGCAATCGCATGAATATTTATGGATATCCCCGTAACACGACGCCACAAATTGAGCAATTTAAAAAAGATAATCCAGAATTTTTAGTGTTTAATGATGTTGTGTCTTCAAGGCCATATACCATAGAGGTTTTACAACAAGCCTTAACTTTTGCGGATGAACAACATCCTGACCTTTACCTCAGCCAACCCTCATTAATTGACTTAATGAAACAAGCGGGGTATAAAACCTATTGGATAACCAATCAACAAACTATCACTAAACGCAATACGATGTTGACGATGTTTTCTAAACAAACAGATGAACAATTTTATATGAATAACGATCGAAATCAAAGTTCAAGACAATATGATGAGTCGGTCTTTGAACCATTTAAGAAAGTGCTTGCTGAACCTGAAGAAAAGAAATTTATTATTATTCATCTTCTTGGCACACATATGAAATATGAATTCCGCTATCCAAAAGATGGGGTATATGATCGATTTAAAGATAAAGCGAGTATTCCATTTAAGATTCATGATGAGGATGTGGATGTATACAATTCTTATGATAATGCTATAAATTATAATGATTTTGTGACAACTACTTTATTTAATCTATTCAAAAATAGTCATGATAATGGCTTTATGTTGTATTTCTCTGATCATGGTGAAGATGTTTACCAAACTCCGCCACATGATATTTTAGGCCGTAACGAAAAGGCACCAACACGTACCATGTATACGATACCATTTATGTTATGGCAATCACCTAGTTGGATCGCTTCTCATCCTAACAACTATCATGCTTATGTGAATCGTAAATTTAGTACTCAGAATTTGATCCATACATGGTCTGATTTAGCTGGACTGAGCTATAATTTATATCTACCAGAAAAAAGTTTAGTAAATCCTAATTATTATGAGGGAAAACGCTGGATTGGTGATCCTTATGATAAAAATGGATTAATTGATTTTGAAAAATTGACAAAGTAAGTCTATAGAGTGTTTACACCAGCATTTAAGGTATGCTATTGTATATTTATACAGTTATATTTTAAATGCAGTGAAACAGTAATCTATGCGAAAAATTATTCATGTTGATATGGATTGTTTTTATGCCGCAGTTGAAATGAGAGATAATCCCCGTTATCGTAATTTGCCGATAGCTGTAGGGGGGGATCCACGTAAACGCGGCGTTGTTGCTACTGCAAATTATTTAGCTCGTCAATATGGGATACATAGTGCAATGTCTATGTCACAAGCACTGAAATTATGTCCTAATCTTAAAGTTATCCCAAGTCGACATGCTGTTTATAAAGAAATCTCCAAGCAAATCCATCAAATATTTCAACGTTATACTAAATCGATTGAAACTTTGTCATTAGATGAAGCGTATTTAGATGTGACCGATTGTAAACTTTGTCATGGCTCAGCTACTTTAATTGCTCAAGATATCCGCCAGACGATATACAAAGAGCTAGAATTGACTGCTTCGGCTGGTGTTGCCCCACTAAAATTTTTAGCTAAAATCGCTTCAGATATGAACAAACCTAATGGACAATATGTAATTACGCCAGATAATGTTGCAAACTTTATTGCTCAATTACCCCTTAAAAAAATTCCTGGCGTGGGTAAAGTGACTGAAAAAAAATTAACGGAATTAGGGTTAGTCACCTGTAATGATGTGATTAATTATGATGTGAGTAAATTGCTTAATCAATTTGGTAAATTTGGGCGAGTGCTATATGAAAGATGTCAAGGTATCGATGAGCGGGAGGTCTGTAATGATAGGCAACGTAAATCCGTTGGGGTTGAGCGTACGTTAGTTAACGACATTCATACTTGGGATGAATGTTTATTACAGTTTGAACCGTTATTTGAAGAAATCAAAAATCGGCTAAGTAAAGTTCGTTCTGATTTGTCGATAGCTCGCCAAGGTGTCAAGTTTAAATTTGATGATTTTCAACTTACTACGCAAGAACATGTTTGGTCTAAACTTGATAAACAAGATTTAATCGAACAAGCCTATAAAGTTTGGCATGAACGTCGAAATGATCGTGGAGTACGTTTAATTGGTTTCCATGTTACTTTAATTGATCCGCAGCTTGATAAGCAATTGCTCTTTAATTTTTAATGATTTTGACAGATAAAAAAAGAGGATGTATGTAAGAACACAACATCCCCAAAAATTACAACTTGCTTATTAGTATTATTTTAAATTAGCGCCATTACTGCTAATGACTTGTTTATACCAATCAAATGAATCTTTTTTATAGCGTTTCATAGTACCGTTTCCTTCATTATCACGGTCTACATAAATCACACCATAACGTTTTTTCATTTCGCCAGTTGTAAATGATACGACATCAATAATACCCCATGCGGTATAACCCATGACATCAACTCCATCATAATCTATGGCTTTTTGCATTGCTTTAATGTGGGCGCCAAGATATTCGATGCGTGGTTTATCATGAATTTTATTGCTGTTTTCTAATTCGTCGATAGCACCAAAACCATTTTCAACAATAAATAGTGGTAATTGATAGCGATCGTATAAACGATTAAGAGTATAACGTAGACCTTCAGGATCAATTGGCCAACCCCAATCGCTGCTTTTAATGTAAGGATTTTCAACCGCGTTAGGTAAAGCGCCATTGACAATATTGTCACGATGATCATTTTTAGCATCAGCTTTAACCACAGTTGACATGTAATAACTAAAGCCGATGTAATCAACGGTACCTTGTTTTAAAATCGTTAAATCTTCATCGGTGATATCAAGTTTATAACCTTCTCGTTCAAACTCTTTTAAGGCATAAGATGGATAATAACCACGAACATGCACATCAGGGAAGAAGAAGCGTTGGTGCATCGCAATTTCAGATGCCATCATATCTTGTGGATTACAAGAATATGGATAAATTGGTACATGAGAAATCATACAGCCAATTTCAAAATTAGGATTAATTTTTTTACCGGCGATAACTGCTTTGGCGCTTGCTAACAATTCATAATGAGCAACTTGATAAAGTACTTCTTGCGGATTTTCATCGGGTTGAACCTTCACACCTGAATTAGTCCAGAAAAATATCGGATTACTGGTATCCATTTGGTTGTTAATTTCGTTAAACGTCATCCAATATTTCACTTTGTTTTTATAACGTTCAAAACAAGCTGTTGCAAAACGTTCAAAAAATTCAACTGTTTTACGATTTCTAAAGCCACCGTATTGACGAGCAATATGTAAAGGCATTTCAAAATGAGATAAAGTTATAACAGGTTCAATACCATTAGCAATTAACTCATCAAATACATTATCATAAAAACGTAAACCTTCTTCGTTTGGCTCTAATTCATCACCCTTTGGAAAGATACGAGTCCAAGCAATAGAAGTACGCAAGCATTTCAAACCTAATTCAGAAAACAGTTTAATATCTTCTTTATAATGATTATAAAAATCGATGGCAGTATGATTTGGATAAAATTTATCTGCTTCAATTTCTTGTGTGATTTGTCTTGGAACGTTATGTGCTCCCGCAGTCATGACATCAACCACGCTTGGTCCTTTACCACCTTCATTCCAACCACCTTCGAATTGATGAGCGGCTAATGCTCCGCCCCATAAAAATGGATTTTTAGTCATTTTTTGGTTCCTTATTATTGCTTTATTTCAAAAAGGTTATCATCTAGATTTACTTCCGCTTTTTCAGTTAATGTGATTACTTGGTATTGATCAGTATTAACAATAATAATTGGAGTAATTAATGGGTAACCGGCTTGTTTAATTGCTTGAGGATCAAAGCTGATCAATCGATCACCTTTTTTCACTTTTTGATTCAATTTCACATGGTATTCAAACTCATTATTGGTTAAATTGACCGTGTCAATACCTACGTGAATTAATAATTCAACACCATTATCTAAAACCAAACCAATAGCATGTTTTGATGCTTCAAACACAGCCGTTACTTCACCATCATAAGGTGCATAAACATGATTATCGGTTGGTTCAATAGCAATACCCTCGCCCATAAGTTTTTGCGAAAAAACAGGGTCAGGTACTTCACTGAGTGGTAATGCTTTACCAATCATAGGGCTGCTCACATTTATTTCACCAATTATAATTTTAGGTGTTTCGTTCTCAATTTTGGATGTTTTATTTTCTCTTGTTGCATTACCTAGTTGAGTTTCATTTGTGCCAAAAATTTGAATAAGAATAACTGGTCCAAATAATGCGATTGCCGAACCAATTAAAACACCAATGAAAGAACCTGGATGGTCTGAATTAATGGCATTGACAATAGTCAAAGGCCCTGGCAAGGCAGCATACGTATAGTAATAAGGTGTAAATAATCCTGCCGCAATGCCTCCAAGTGCACCACAAATAAAGCCATAAACAAATGGTCTTTTAAAACGTAAGTTCACGCCATAGATAGCGGGTTCAGTAATACCAAATATCCCTGTCACAAAAGCTGATAATGATACGCCTTTCATTTCTTTGCTTCGAGTTTTTATATAGAAACCTAACGCAGCGCCAACTTGACCAATAACCGCGATGGTTTGATAAGCTTGGAAAGAATCTTGCCCATATTGATTGATATTCTCAATAATAACTGGTGTAATACCCCAATGTACGCCAAATATAACAAATACCTGCCAAACAGCACCAATCAAACCACCTGCTACTGATGGTGCAAGGTTAACAATCCAATTATATCCATTAGCAATGTAATGTGCAGCACCAGCAGTAATTGGTCCAATAGCAACTAAAGTAAGTGGTACCATAATTACTAAGCAGATCAATGGCATTAATAATGGTTTTATGATGCTATGTAAACGAGGCTCTAAAAAATGCTCCAAATATGATAGCAACCAAACTAGAAAAAGAGGTGGTAATACTGTTGATGCATAGGTAGTTTCAGATAATGCTAATCCAAATAGATTAATTTCTTGTCCTGTTTTTATCATCGCAGCAAGTTCTGCCCACGTTGGTGAAAGTAATGCTGCACAACAAGCCACTGCAATATAAATGTTGCATCTAAAATGTTGTGAGGCAGTAATAGCAATAAAAATAGGTAAAAAAGCAAACGGTGCCCAAGAAATAAAGTTAAAAACTTGGTAAGTACCTGTAGCTCCAAATTCAGGATAGGCTAACTTAATTAAAATCAAGATCCCTTGTAAAATCCCCGATGCTGCTAATACATAAACAAATGGCGCAAAAACGGCTGACATAGTTGCAATGACTCGATTTAGAATGCCACTTTGTGAATTTTTGGCAATTTTATTATCGGTATTAATAAGTTGTATAAAAGCATTATAAACTTTTTCAACATTCGTACCGATAACAATCTGTATTTGACCGCCTTTTTCAACGACAGTAATTACTCCTGGTAATTTTGCAATGGCTTGCTTGGCATGGTCGGGTGTTTTTTGCGTAACAATACGCAAACGGGTAGTACAACGAGCAACAGAGACGATATTATCTTCCCCGCCTAGCTCATTTAAAATATCAACTGCCAATTTATTATAATCTCTAATTTTAGATGACATTCATAAAACTCCTTTCATCAAGTAGGAGAAACTATCTTATCCCTAAATAAAAAATTGTTAATGACCAATTTTATTGTTTGTGATCTAGATCGCGTTTTAAAACGATTTTCATTTATTAACTTATTTGAAGGTATACAATAAGATGCATATATTACAATAACAATAAAGAACACGAATGCTAAAATACCGAGATGTGGCGAAGAAAATTCAGCAAGCAATTTATCAACAAAATTTGCCTAAAGATACCCAACTGCCTAATATCGAAGGTTTAATTAATCAATATCAAGTTAGTCGTACGACCATTATTAAAGCACTAAACTGCTTAGAAAGGCATGGTGTCATATATCAAATTCAAGGCAGCGGTATTTTTGTTAGGCAACCGCAGAAACGTGGTTATCTTAATTTTTTGGAAAGTCATGGTTTTAGTGTTGATTTAAATGATTCACCGAATTCCTCGCAAGTATTTAATGTAGATATTGTTCAACCAAGTTCTAAAGTGAAACAAAACCTCCAATGTGATGATGGTGAAGAAGTTTATTTTATAAAACGTTTACGTAAGTTTGATGACAAAGTTTATGCGCTTGAACAATCATACTATCGAAAAAAAATGATTGGTTATTTAAATAAAGAGATTGCCGAACACTCCATATTCAGTTACATAAAAGATATCTTCAAAATCAATATCGGTTTTTCTGACAAATATTTCAAAGCGATTAAATTAGACAAGCAGACCGCAGTTTATTTAGGATTAAACGCAGGGGATCCCGCCCTATGTGTTGAAGAAATTTTTTATACCAGTGCTGGTGAACCATTTGACTTTTCAACCATCATATATCATTACGACAATGCTAAGTTTTACGTACAAAGTAACTCTAAATGATACCTTGTTAAATTACAAAGTCGAATTGGGGGAGCAAATTAGTCATTAGGTAACTTTTAAAACTTGATGATTAATAAATTTGCTGATCTGAGTTCTCCTTAATTAATCATATGGTTAAGTATATTTGTTAACTAAGGAGGGACGTTCTCTATTACCAAATCATTTTTTTAATGAGTTATTGTTCAATCTTTTTTAGTATTTCAAATTTGCCAGTTAAAGTGAGTTGTATTTCAAAATCGGAGGGGGCGTAGATATTTATTTTATTGGCTGTGTCCTCATCAGGTACAGATGCCATGGCCATGCCCAATGTTCCATAAAGTCTTGCTTGTCTTTTTGGTGATTGCTGTTGGTAATCAGCTTTTTTCATTTCGAGATACTTTGGATCACCCACCAAATATTGTTTAGTGAGCAAGCGTTCAACTTTATTACTTAACTGATTTAATAACGTTTTTTCATGATCATTCATTGATTGCTCAATAAAATCAGGTGAAACACTATAAAAAATATCATCGTTAACTTTCATTTTTAGTTCTTGTACTTTAGCAATGATTTTATTAATGACATCAAGGTTGTTAATTTTGATTAATACTGTATTAGATACGTAATAATGCTTTTCATTTATTTTTTCAGGTGAAATTCGTTCTATGTCTGACGCAGTAATAGTGAAATTATCGAGTTGCCGTTTTTTTAATTCATTAGTTATGGTTGTATATTTCTGATATACCTTATTTTTTGCCATGCTTGCACTATTAGCAGATTCTAAAATAGTAAAAGTAAATTTTTTATCCATTTCGGAATCTTTAAATTTCCGAACGTCATTAATATTGTATTTATCAAGTAATTTATTTAACTCTAAAAATTTCTCGTTATCTTCAATGTTTATAACAAGATTGAGTTTGGCACTATATTGTGCATTTTCCTCATTGACTTGTTTATAATCATTTTGTTCATAGTTTTTGTAATCAATGGTTTCTAAATTATTATCTTTGATATTAAGTGTAACTAAATATTCTTTTAGTTCTTTCATATATTTAGCATTGAGTTTTGATGCTTCGCTCGGCGTTGAGCCATTAGTATTTAAAGTCACCGAGAACTCAACAGTATTGGGTTTTAATTTTATTGATTCAGTGATGCTTGCTTCAATTTCTCCAACGGGAATTAAATTTTTACCATAGATCAATTGTTCAACTTGAGATTCATTATTATTGATATTCCTAAGATTTGCTGAATAGCAGGTAAAAGTTATACCAATATTGAGTAAGATAATAAGCATTAATGTTTTTTTCATTTTATATCCCATTATTTAATTAATTTCGAATTGGTGGTTTTAAGTGATTTAAGAAACTCGTTACGGGCGAAAAATTATAAATAGTTCAATTTAAGATAAGTAAGAAAAACACATCAAATTGTAAAATGATGTAAAAAAAGCGCCGTAAGACGCCTTTTATATTCCATAATGATTTCGATAGTCCTCAACCTGTTTAACTTGATTTTGACGTGAGGGATCTTGGTAAAGATAGTGAATCAAATCATCTAATGTGATGATTGAAATAACATCGCAATGATAAGTTTGCTTTATTTCTTGGATGGCAGATAACTCACCACGACCTTTTTCTTGACGGTCAAGGCAAATTAATACACCAGCAAGTTTAGATTGATTATCTTCTAAAATTCGCATTGATTCACGAATTGCAGTACCGGCAGTAATTACATCATCAACTAACATAACGCGTTGTTGATAAATAGTGCTACCAACCAGATTACCACCCTCACCGTGGTCTTTAGCTTCTTTGCGATTAAAACAATAAGGAACATCAACATTATGGTGTTCAGATAAGGCCACCACAGTTGATGAAACAATCGGAATCCCTTTATAGGCAGGACCGAAGATGACATCATAGTTTAAATTTGCATCCATCAACGCAGCAGCATAAAAGCGACCTAATAAAGCCAAATCTTTACCTGTATTAAATAATCCTGCGTTAAAAAAGTAAGGGCTTTTTCGTCCTGATTTTAAGGTGAATTCACCAAACTTTAGTGCTTGCCTATCTAAAGCAAATTCAATAAACTCACTTTTATATGATTTCATCGATCCTCTCCAATTAATCTTTTAAGGCTTGTCTTTGTGCATCAATAATTGTGGCAATGCCATTTTTTGCTAGTTCTAGCAATTCTAATAATTCATCATGACTAAATGGTTCACCTTCAGCAGTACCTTGTACTTCGATGATGCGTCCATCATCCGTCATAATGACATTCATATCTGTATCAGCATTAGAATCTTCAATGTATTCTAAATCACATACTGCTTGACCATCGACAATACCAACAGATACAGCTGCAACCAACGATTTAATAGGATTCTGTTTTAATTTACCCTCCGCAATCATTTTATTGATTGCATCGTTAAGGGCAACACATGCACCAGTAATTGATGCTGTTCGTGTTCCACCATCGGCTTGTATGACATCGCAGTCTAGGGTAATGGTGTATTCGCCAAGTAATTTAAGATCAATCATCGCTCTTAATGAACGAGCAATGAGTCGTTGAATTTCCATTGTACGGCCTGTTTGTTTACCTTTTGCCGCTTCACGCTGAGTTCTTGAGTTGGTTGCCCGTGGCAACATACCATACTCTGCGGTAACCCAACCTTGATTTTGGCCTTTTAAAAAGCGTGGTACACTTTCCTCAACAGTTGCGTTACACAGTACTTTAGTTTCACCAAACTCAACTAATACAGAACCTTCTGCATGCTTAGTATAATGACGGATTATTTTGATTGGGCGGACTTGTTCCGCAGCTCGACCAGACGGGCGCATGCAATTCTCCAGCTGTTATATTAAAAAAATTGTTTGAATTTATCATTTAGGAGGACATCAATTAGAAAGGATTGATGTTTAGCCTAAGCTAAGAGCGCATTATACAGAATTTATGATACAATGCCCAGCAAGTTTTTATAAATTTAGGAAGCAATTATGATTTCAAGTATGACCGCCTACGCCAGAAAAGAGATGAATCAATCATGGGGGACTGCCTCTTGGGAGTTGCGTTCGGTTAATCAACGCTACTTAGAAACCTATATTCGTATGCCTGAGCAGTTCCGATCACTTGAGCCAATTATTCGAGAACGACTTAGAAGTCGATTAACGCGTGGTAAAATAGAATGTAATTTACGTTTCGAACTTGATCCTGCTTCGCAACATCAAGAATTATCTTTAAATCAAGATTTAGCTAAACAGGTTCTCAATGCTGTTCATTGGATTCAAACTGAATATAAATCAGGTGATGTCAATCCTATTGATGTATTACGTTGGCCAGGAGTACTATCAGCTAAAGAACAAAATCTCGATGCCATATCACAAGAAATTGTAGCATTATTGGATACAGCTATTGATGAATTAATTGCAGTACGTGAACGAGAAGGGGAAGTCTTACGCGATCTTATTATTCAACGTTTAGAAAGCATTACTGTAGAAGTTGAAAAAATTCGACAATGGATGCCCCAAATACTTGAATGGCAAAAAGAGCGCTTGCACAATAAATTGGCTGAAGCGAATCTTGAGCTCGATAAATCAAGATTAGAGCAAGAAATTGTATTGATGGCTCAACGTATTGACGTAGCTGAAGAACTTGACCGCCTAATGACACATGTTAAAGAAACATATGCTATCTTAAAGAAAAACGAAGCTATTGGGCGTCGACTTGATTTTATGATGCAAGAATTTAACCGCGAATCAAATACCATTGCATCAAAATCAATTAATGCTGATGTGACCGCTAGTGCTATTGAACTTAAAGTTTTAATTGAGCAAATTCGAGAACAAGTACAAAATATTGAATAAATATTTAAGTATATTATCCGTTATTTTGGTGTCAATATTATGGGGCATCATAGGCACAGTAGCTGCTCTTGCCCCAGTTTTATTTCCTTTATTTATCAGCTATTTTCTATAGATATTGGTGTAAATCTGCTGTAAATCTTGATATTGCTTTCAAAAGCCACCGACTAAGGTCAGGCGTAAGTTGAGTTAAATTTCGATGCCTTATATGAAAATAGTCTTTTAAACTTAAAAAGGAATACATAAAAAATTTGATAAAAAAGATGTGAAGGTGGTCTAGAGCAGCAAATTTGTCTATTTGTTTATTATAGTTCTATTATTTGTGATCACTTAATTTAATAAAAATTAAGAAAACGGTTTTCAATTCAAAGGGGACGCTATCCCCTTTTTAAGATTAAAACGTCACTATTTGACTTATTTTGGATAATGTCGGCTTTTTATCGATCTAAAATACCAATAAAGTGCAGTATAAGCGATACCGGTTGATAAAAGATCAGCGGTTGGTGACGAGGCCCAAACACCATC
The DNA here is from genome assembly GCF_026537125.1 of Gilliamella sp. B2828. Classification (NCBI taxonomy): domain Bacteria; kingdom Pseudomonadati; phylum Pseudomonadota; class Gammaproteobacteria; order Orbales; family Orbaceae; genus Gilliamella; species Gilliamella sp. B2828. Next base: position 19,209 of record NZ_JAFNMU010000005.1, read on the forward strand.
TAAATCAAAAAATTGTGGTAAAATATATAGTGTTGGCAATAAAATCAAAATTTGCCTTGAAAGACTGAGTAAAATAGAAACTCTAGCCATACCAATACATTGGAAAAAGCTTGTAGTGACCATTTGAAAACCAACAAATACAAATGAAAATGTTGTGTAACGAAGTGCAATCGCGGATATAGCAATTAAATCAGTTTCAGAACTGAATGCTCTAACCAGCACATCAGGCATAAAGTAACCTAAAATAAACCCTGTACTAGTAATCACGGTAGCGATTTTTACCGCGTAAATAAAAGTTTCTTTTACACGTTTATAATTTTTTGAACCATAATTATAGCCAATGATTGGTTGCATGCCTTGATTAACGCCAATGACAATCATAATAATCAGCGTTATTAATCGATTTGCATTGGAATAACCCGCAATCGCATCATCACTTGAAACATGAGAAATCGGTGCATAGTAAGTTAATTGCCAGTTAATGAATATTACAACCACAGACGCGGCAACTTGCATTGCAAATGGCGACATACCAATAGATAAAATAGATTTAATATAGGTAAAATCAAGCTTAAAATTACGACGGTATAGTTTAATATTACTATTTTTACTAATAAAATGCTGCATTACAAATAAAAAGCTAATGAACATAGATAGTGTGGTTGCAAAAGCTGCTCCCCGCATGCCCCAATCTAAAACAATAATAAAAATTGGTGCAAGAATAATATTGGCAATTACACTAATAAACATAGTTACCATAGCTTTGAAAGGGTAACCACTTGCTCGCATCATATTGTTGTAATTGAAAGTCAATGTGATAAAAATACTACCTGGTAAAAACACTTCTAAAAATTCACGAGCATAAATATGGTTGCTTGGGCTTGAACCAATAAAATGTAAAACAGGATCGATAAAATAAAGCAATAACGCTAAAGTAATACCACTTAGTACCGCAGTTAACATAAACGAAGTGCCAGCAACTCTTTCGGCTTTATCGATTTCACCACGACCTAAAAATATCGAAATACGACTAGCCGAACCAATACCTACCAGCATACCAATGCCCGCAGCGAGATTCATAACTGGTAAAATAATGCCCGCGCCACTCAAAGCTTCACGTCCAATCCAATGGCCAATAAAAACCCCATCAATAATGTTATAAAGAGTATTAACGGTTGTTCCAATAATCGAAGGTAGAGCATATTGCCAAAATAATAAGCTAATTTTTTTATTTTTAAAATCATTATAAATATCTTGAGGATTTGCCATATTATTTATTCCAGCTATAACAGGTTGTAAAAAAAGTTTTAGGTTAACGATACGATTCAGTAAAAAATATTATTGTTACTTATATTATTTATCATCATGCTAATGGCAATTACGCAGTTGTCTTATCAACAAAAGAGTTTGGTCGGTTATTTTAACCGTTAAAACTCCAGTTTTTGTTATTGATATTTATTGAATACCATTAGATATTGTAAAGAAGTTTCAGGTTAACTATACGTTTTAGTATAAAATCTAACTATTTATCAATTGTTATCTAATCAGACTAATAAATTGTGGATAGCACTTTTTTAGTGCTTTGATAAAATAGGGTAGTCTTACTTTTGCCACCCAAACAGGAATTCTAAATGAGTGTACAAATAGAAAAAGTTATTTTACATAAATTAATCAGAAAAAATGACACTGAAATTGAACTGCAACTTCGTGATTCAATGCTAAGCAATCAACAAGCTGTTGTCAATTTAATTGAGGATATTAACCGCATATACAATAATAAAAGCAAAGCTTACGGGCTGTTTAATAGTGAAAGCCTGTTTGAACAATCGCTTAAAGAGTTGCGTTTAGGTAATCAAGATTTTTTGCATTTTAGTCAAGAGTCAACCAAACAACTGCGTAATGAACTTGCTAAGTACCCATTTGCTGAAGGGGGTACAGTTGTCTTTTGTCACTATCGATATTTAGCCGTTGAATATTTAATTATTGCAGTATTAAATAGCTGCTCTAGTATGTTAGTTAATGAACAGCTTGATATAACTGAAACGCAATATCTGGATATTGATCATACTGATATTATTGCACGAATCGATATCACTGAATGGGAAACCGCACCAGATTCAAAACGCTATTTAACCTTTTTAAAAGGCCGAGTTGGGCGTAAAGTATCTGACTTTTTTATGGACTATTTAGGTGCCAGTGAAGGATTAGATGCTAAAGCGCAAAATAAAACTTTAGTGAAAGCGGTTGATGATTATTGTCAAGAGATGCAGTTTGACAAGCAAGACAAAACCAGCGCCCGAGAAAATGTCTATAATTATTGCCAAGCTCAATTACAAGCAGGAGAAGAGATCGAACTCAGAAATCTAGCTAATGAATTGCCGTCAAATGGTGAAAATAATTTTACTGAATTTGTAAAAAATAGCGATTACGATTTAGAAGAGACCTTTCCTGTTGATCGCAGTGCACTGCGTCAACTCAAAAAATTCTCAGGTAGTGGTGGTGGATTAAGCTTGAGTTTTGATTCTGACCTATTAGGCGAACGAATTAAATGGGATCCACAGACTGATACAATTGTGATCAAAGGTGTTCCACCTAATTTACGCGACCAATTACAACGTAATAGCGGTTCAAACTGATTATCACATCCAATTATTAGGAACATAAACAAGATGAAATACATTGGTGCACACGTTAGCGCAGCAGGAGGAGTTGATAATGCTCCTATCAATGCTTATCAAATTGGCGCAACTGCCTTCGCTTTATTTACTAAAAATCAAAGGCAATGGCATGCTAGGCCACTTGAATCAGCCATTATAGATAGTTTTAAAAAACGCTGTGAACGGTATGGTTTTACCAGCAAACAAATTTTACCCCATGATAGTTATCTCATTAATTTAGGTAGTCCTGACAGTGAGCAACTCGATAAATCACGAACCGCTTTTTTAGACGAAATGCAACGTTGCGAACAATTAGGACTAACCTTGCTAAACTTTCATCCAGGTAGTCACCTACAAAAAATATCGGTTGATGAATGTCTAGCGCGTATTGCTGAATCTATAAATTTCACTCTAGATAAAACGAAAAATGTTGTTGCAGTGATTGAGAATACGGCTGGACAAGGATCTAATTTAGGTTATAAATTTGAACATTTAGCTCAAATTATTGACAAAATTGAAGATAAAAATCGCGTGGGCGTTTGCATTGATACCTGCCATGCTTTTGCTGCTGGTTATGATTTACGGACTGAAAAAGCATGCAAAGAAACGTTTGATGAATTTGAAAAGATTGTAGGATTCAGATATTTACGAGCCATGCATTTGAATGATGCCAAAAGTGAGTTTGCAAGCCATGTTGATCGCCATGATAGTTTAGGTAGAGGTAACATTGGCGAAACAGCATTTAAGTTCATCATGCAAGATTCACGAATTGATGAAATTCCACTCATTCTTGAGACCATCAATCCAGATATTTGGGCGCAGGAAATTGCTTGGTTAAAAGAGCAAACAAAGTAGTAAGAAAAACAGTTAATTATCTCGTTTTGTTTATCGCTGTTATTAAGTTGTGGCGTTGAGGTTAACAAACGCCACAAAGCACTTAATCATGCTCCAAACAAAACGCCAAACCCTGAAAGCGGTGATATTGGTCGCGCTTGAGAAAACGGGCAAGGAAATATCTTAAATATCAATTTTTTTGTTAAGTTTTTATCAACACTATATTTTTTAGAATTTACATTGATTTATCCAATTCACTGACAAGCGTCACGATTTCGGGCAGAATATCTAATATTAAGGCTAGTTGTTGCACTACCAGTAGATCGTTATTGCTTTGATCGTCATTGATGGAGAGTGATTCAATATAATCAGTCACCGTTTCTTTAATTACTTGATATTTATTATCTAATTTTTTATCACTGAGAAGATTAATGATATAAACAGTCAAATCATCAAATAGATTAAGAGTATTTGAGGAGATACTTTTATCTCGATGTGCTCCTAATGTTGATAAATAGCTGATAAATGTATGATTCAAGGTGAGCAAACGGAAGCCTTTGTCAATGATCACTTGGTTCATGTGGGGTTCTTTAGTCATTAAACTAATTAATGATGATAAATCGGCACTGCTATCGTGTGCGGCACGGCGTGCCACGCGATATTGTGGATCATTGGTTTTACCTGATAAATATTGATGTCCAATGGAAGCTAAATAGTGACTGTCGTCATGACAAACACGATCAACTAATTTAGGTAAGTTTCTAAATTTCCAGTCTGGCCAAATGAAACTCACCGCAAACCATGCAATAAAACAACCAATTAATGTTGCTATAATTCTTGAAATAGCCACTGAAATGCTACTTTCACCAAGCAAACTGAAACTAAAAAATACTAATAACGTAATAAAAGCGGTGGCATAAGCATATTGGGAATTTTTGAATAAGAAAAATAACCAGCCAGTTATAATAATCAGTACCAACTGATCAGGTACGCTAGGAAAAAGAAAAGTTAAAGGAATACCGACAACAATCCCTAAAATAGTCCCAATAACACGCAATTTTAATCGATGTTTTGTGGTTGAATAGTTAGGTTGACATACAAATAAACTGGTTAAGATGATCCAATATCCATGTGATAAACCTGAACAGAGGATTGCCATATATCCTACAAAAAACACTAAACTCATTCGCACAGCATGTCGAAATAGTGGGGATTTAACTGTCAAATTATGTTTAATTTTAGCAAACAGGTCGTGAAAGCTAGTTAGCTCTTCATCGATCAACTGGTTATCTTCCTGTTCTTTTGAAAGGTGCTGTTCAGTATCAATATTCGTCAGCAGCAGATCGATAGAGAGTAAATTCTGATGTAAATTTTTTAAGGCTTTAATCAAAAGCATGTCAGCTTTATTGCTTAATTGATATTGTTCGATGGCTTCCTCAAGATACATAAAATAGTGAGCAAACAATGGGTCATGTTGATAGGCTTGGTTTAACTTAATTGATACTGCTAACTGCGTGCATGCCTTCGCTTGTAAATTTAAAATTCGCGCAAAACGAAATAGAATATCGCTATGTTTAAACTGCTCACTCAACGCCTGATATTGTCCATGTGCTGAACTTGCGCGCTCGTGAATATCTTGCGCTACAAAATAGTAGCTTAATAGTTTACGAATATAAGATTGTCCACGATAACTTTTTAAGCGATTAAAGAGCGATCGTTTTGTATTGTTAAAGGCACTAATTAACTGATTATTACTTTCAGTTAATTGCAAAGTTTGCTTTTTAAATCCGTCAGTTTCATCAGGATCGAACATTGAGGCTTTAGCATCTAAATACTGTGCTAATTTCATAAAGCAGAGAGAAAGTGACTGTTGCGTAGTGCGAATAGGTTGTATGATTGATTCAATGAGCGATACCACATTGTACCAAAGCGCACCAAGCAACAAAAAACATGGCAAAGTGAGTTTATCGTCAAATAAATTATGCCCAAGCATAGTATAAGCAGCAATTAATAACGAGCCAAATGCAATCACACCATAACGCTGTCCGAGTGATCCCAGCATAATAAAAATAAAGGTAGAAGATACTAGCCCAATCATAAACAGAGTAGGGTAATCAAATAATAACTCAACTGAAAACGAGCCCAGTGTAAAACAGAACAATGTTAATATTAAATTGATGCAACGACTAAATAGACGAGTATCAATCTCGGTTAGCCCAGCAGCGACCACACCTAGAGTAAGCGGAATAACCAGTGATGTATGGCCAAAATACCAAGGCACCAACGTTGAGCCAGTTAAACTTATAAGCATACGGATGCTAAATAGAAGGTTACTGCTGTAAAAGACTTTACGCAAGGTCAATATTAAAGGATGCACAAATGTTGGTTTTCGTTGAGTTAATAGGATGGGCTAGAATACTATATTGTTGCGAGTTATTAAAGAGGGCTGAATTTTTTGGTTAGAAATTATAATAAGTAACAATCAAAACAACTTATTATTTATTATTGTACCTTCTGTGTTTCAAATGTTTTCTCCAATGATTAAATAATTTATTTATTCAAAATTTAGATTAATTTTCTTAGGATTATTCCCAAATCATAATGGAAAATTAAATATTGAATTGATTAAAAAAATTCGAATGGTATAGACTTCTGAATTATTTTTATCAAAACTGTTTTTTTATTAATCATTCTTGAAATTTTTTAAACTTTGATTGCAAAAAATAGCCGTATAATCATTGGCGATAACTGATAATTATTTATATTTATTAGGAATTTTGTTATAAATCAAAAAAAATGCATCTTAACGGTATCAAGCGCGGATAATCTAAGTTAAAATATTAGGCAAGCAATTAATTACCAAGGAATAACTTGTATGACAACTGAAGAAATGACGACACTTGATAAAATTAAAAAACAGATTGCTCAAAATCCCATTCTTTTATATATGAAAGGTTCGCCAAAATTGCCAAGTTGTGGTTTTTCGGCTCAAGCAGTCCAGGTTTTATCTCAATGTGGTGTGCCTTTTGCTTATGTGGACATTTTACAAAATCCTGATATTCGTGCCGAATTGCCGAAATTTGCTAACTGGCCTACCTTTCCACAATTATGGGTTGAAGGTGAATTAGTAGGAGGATGCGATATTATGATTGAAATGTTCCAAACTGGCGAACTGCAAACTCTAATTAAAGAAACAGCGGAAAAACATCCATATAATGATAATCACTGAGCAGGTTTTATGTTCAAAGTTCATTTAAGAGCGCATAATTGCGCTCTTTTTATTACTCTGTTTGTTGATCTGACTCTATATTCGATTGTTGACCATCTGACTCATTCTCCATTTGTGTTGGTAAATCAGCAAGTGGCCATCCTCCTAACCGTTTATAACGATTGACAATTTCACAAAATAAAATCGCTGTTTTTTGGGTATCATAGAGCGCTGAATGGGCTAGTTTATGGTCAAATGGAATTTTTGCCACTTCACAAGCTTTAGCCAGAACCGTTTGTCCAAAAATTAAACCACAAAGGGATGCAGTATCAAAAGTTGCAAATGGATGAAATGGATTACGTTTAATACCAGCACGCTCTGCAGCAGTCATTAAAAAACTATGATCAAAGTGAGCATTGTGGGCAATAATTACGGCTCGGTTACAATCATTTGCTTTAATACCCGATCTTACCACTTTGAAAATGGCTTCAATTGCAATTTTTTCATCCACTGCTCCACGTAAAGGATTATTAGGATCAATCCCATTAAATGCCAGTGCTGTTGGCTCTAAAATTGCATCTGCAAATGGATTGACATTGAATTGTAAAGTTTGATCAGGCTCAAGCCAGCCATCTTGGTTCATTTTTAACGTAATGGCGGCAATTTCTAAAATTGCATTTAGCTTTGGATCGAAGCCTGATGTTTCGATATCAATCACAACAGGATAAAAACCCCGAAAACGTTCACATAATTTTGCGTTTGGCACAATAGTTATCTTATTTGTTTAAAAATGGAAATTATTATGCCAGTTTTTAATGTATTCGCCTAGTTTTACCTTTATTGTACCTCTTTACAAAGTCAAACAAATGGTTGGCATTATATAAATCAATTCACTTCTTTGCCTAATTGACTTAATTTTTGTTTTGATTGTTGAATCTCTTCAATCCATTTGGCATTTAAACGTTTGGAATGTTTGGATAGTTGATTAAAACGTTGCTCTATGATGTGTAACACTTGGATTGCATGATCAATTTGGTTCCAACCAATTAAGGTTTTTAAATAAAATGAAATTGCTTCTAAATTAGGGAAATAAGTAATTAACGCTTCAAATTCTTCTTTAGCGTGTTCCCTTTCATTAAGGGAAACTAAAATTTTAGTGTAGAGTAAATGGCCTTCATCAGATTGATGATCAGGATTTTTTTCACGTAAAAAATTTAACGTCTCTTTCGCTTTAGTATACTGATGATCTCTAAAAAGCGCATAAGCATATTGTAGTAAAATATCTGGAGAAGTTGCGTAAATGTCAGTTAATGCTTGTTGATAGTAGATCAAAGCTTCATCAGCTCGATTATTGAGAACCAAAGCTTTACCTAAAGCGATTCGTGTACTGGTTGTTTGTGATAATTCATATTGTTTTTGTGCTTCGCGCAGTTCACGCTCAGGATCCAGTGTTTTACGTAGTTTTGATTTAATTTTGAAACCAACAGGCGTTGCCCGCAACTTAGGTAACAAAATGACAGCAAAATAAATTAAACTGCCTAAAATAGGGACTATGAATAATATATAAATCCAATATCTATCTTGTTGAGTACGAATTGCATGAAGTGCAAAAAATAATGCAATGGCACTACTTAATCCAATTCCTAAAATCGGCACAATAATATCCTTTTAGTGAACATATATATAAAACAGCATAATTAAACACGATATTAAGTCTAAATAAACTTTTACAATTTATCAATATTAACAATAAACAAATGGTTAGTATTTTTGTAAATAACCCTAGATCCGATAGTCTACTGACACAGAATAAAATATGTAGGTGAGATAATTGGTAAAAGTGATTATAATTATCAACCACAACCCTTTAAATAAAATATACAAAATGCATCGAGCTGAACTTGAACAAATAATAAATATTGAATTGCAAATAAATCGATACCGAGACTATGCACCTAATGGATTGCAGGTACAAGGTCGAAGTGAAGTCAAAAAAATTGTTACAGGCGTTACAGCTTGTCAGTTATTGTTAGATAAAGCAGTGGAATTACAAGCTGATGCAGTGCTAGTGCATCATGGTTTTTTTTGGAAAAGTGAACCACAAACCATTACCGGTATAAAATATCGACGTATAAAAACGCTTTTATCGCATGATATTAATTTGTACAGTTATCATTTGCCATTAGATGGGCATCTTGAATTGGGTAATAATATTGCACTGGCGAATTTGCTAGATATTAAGGTTGATAAACACGATGATATTACCGATTTAATGTTTACAGGTTCATTAAACAATCCGCTTACAGCCTTACAGTTTAAGCAACAGCTTGAAAAAGCATTACATAATAGCAAGTCGCAAGTGTTGTTTTGTGGTGATAACGCGCCAAAAATCATTAATCGTATTGGCTGGTGCAGTGGAGGTGGACAAGATTTTATTGAACAAGCTGTTCAACTTGGCTGCGATGCTTTTTTTACTGGTGAAGTTTCCGAACGTACTATTCATATCGCTCGAGAATATGGTATTAATTTTTATGCAGCAGGCCATCATGCCACCGAACGTTATGGAATAAAAAAGTTAGGAGAGTGGTTGGCAAGTTACTACGGGTTGCAAAGTATTTTTGTTGATATTGATAATCCGGCATAACAAAAGTTGAATTTAACTTAGAAATAACGCATACTTATTCGCAGTTTTTATAATCTTTAAAGCTGTTTTATAAACAGATAATATGAGAGGTCATTTTATGTTTACAGGAAGTCTGGTCGCCCTTATTACACCGATGGATATAAAAGGAAATGTAGACCACGTAAGCTTAAAAAAATTGGTCGAATATCATATTGCTAATGGCACATCAGGTATTGTTTCAGTTGGAACAACTGGTGAATCAGCAACGCTTGATCATAGTGAGCATATTGATGTCATTAAGCGAACCATTGATTATGCTGATGGCCGCATTAATATCATTGCAGGGACAGGTGCAAATGCAACTAAAGAAGCGATTGAATTAACTAATAAAGTTGAAAATATCGGTGTAATTGGTTGTTTAACTGTGGCTCCTTATTATAATAAACCCACTCAAGAAGGTATGTATCAACATTTTAAATCCATCGCTGAAAATACTGCATTACCTCAAATTTTATATAATGTACCTGGTCGTACTTGTAGTGACATAAAACCAGAGACTGTTGGACGTTTATCAAAAATTAAAAATATTGTTGCTTTAAAAGATGCTACAGGTGATCTCTCTCGTGTTTATAAAACGCGAAGATTAGTCGGAGATGAGTTCAAACTTTTAAGTGGTGATGATGCAACTTTCTTAGATTTTATGATTTTAGGAGGAGATGGTGTCATTTCGGTTACTGCTAATGTTGCAGCAAAACAGGTTGCTACGGTTTGTAAATTAGCGGCAAACAATCAAATTCAAGAAGCACGTGTGGTAAATGACAGTCTATTAGCATTACACAACAATTTGTTTATTGAGCCAAATCCAACACCCGCAAAATGGGCGTGTACTCGATTAGGTTTAATAGCCAATGGTACAATCCGTTTACCAATGATATCGCTGTCCGAATCATCTATTCCAGCGTTAGAGCGAGCATTGAAAGATGCTAATTTACTGTAATTTACTTTCTTACAACTACTAATTTAAAAGCAGATATCTATGTTTAATAAAACCATATTGCATAATTATGTCTTAATAAAAACCGTTATTTTGACGGCTATTGTCTCTCTACTCCTTGTAGGGTGTGGTAGCGATCAGAATTATAAGCGTGAAATTGATGGTAATGAAGATTATTTAAACTCACCTGCTTTAAAGCCTTTAATTATTCCAAAAGGTATGACAATTCCGGCAGAAATAGCTGATTTTTTTATTTATAAACTTGATTCCAAAGGTAACTTGGGTAAACAAGTTGATATTCGACCGCCTGTTGTACCAATTCCAACTGTTTCTGATGCTTTTGTTATTTATAATAATGGTGTTGTTACATTTAATTCACCGCTCAACGCTGATGTATGGAATAAAATTCCTAATACTTTAAACAATAAAAATATTCCAATTAGTAATAGTGATAATTTTACAATTAAAACAGGTAAAGCTTTTATTATTCGAGCAGATGAAACTCAAACAGCAGAAGCATCCTTTATTTTCAAGCGTCAAATAGTAGGTGATACCGAAACTATTACAGTTAGCTTGGATTCGTTAACTCGTGGTACAGAAGATATTTCTTCACAACCGATTGAAGTTCAGCGTTATGTTGTCGGTTTATTTAATTCGTTAATGGATGATGTTGCTCCGCAGTCTTTTAGAGAATTACCAGTAAAAGATTCGAACGAAAATGAAGCTAAAAAATAAGCTGATAAAGATGCTCAATCTCTCAAAAGACACAAAGAAGATCTTAAATATCAGCTTAACCGCAAAAATGATAACGATTTTTATATTGTGGAGATGATGATTAATAATCTATTAATTAATAATAATTTTTAATTAATAGTGGGCATGAAATTTGTCGGTGCTTTGAGTTGAACTCAGCTATAAACTGATATCCAGTTGCTATCTATGCTTAAAAGATTCATAGTAAAAATAGCAGCAGTGAGTTTGAATTTAAGGAGCATTAGCTCCTTAATTATTTGTTGGTAAATTGAAATAAGGTTATAAGCATGAAAAAGTTGGATGAGCTTTATCGCGGTAAAGCAAAAACTGTTTACGCAACAGACAACCCTGAGCTATTAATATTGGAATTTCGTAATGATACTTCTGCTTTTGATGGTTTACGCATTGAGCAGCTCGATCGTAAAGGAATGGTCAATAATAAATTTAATTATTTTATTATGACTAAACTACGTGACGCAGGGGTGCCAACTCAAGTTGCTGCCTTGTTATCAGACAATGAAGTCTTAGTAAAAAAACTTGATATGATACCTGTTGAATGTGTCGTTCGTAATCGTGCGGCAGGTTCTTTAGTTAAACGCTTGGGTGTCGAAGAAGGTAAAGTACTTAATCCTCCAACGTTTGAATTATTTCTCAAAAACGATGCTCTGCATGATCCAATGGTCAACGAATCTCACTGTAGGGCTTTTGGCTGGGCAACAGATGAGCAATTAGCTACGATGAAAGATCTTAGTTTTAAAGTTAATTCGGTTTTGATAGAACTGTTTGATAAAGCAGGTTTAATTTTAGTTGATTACAAACTTGAATTTGGACTCTTCAAAAATGAAATTACGTTAGGTGACGAATTTTCACCTGACGGTTGCCGTCTATGGGAAAAAGAGACATTGAAAAAAATGGATAAAGATCGTTTCCGACAAGGATTAGGTGGCGTTATTGAAGCATATGAAGAAGTGGCAGCACGAATAGGTGTTTCGTTATAATGTTTGCACAGTTTGATATTTCTTTTTTTCTTCTTTTAGGTCTCGCAGCACTGTGTTATTTAACACACAATAACACGTTGACTTTTGCCATACTATTACTGCTAATGTTTAAACTCACACCGTTAGCAGTTTATTTTCCATTTTTGAATAAATATGGTTTAACTATTGGTGTTGTCATTTTAACTGCTGCTATGATGGTACCGTTAGCCGATGGATCATTAAAAGTTGCTGATATTGTGAAATCATTCACGACTTGGCAATCAATCGTTGCTATCGCTGTGGGAATTCTAGTTTCATGGTTAGGTACTCGCGGCATATCGTTAATTGGTGCACACCCTACCATTGTTAATGGATTAATTATTGGCACTCTTATTGGTGTGGCGTTCTTTAAAGGCATTCCTGTTGGACCACTCATCGCTGCTGGCATATTGTCATTGTTGATTGGAAAAAATTAAGCAATGTCATGCCTCAAAAGCACAAGAACATTGTGGGTGTTACAGGGTGAAGCGACACAATTATTTCAGCAACTGAATCATACTGTAACCACAAATATTGGCGATTGGATAACCATTACTGATCAGCCAAATGCCCCTGACTTTTTGCCAAATATCCTGTTACCTCATAAAACCAAAAAGCTTTTAGGACAACAGTATCTGCATGCTATATTTGATGCAACATTAGGATTTAATTTGGATGCGTTTGCCATGTTAACTGGTACACTGGTTAAAGGAAGTTTACTGATTTTATTATTACCGGATCAACTTGAAACTTGGCAAGATCAAGATAGTTTACGCTGGAATGAAGCAGAAATGCCCATTATTGTGCCAAATTTTGTAAATCACTTGTTAAATACACTTGCTGAATTTGATATAACTATTGAGAAAACTGGCTTATCAGTATATGAACATTCTCCATTACCAAAATTGTTAGATGATGACAATCAACCTGATGATTTAAGTCAGCAGCAAACGACGTTACAAAAAATTTTAAACAGTAAGCAAGATATTAATGTACTTATCGGTAAACGAGGTCGTGGTAAATCGGCTTTGGCAGGATTATTTAGTCAGCATAATAGCTGTATTGTGACAGCACCGAATAAAGCGGCACTGAATAGCTTTTTTGCTTTTGCTAACCCACACACCCCTTTTTTTGCACCAGATGAATTACTAGCTTGGCAACAAAACAATTTTGCGGATCATTTAATTATTGATGAAGCCGCCATGATACCGCTTCCAATGCTTGAACAATTACTGAAATTAGCCAAGACTAAAAATAGTCAAGTATTACTTATTACCACTACAGAAGGATATGAAGGTACAGGGCAAGGATTTTTATTAAAATTGTTGAAAAAAAAATCGTGCCAATTTCATTCTCTTGACACCCCCATTCGATGGCAAACGGGTGATAAGCTAGAGCTATTTTGCGATCGTTTATTGTTAAATGGGATATCAGAAGAAAAAGAAAACCCAAGAACGAGTAATTCATACATAAGATACAGTAAACTTGATCGGCATAATCTTAAAACGTTGATATCCATCTTTTATCTTTTAAAAAGCGCCCACTATCAAACCACATTAGTTGATTTACGACGCCTCTTTGATGCACAAAATTTATCGGTTTGGCAAGCAACAGTCAATCATATCTTATCCAAAACGCATCCAATAACAACTAAAGAGATCGCTGCGGCAATTACGCTAAAAGAAGGAAATTTGCCTGATTCACTTATTGAGCAAGTATGGCTAGGTATGCGCCGCCCTAAAGGCAATTTGGTAGCACAATCACTGGTCGCCCATGCAGGTGAAAAACTGGCAGCTCAATTATGTTCGGTACGGATCAATCGTATTGCGGTAACTGAGCTTTATCGACGACAACATATTGCTAAGAAACTTGTACAAGCCATTAGCGATGAAGCGAATCACCAACATATCGATTATTTATCGGTGAGCTTTGCATACAGTCAGCCTAATTATCAATTTTGGATGGCATGTGGTTTTAATTTAGTGCACGTTAGTAGCCATAAAGAAACCCGAAGTGGTAGCTATTCAGTTATGGCAATTAAACCCTTAACTCATTCAGGACAGCGATTGGTTGATCAATTACGCCAAAAACTTGCCCGCAATGCTTACTGGCTTAAAGATATCATTAAAGTACCTTTTGAAGATATGATTGCCTTTGACAAGGTTCAACAATTATCCACACAAGATTGTTGTGAATTATCCGGTTTTTGTGATTATTATCGTCCTTTTGAAGCGAGCTATCCTGCACTTTGTCGATTAAATCTTTATACACTAAAACATCAGCAATGTTTAACATTGCCGATATTATCTGCATTAATTAATAGCAAGAATAATCAAATTGAAATTATTAATCGTTATCACTTGACGGGAAAAAATGCATTAATGCAAGCCATTAAACAAGAAGTTAAAACTTGGTTGGTGAATAATCAACTTAATGCAAAACTAAAAAAATGCCAGTAAAGATAATTAAACGTTATTGAGGTTAGTAAAAGGTATATTTAAAATATTGCACAGTTTATCTAACATATCTATTACTGTATTACATATTTATACCTAGCTAAGGTATTGGCTGACAAGTTAATTAAAAAGGAACCCAATGTGACGTCTAATCAAATCGATCATAATGCCCTACATCAACATTCCCACACACAATCACATCTAAAAAATCATCAAGCTCGAAGTGGTTTAGAATATTTCATTAAAGGTTGGTCATTAGCTTTCAGTCCTGGGATTAAGCGATTTGTTTTTCTACCTCTACTTGCTAATACTGTATTAATGTCGGCACTTTTTTATTGGTTCTTTACTGTTCTTGATGGTATGGTTGATTGGGGACTATCTTATGTGCCAAGCTGGTTACATTGGTTAGGATACCTCATTGTGGTTATTCTAATTTTAACGCTTGTAATTTTGTTTTGTTATTTTTTCAGTACGGTTACTAACTTTATCGCTGCACCATTTAATGGAATATTAGCTGAACAAGTTGAAGCTCAATTAACTGGTATGCCTGCGCCAGAAACATCGTGGATCATTTTGCTTAAAGATCTACCGCGAATTTTAAATCGTGAGCTACAAAAATTAGGTCATTATTTATTATGGGCTGTTCTGATTCTACTGACTTATTTTGTCCCCGTCATTGGACAAACGGTTACACCAGTGGTGTGGTTTTTATTTACCGCTTGGCAAATTAATATTCAGTATGCGGACTATCCATTTGATAACCACAAAATAAAATTTCACCGTATGCGGAGACTATTAATGCAAAACAAGGCTGACAATCTGGTATTTGGTATTTTAGTTAGCTTTTTTACTATGGTTCCAGTCCTAAATCTAATTGTGATGCCAATTGCCGTATGCGGTGCAACAGCAATGTGGGTAGACCGTTATCGTCATCAAGCTGTATTCGAAAGTACCCAACAAGATTTTCGTTAATATTTATTTGTTCGAATGTTTTGATGACGGCCAATCATCGTCGTCGTCACTATAGGGTATAGGTTTAATTCCTTTCTTTTTTTCTAAATAATTTTTATAATTTAGCCGATTTAGTGCTTTAATGGTATTAATAAAAATTCCAATTAAGATGATTAAAATAATCCACCAATAATCTTTAAGCCATGCCATGTTATCCCCTTATTGATAATGTAAATTGGGCTCAATTATGTCAGTAATAAAATCTCTAAAATACGTCTATAGATTGTGCTTAAGTTGATGATGTCTTGGCAATTGGCATTTTCGTTGACCTTATGGATAGTTTTATTGAGTACGCCGAGCTCAATGACTTGGCAACCCATTTTAGCGATAAAACGACCGTCTGATGTGCCACCACTGGTAGAAAGGGTAGTAGTTATTCCTGTAATTTCTTTAATGGCATTTGCGGCAGCATTAGTTAGCTCACCTTGCGGGGTTAAAAAAGGATGACCTGAAAGACGCCAATTTAGGGTATATTTTAGATCATATTTTTTTAAAATTTGTTCAACACGTTCTTTAATTTGTTTGTCGGTTAGTTCGCTGCTATAGCGAAAGTTAAATTGGATGCTAAGATCGCCAGGTATGACATTTTCTGCACCCGTTCCCCCATTAATATTAGCAATTTGCATAGTGGTTTTTGGAAAATATTGATTACCTTCATCCCAACTTGTGTTTACCAGTTCATTTAATGCGGGAGCAAAGCGATGCACAGGGTTATCTGCAAGATGTGGATAAGCAACATGTCCTTGCACGCCGTGCACAACTAAATGAGCTGTTAGTGAACCACGGCGTCCATTTTTGATTTGATCGCCAAGTAGGGTGTCGCTTGAAGGCTCACCAACAATACAATAATCAATACGCTCATGACGATTCATTAAGAAATCCACTACTTTAGCTGTACCGTCGATTGCATCTGCTTCTTCATCAGACGTTAATAAAAAAGCCACACAGCCACCATGTTGGGGAGTGTTTTTAATAAATTCCTCTGCCGCACATACCATGGCCGCCACACCACTCTTCATGTCAGCTGCTCCACGACCATACAGCACACCTTGTTCATCGATGGTCGGTGTAAAAGGCGGATAAAGCCATTTATTCTCATCACCTGCGGGCACTACATCCGTATGACCTGCAAACATCAGGGTTTTACTATTACGATCACCATGAAAAGCCCACAAATTTTTGGTTTGCCCGATATTAATTTTTTCAATGGTAAATCCAAGTTTTTTTAAACGTTCGATAATTATCTTTTGACAGTTTTTATCATCAGGACTTATTGATTTTTCAGCAATAAGCTCTGAAGTTAGCGCAATAACAGGTTCAGTTATCATAGTCTCTATCTTATTTTGGTTGCGAAATGAATTGTAAATAACTATCGTCAGAAAATCCCAACAATGCACGTTTACCATTGATCAGCAAAGGACGCTTTAAAATTGATGGATTGTCTAACATAATTTTTTTTGCGGCTTGTTCATTATCGATTTGGGTACGAACCTGTTCATCTAATTTACGCCATGTAGTGCCACGTGTATTCAGTAAACTTTGCCAATCAACTAATTGCAAAAAAGTGTCGAGCAGTTCTGCCGACAAACCATCGGTTTTATAGTTATGAAACTGATATTGGACATGGTGATCATCAAGCCAACTAAACGCTTTTTTCATTGTGTTGCAGTTTTTAATACCATAGATGATATACATAATTGGAGGTTCCATTATTTGATATATACAAAAGATTATATCAGTTATAAGTTATTATCAGCAATTAAGATGATTAATGAAAATATCTATTCTGATTTTGTTTTATTATACTCGACAATATTAACCGGTGATGATCTTATGGGTCTTTTAAAAAAGTTAAAAATTCTTTTTTCTGAGGTTGGACTGCACATTTATTCAAAAACAATTGAAAATTTTTTACTTGCCCCCATTATTTGACCAATCTTTCCATTTTTTTCATGAAAATTTGTTTTTTTCTAAAGCAATGTGTATTAATATTGCGAATTGTTCGCATTTTAATTTGCATGATTAAATCAAATAATCTAACTTTACGTAGGAAGTATGATGTCAACTTTAACCCTTAACCACTTGCCAATAGGGCGCGAGGCGGTTATTTCTAGATTTTTACCTAAATCGTTACCTTATCGTCGTAAATTATTGGCTATGGGCATTACACCTGGTTGTAAAGTCGAAGTAGTACGTACTGCGCCACTGGGTGATCCCATTGAGATTAATATGCGTGGTTTTTTATTATGTTTACGTCGCCAAGAAGCTTCTTTTATAGAAGTGTTAGAGGTCAGAGCATGAAGATCGCGCTAATTGGTAATCCAAATTGTGGTAAAACAACATTATTTAATTTATTGACTGGAGCTAAACAACGAGTGGGTAATTGGCCAGGAGTTACTGTTGAGCGTAAAACAGGTCTTTTCTCCTATAATCATAAACAGTACGATATTGTCGATTTGCCAGGAACCTATTCAATTGAATCCGATCCTTTATGTGTATCGCAAGATGAATTGATTGCAAGGCAGTTTGTCTTGAGTGAGGATGATAGTGTGATTGTAAATATCATTGATGCAACAAATTTGCAACGTAGTTTATATCTGACTTGTCAATTAGTTGATCTGCAATTGCCTATGATTGTCGTGCTCAATATGATGGATGCCGTTAAAGCAATGGGAGAACAGATTAATGTAGAAAAGTTGAGCGAATTGTTTGGTTGTCCGGTGGTGGCTGTATCATCAAGTAAAAAAATAGGATTGCAGGCACTGTATCAGCAAATAGAAATGATGGCATCATCTTCCAAAATAGCAAATTCTTCAATAAATTTGTTAGGAGATGAGCAACAAGCTATTATTGATAGATATGTTAATGAATTACCAAAAGACAGTGTAGTGCGCCGATTTAATCCTTGGCAATTGCAAGATGCGTTATTGGATGATTCACATTACACTTTGACCCAACTTGAGAGTGAAAAGCTAAAAGCCTGTCGTCTGTTGCTTTCAGCATGGTGCGATAACGAAATTGATGTGGCGTTAGCTTCAGCTCGTTATGATATGATTGATACAATTTGTAAAACCGTCATTGACAAACCTCGTGAGTTAAATGTTCGCTTTTCAGATATGCTTGATAAAATATCCTTAGGACGTATTACAGGGATTCCATTGTTTTTGTTAACAATGTATGTCATGTTTATGTTGTCGATTAATTTTGGTTCGGTTTTTGTTGATTTTTTTGATGAATTATGTAGCACACTGTTTGTGGATGGTACAGCACATTTATTGCAAATCCTGAACGCACCCGGTTGGCTTATTGCCATTATATCTAATGGTATAGGGCGTGGTATCCAAACTGTTTCAACCTTTATTCCTGTCATTGGTGCTATGTTTTTCTGTATGTCTTTTTTGGAAGACTCTGGTTACTTGGCAAGGGCAGCAATGGTTGTCGATCGTGGTATGCGTTGTATTGGTTTACCTGGCAAAGCATTTGTGCCCATGTTAGTCGGTTTTGGTTGTAGTGTACCAGCCATTATGGGAACTCGTACATTAGAAAGCACGCGTGACCGCATCATGTCAATTTGTATGATTCCATTTATGTCTTGCGGAGCAAGATTGCCAGTGTATGCATTATTTGCAGTCATCTTTTCACCTAAACATGCTTCATTTATCGTTTTTAGTTTATATATGTTGGGTGTAGCGGTGGCAATTATCACAGGGTTTGTGCTTAAGTACACTTTGTTAAAGGGCTCGATTACGCCATTTATTATGGAAATGCCAGTGTATCGAATTCCTACTTTAAGCAGTTTGATCAGTTTAACTTGGCAACGTCTGAAAAATTTCATTTTTAAGGCTGGAAAGTCCATTGTGATAATGGTGACTATATTGAGTGTGCTTAATTCCTGGGGTCGTGATGGAACATTTGGACATGAAGATTCACAAGATTCTATGCTATCAATTGTTAGCCAGAAGATCACACCAGCATTTGCTCCAATGGGGATTAATCAACAAAATTGGCCTGCTACTGTAGGGATCTTTACCGGTATTTTTGCAAAAGAATCGGTTATTGCTACTTTAAATTCGCTTTATTCTATGGATGAAACGGATACAACACAAGAGGCTGAATCATTTAATCTGTCGCAAGGGATTTTAGATGCGATCAAAACTATTCCTAAAAATCTCGTTAATTTGTCTGATGCTGTTTTAGATCCTTTGGGTCTATCTACAGTAAATGATGATATTGATTCGTTGCAATCCGATTTGGCAGTGGATTCGACAGCAGTATCACAAATAAAAAATTCCTTTATGACGCCATCAGTCGCCATAGCTTATTTAATTTTTATTTTACTTTATACTCCTTGTGCTGCGGCTTTAGGAGCAGTATATCGTGAGGCTGGTTTAAGATGGATGATATTTGTTGGAGTTTGGACTTTTATAATTGGTTGGTTATCCTCAACAATTTACTATCAAACGACTTTGCTAGGTCATTCACAATCGGCAGTTTGGTGGCTTTTGGGGTGTGGGGCATTTATTCTAATTATTGTTATCACTATGCGTATATTAGGTCGATATTCCATTTTTAATCAATCAACAGTAAGCTCATCTAACCCTAAAAAATCATCTTGCTGTTATTAAATATTAGTCTATTAAAAAGGCATATTTCTTAATCATTCATCAATAAATTTAGGAGAAGATGCAGAGCATAACTCTGCATCTGTAATTATTATGCTAATTACTTCAATTCGAGATTATGTGCAATTAAAAGGTCGTATAGAGCTACAAGACATTGCACGACATTTTCGTATTCCTGGCAGCGCCACAGCTCAAATACTGGATTTTTGGATTAAAAAAGGAAGTATTAAAAAGATCAGCATGGCAGATAATCAAACCCTATGCACACCTAATCATTGCAAAACGTGTGCGGGTTGTAATATCAGTCAGCAAATAGTTTATATCTGGTTAAATCAATAATTCATATCGTTTTAAAATTATTCTGTTCAAATGTATTCATATTTAACTTTTGATTAAATTATCTAAAAGAATTTATTAGAGGTACGGTGTTTATGGAGTCCTATTTGTAATTGATCGCATAAATTATTGCTATATTTTCTTATAAAATATTTTATTTTCGCGACTTTCATCACATAATTGAATTAATTTTTGCTTCAAAATATCAAATGATATTAATATGAACTTATGTTCATTTTTTAAATTAAATTGAGGTAAAATAATATGAAACCAATAGCCATTGGCGCTGATGATGCCGCATTTGAATTTAGAAATAGCTTAGTTGATTATTTGACAGAACAAGGGATTGAAATTATTGATTATAGCAGTGACAAACAGATAAAAAACTCTTTGTATCCTGATGTTGCCAACGCAGTGGCTTGTTCAATAAAATCAGGTATACACGAACGAGGGATCTTGATCTGTGGTACCGGTATAGGTGTGGCAATAACAGCTAACAAGGTACCTGGTATACGTGCCGCACAATGCCATGATGTGTTTTCAGCTGAGCGTGCCAGAAAGAGTAATAACGCACAAATTATGACAATGGGGGCTAGAGTGATTGGTGTGGAGCTAGCTAAAAAACTTGTACAAACATGGTTAAATTCTGAATTCGAGGGTGGAAGGTCGATGGCTAAAGTTGATCGTATCAACCATTATGATCAGCTGTACAGTAAAAAATAATGATTTATCAGAATATTTTTGGTTAATTGGATTAAATTTGTGAACAAAGAGAACTTTTTAACATTTAATTTCACTTTTTTATTTGATTGTTTTTTTAATCTATTATGTGTACAAAATTGTAATATGGCACTGTCGTTTTATTTTTGAATAAATGCTATTATATTTTTATTAAACTAAATGCTGTAGAGGATATAGAAGTATGAGTCAATTAGATGAATTTAAAAAATTAACTGTAGTTGTTGCCGATACGGGAGATATCGATTCAATAAAACAATTTTCACCTGAAGATGCCACAACTAATCCATCCCTGATATTGAAAGCAGCTCAACTGCCTCAATATCGTTATCTGATTGATTCTGCTATAAAATCCTCTAAAAAATTGGGCATGAGTAAAGAACAACAATTAGTTAATGCCTGTGATCAAGTTGCTGTTAATATTGGTGCTGAAATTTTAAAATCCGTTCCTGGACGTATTTCGACTGAAGTAGATGCACGTTTATCATTTGATACACAAGGTTGTATTGATAAAGCACGTCGTATTATTGAACTTTACCAATCAAAAGGTATTGATAAATCACGTATCTTAATTAAAATCGCCTCTACGTGGGAAGGAATTAAAGCTGCAGAAGTATTAGAAAAAGAAGGTATTAACTGTAATTTGACATTACTTTTCTCGTTTGCCCAAGCAAGAGCATGCGCTGAAGTCAATGCCTTTTTAATTTCCCCATTTGTTGGGCGTATCTATGATTGGTATCAAGCAAAAAAACCCATCGATCCTTATGTTCCAGACGAAGATCCAGGTGTCGTTTCGGTTCGTAATATCTTTAACTATTATAAACAGCATGGTTATAAAACGATTGTGATGGGTGCTAGCTTCCGTAAAGTCGATCAAATATTAGCCCTTGCAGGTTGTGACCGTTTAACCATTTCACCTAATTTGCTTGCTGAAATGCAACAATCAACCGCCTCTGTTACACAAAAACTTAATCCAAATCAAACTATAGTCTCTCGACCGGCACCTATGACTGAGGCCGAATTTAGATGGCAACACAATAGCGATGCCATGGCAGTTGAAAAACTTGCTGAAGGTATCCGTGCTTTTGCTGTTGACCAAGGCAAATTAGAAAATATGATCAGTGCATTACTTTAATCATATTGAATACAAAAGGGGGAGTAAGCTCCCCCCCATTTTTACACTATTTTATTCGTTTTTTAATAACGAATTTGGCAGGTAACAGCACTTATAGCTGATATAGTAACTTGCTTGATTAGGAATTTTTAATTAAAAATTTTTTTGGAGATTACAACATGAATGCAACGACTTTATCTCACCGCGAACTAGCGAATGCGATAAGAGCATTAAGTATGGATGGTGTGCAAAAAGCTAAATCTGGTCACCCAGGTGCACCTATGGGTATGGCCGATATGGCAGAAGTGCTTTGGCGTGGATTTTTGAAACATAATCCTACTAATCCTAATTGGGCCGATCGCGATCGTTTTGTTTTATCAAATGGTCATGCATCTATGTTGATATATAGCTTACTGCATTTAACAGGCTATAATGTAACAATCGAGGACCTTAGAAACTTTCGTCAATTGCATTCAAAAACAGCAGGTCACCCCGAATATGGCTATGTACCTGGTGTTGAAACAACGACAGGTCCATTAGGACAAGGTATTGCTAATGCTGTAGGTATGGCTATTGCTGAAAAAACATTAGCCGCACAATTTAATAAATCTGGTCATACCATTGTTGACCATCATACTTATGTATTTATGGGTGATGGTTGCATGATGGAAGGCATTTCACACGAAGTATGTTCATTAGCGGGGACCCTTAAACTAGGAAAACTCATTGCGTTTTATGATGAAAATGGCATTTCTATCGATGGTGAAATTGATGGTTGGTTTACTGATGATACCGCAAAACGTTTTGAAGCTTATGGTTGGCATGTAATTCGCGCAATTGATGGTCATGATGCTCATGCTTTGAAAGAAGCCATTGA
Source organism: Gilliamella sp. B2828 (assembly GCF_026537125.1). Classification (NCBI taxonomy): domain Bacteria; kingdom Pseudomonadati; phylum Pseudomonadota; class Gammaproteobacteria; order Orbales; family Orbaceae; genus Gilliamella; species Gilliamella sp. B2828. Next base: position 42,448 of record NZ_JAFNMU010000005.1, read on the forward strand.
ACAAGCGCAAGCAGTAACGGATAAACCGTCTTTGTTAATGTGCAAAACTGTTATTGGTTTTGGATCGCCAAATAAAGCGGGTAGTCACGAAAGTCATGGCGCACCTTTAGGTGATGCTGAAATCGAAGCAACGCGTAAAGAACTTGGTTGGAACTATCCTGCCTTTGAAATTCCGAAAGATTATTACGATGCTTGGGATGCAAAAGCAAAAGGTAAACAAATTGAAGATGGGTGGAATACACGTTTTGACGCTTATGCTAAAGCTTTTCCTGACTTAGCTAAAGAATTTAAACGTCGTATGAATGGCGATCTACCTGTGAATTGGCAACAAGTTACAAAAGATTTTATTAATAAACTACAAGAAAATCCTGCAACTATTGCGACTCGTAAAGCATCACAAAATGCTATTGAAGCATTTGCTCCTTCCTTACCTGAATTTTTAGGGGGATCGGCTGATTTAGCACCAAGTAACTTAACTATGTGGTCAGGCTCAAAAGAAATTTTAGCCAATCCAAATGGTAATTATATCCATTATGGAGTGCGTGAATTTGGTATGTCAGCGATTATGAATGGTATTACGCTGCATGGCGGATTTATTCCTTATGGTGCTACTTTCCTAATGTTTATGGAATACGCACGTAATGCTGTCCGTATGGCAGCTTTAATGAAGATTCGTTCATTATTCGTTTACACTCACGATTCTATTGGTCTAGGTGAAGACGGACCAACGCATCAACCAGTTGAACAAATGGCAAGTTTACGTGTTACACCAAATGTCAGCACTTGGCGTCCATGTGACCAAGTTGAATCAGCTATTGCTTGGCAGTATGCGATAGAGCGCAAAGATGGTCCAACAGCACTAATTTTCTCAAGACAAAATCTTAAACAACAAGATCGTAGTACTGAGCAACTAGCTAATGTTTACCGTGGTGGTTATATTCTTAATGATTGTACTGGCACACCAGAATTAATTATCATTGCCACTGGTTCAGAAGTCGAACTTGCTGTGGAAGCTTATCTCCAATTAACTCAAATTGGAAAAAAAGTACGTGTTGTTTCAATGCCATCAACGGATGCTTTTGATAAGCAAGATAGTGCTTACAAAGAGTCTGTTTTACCATCATCAGTTACTGCTCGTCTAGCTATTGAAGCAGGTATTAGCGATTATTGGTATAAATATGTTGGTCTTAATGGTGAAGTTATAGGTATGACAACATTCGGTGAATCAGGTCCAGCCGATCAACTATTTAAAGAATTTGGATTCACTATTGAAAACGTGCTTGAAAAAGCCAATAGTTTATTAAAATAATCAATTTATAAATTCAATAACAAACGCCATTAGCTAAGATTGTTAATGGCGTTTTTATTATGTGAAAATTAATTTTATTTTTTCGATCCAATTTATCTGGATGCTTGTTCTAGAATAATATTTGTGGGTTGCTTTTGAATGTAAATCATTCTGGCAATAAGTAAGAAAGCAGCAACTGCTAGTCCCAATATAATCCCTATCCAAAAACCGGCAGCACCAATTGGCTGCACGATTAAATCGGTTAATCCTAAAATGTATCCAACAGGGAGTCCAACGCCCCAATAAGAGATAAGGGTGATGAAAAAAATACTTTTCGTATCTTTATAACCACGTAATACGTTACTTGCTACAACTTGTAGATAGTCAGAAGCTTGATAAATAGCAAGTAAAATTATAAGTTGCAAGCAAATAGTAATAACATCCACTTCTTCAGTGAATATGTGAATAATTGGTGTTCTAAAAACAACCAAAACTAATGCTACTACGACTGCAATTATTAGCGATATGGCTAAACTAATATATGCAGTTTGCTTAGCTAATGATGGTTTTATATTACCTAGCAAATAACCAACACGGATACTTGATGCCACACCTAAAGATAACGGTATTGCAAACGTTAAACTACTAATTGTAAAGATAATCTGGTGTGCAGCAACCGTAATTTGACCTAGTGGGGCAATAAGCAAAGCTACTACAGCAAATAAGCTCATTTCGAAAAAATAGGCTAGAGCAAGCGGCATACCCAGCATCACAATATTTTTAATTACTTTAAAATCAACCAGTTTCGTCAATTCTGTTTTGCGAATATCACGTTGACTTGAAGTAGTTAATGTATATAAGCGAATTAAGCCAAACATGAGCCAAAAAATTATAGCAGCTGTAATTCCACAACCAACCCCGCCAAACGCAGGTAATCCTAACTTGCCATATATTAGAACATAATTAATAGGAATATTAGCAAGTAATGCTATAAATATGATCACCATCGCTGGTTTAGTATTGGATAACCCTTCACACTGATTGCGGTACACTAAAAATAATAAAAATGCTGGTACTCCCCACATAATTGCTCGTAAAAATTTAACGGCTACGTCCATCATTTCGGGATCAATAGGATGATCAACTGAACTTCGTAGACCAATTATTTGGTCTGAATGATATAAAATCAACATTATTAACACAGATAAAAATAGGGCGATCACAACACCTTGGCGTGTGTGATTTGCAACTTGGTTTCGTTTAGCTGCACCATTTAAATTTGCAATGATTGGGGTTAAAACAGTTAACAGACCTTGCCCAAACAAGACTGTTGGTAACCATATTGATACTGCTATGGCTACACCTGACAAGGCTGTTTTACTATAATGTCCTGCCATAATGGTATCAACGAATGTGATGGCTGTTTGTGATACTTGTGCAATAAGTACTGGTACAGCTAATTTACCAAGATTTTTTATTTCATGTTTATAATGTTGTTTCATGATGTTATTACCGTTTAACCGTTCCCCACAAATCATATTCATCAGAGTGCTCAATGATGACTTGAACAATATCACCTACTTTGACATCTTTTTCCTCATTTAAATAAACAACACCATCAATTTCAGGTGCATCCGCCATACTTCGACCTATTGCGCCTTCTTCATCGACTTCATCAATAATCACTGCTAAGGTTTTACCTATTTTAGCCTGTAATTTTTGCGTAGATATTTTTTGCTGTAACTGCATAAATCGATCAAATCGTTGTTGCTTGATTTCGTCTGGAATTTGATTAGCTAATTCATTTGCTACTGCACCTTCAACGGGGCTGTAAGGAAAACAACCAACTCGATCTAATTGCGCTTTTTCTAAAAAGTCGAGCAACAATTCAAAATCTTGTTCAGTCTCACCAGGATAACCAACAATAAAGGTTGAACGAAGAGTAATTTCTGGACAAATTTCACGCCAGTGATGAATTCGTTCAAGTGTTCTTTCAATTGTTCCAGGTCGTTTCATTGATTTTAAAATCGTTGGACTGGCATGCTGTAAAGGGACATCTAAATAAGGTAAGATTTTTCCTTCTGCCATTAAAGGAATCAAATCATCTACACTTGGATATGGATACATATAATGTAATCTTACCCATATACCAAGGCTTGATAATTGTTCACAGAGTGTTTGAATATTGGTTTTTAAAGGCGTACCATTCCAAAAGCTGGTACGATTTTTGATATCAATTCCATAAGCCGAGGTATCTTGTGCGATAACTAAAAGTTCTTTTACTCCGCTATCAACTAATCGTTTTGCTTCATCAAGTACATTTCCGATAGGGCGACTGACCATCTCTCCTCGTAAAGAAGGGATAATGCAAAATGTACAGCTATGGTTACAACCTTCTGAAATTTTTAAATAAGCATAATGTTTAGGTGTTAATTTAACGCCTTGCTCAGGAACTAAGCTGGTGAATGGGTTATATTCGGGTTTTGGGGCATATTTATTGACATGGTCAAGCACTGTTTCGTAGCTATGGGGACCAGAAATTTCAAGTACTTTTGGGTGTACGCTTCGGATCTGATCTTCTTTAGCTCCAAGGCAACCGGTAACAATCACTTTACCGTTTTCATCCAGCGCCTCACCAATAGCTTCAAGCGATTCTTGAACTGCGCTGTCAATAAATCCGCAGGTGTTAACAATCACCAGATCAGCATTTTCATAAGTAGGAACCACTTGATAACCTTGGGTACGTAATTCTGTTAATATTCGCTCTGAGTCAACCAAATTTTTAGGACAACCGAGGCTCACAAATCCAATTGTTGGTGATGATATATTCATAGTATTTGTAATAATTTTAAAATTTATAGAGGTTTTAGAGAATTTAAAAGTCTGTCAATTTAGATTTTGACAATAGGTAATCATTTTAACATATTTAAACTGATGCTAATAAAAATTTTTAGATTGTTATGATTTATATGATAAAAGATGATTAAAGACATGAGTCTAACATGTCATTAATCATATAAAGTAAATTATAATTTATCTTCAATAGGGACTGAAGGATCGCTCTCCTTGATTTTCGTTTTGGATTGATACTCTACAGTGGGTAATGTTGATAAACCATATTTAACGGTATAATATTGTAATTGTAAAGCAGTATAAGCTTGTTCTTTTTGAACTACATTTAATAAATGAGTAATCTTAATAAGACCATCTTCATATTGATCAGCCTCATCTTGATGAAATTTAATCTCTTTTTTTAACTCATTCATATCATTGAAAATATCTTGGGCTAATTCTGCGTTGGGTTGAGTTATGATTGTCTCGACTTTAATCGGTGAATCTGATTCAATGGCTGATATTCTTTGTGTAATCAAAGCTTGATTTATTTTTAACGTTTCAACTTTAACTTCAATTAGTGTTTTAATTAAACCACCGGAATAGTTTTCAAGCTCTTTTTGTGAATTATCGATTTCGTCTGAAATTTTGGATAATTCTTCATTCAATTCAATAAGTTTTTGTTTTTCATTTTCACTTAACTCTTTTTTACAACTGAATAAAAATAAAGAAAAAATTGCAATTATAACAATACCTATTTTAGTTTTATTAAACATGTTCATTTAAAGTCCTTTTTCTATTTTCATTTGATTTTGCTTTGTTTCTATTTCTCTATATTTAGAGTGGAGATCCGATTCATAAATAATTTGTAATTCACCTTGTCCGCGACTAGATCCTTCGATTTCTAATCCAATTTGGAATTGGGCAAAATAGGAAGAATAACTACCACAACCTGTATATTTTAAACACTGATAAAACTCATCAATTTCTTTATATAATTTTAATCCTATTTTTTCAATAGATTCCGGTTTGCCATATTTTTTTGTTAAAACTTTTTTATATTTAAAATATTCTTCTTTACCCTTAGTGCCATAAGGATCGTCTTTTATTTTTTCTCTTAATACTACTTTCATAAGACCTAAATCTTTATGGACAAGTACCATATAAGAATCAAAATTTGGTAGAGTCATTGGTGGTTCAGTTAATTCATAAAATATTATATCATCTGAGACATATACTTTTTTTGCTTTATACTTTGAGACAACATCAGCGTCTGATTCACCCCATGTTAAACCTATCGGTGCATCAATCTTTGCATAAGCTATAAAAGAAAAGAATATTGAAATTAGAAACAGTTTTTTCATTAAATTTTATCCCATAAACATCCTATCTGTTTTAATTGTATACATTAAATTAAAATTATCAATAAGTTAATAAACTAAAATATAAAATTATTCTATTAAAATCCTATTTTAAGATTATAAAATAAACTATTGGATGATTAATGTGTTTATATGAGTAAAAAAAATTAGTTGGAAATAGAAAATTAATTTATGATAAAAATAGGTTACTATAATGGATTGATTATTAGGTTGGTCAAACGAACTAAAGTTATATCAAACCGTCATTTTTGTACCAAATATTTTATTATTAATGAATATTTTTTGATATTGTTTTTAATTAACAAAATAAAAAGCAGTTATGATAATATTGCGTATGATACCAAAATTTTAGAATGAATGTGAAGAACAATCACAGAATTAATCAAGATAGTCACATAATAAAAAAGCCCTTAATAACTGCATAAGGGCAATATGAAGTTAAACAACTAACTTAACAATTTTAATTTAGACCGTTAATTACTTCATCAATTTGGCGATTTAAACTTTCCGCACCGCCACCAGATAAATACCAAAGATCTGGTGTAAGATAAACCACTTCAGTTTTGCTTGTAGCTAATACTTTTGCATCAAAGAAATCATCTTTCATCGCTGTCTGACCAATTGCTTTGCTACGGTCAACGACATAAATAATATCGGGTTTAATAGTACTAACGTAATTATTATCAATAAAAATTGGTTTTGGTTTATCACCAGCATTCATTGATTGAATAAAAAATGGAACAGCGCGTTTTACTTTTAAAACATCATGAATTAATGCTGCACTTGAACTTGCATTAATCAAAATCATTTTACCATCGTTATGGATTGCAACAATTGCTTTTTTGGGATTTGATTGAGCAACAGATTGAGCGTTGGTTATTTTTATATTAAGAGCTTGAATTAGATTACTGGCGTTTTGTTTGGTGTCGGTAATCTCAGCTAATACATTAATGTGATTTTTGGTTGATTCAAGGTAGTTTTTTGCATCTACACTTAAATTAATTACAGGGGCAATTTTTGATAATTCTTTAGTTCGACTAGCTTGACGACCATCTATAATAATCAGTTGTGGTTTAGCTTGTTTAATTGCATCTATACTTGGTTCTTTCATATTACCTGTGTCAGCAATGTTTGCATTTTTATACTGCTCAAGATAAGAAGGTAAAACAGAGAGAGGGGCTCCTACAACAATTGAACCTTGACCTAAAGCATCTAAAGTGTCTAGCGCACCATAGTTCATTACGACAACTTTACTGGGCGACTTAGGTACTACAACAGTTTGATTATTATCAGTAGTTACCGTCATTGAAGATTGGCAACCCGTTAATCCTAAGACAAGTGCAGCTAATGTGCTCAATAATAATTTTTTCTTGGTATTCATGTTGGTTCCTTTGATTATGATGCAAATGATAACTATTATTATTTAAAGCGTATAATTTGTCTAGCAATAAATAATTTTTTGAAAAGATATTGATAACTATTCTCATATGGTATATTGTACATTTGGATTGAGGTTGAAAATATCAATATAAATAATAGGGTTATATAAATGAATACTAAATTCAAATTGGCAATACATGTCATTAACACCGGTCTTTTATTGTCATTGTCAGACATAGCTATGGCAGTAAGCAATAAAGACACTGATACCATGGTGGTGACAGCATCAGGATTTTCACAACAAATCAAAGAAGCACCAGCAACAATCTCAGTAATCACGCCAGAAGAAATTAGCAAAAAACCTTATCGTGATGTGACTGATGCACTTAAAGATATTCCTGGTGTTACAATTACTGGTGGCGGTGATTCGACCGATATTAGTATTCGAGGTATGGATGCCAAGTACACTTTATTATTAATTGATGGTAAGAAAGTTAGCACTCGTGAAACAAGACCCAATAGTGATAATTCAGGTTTTGAACAAGGTTGGTTACCTCCTTTAACCGCTATAGAGCGTATTGAAGTTGTAAGGGGACCAATGTCATCATTATATGGTTCGGATGCTATGGGTGGAGTAATTAACATTATTACAAAGAAAGTCTCAAAAGAATGGCATAATGGTTTACGAATTGAATCAATAATTCCTTACCGTGCAGATGAAAAAAATACCTATACTGGAAGTTTTTCCACCATGGGACCTATTATAGATGATATTTTGGGTATACAATTATATGGTCAATATAGCAAACGTCATGAAGATGAATTTTTAAATGGTCATTCAGAACAAAAACTACGAAGTATAAATGGAAAATTATCGCTTAATGCTTCTGACTCACAAAAATTTGATTTAGATTTTGGTCGTACCCTACAAAATAGTAATGCATCAGCAGGAAAAACAAGACCTATTAGTCGTGGTAATTTCGATCGAGATAATCGTCGAAACTCTTTTGCTTTAACTCATAATGGTCTATTTGGTGATGTATCTACGACATCTTTTATTGCTCATGAAGGGAATAATAACCCAGAAAGAAAAATGAAAATTCGTAATACTGATGTTGACTCACGTATGACAATCCCATTTTCAATCAATATGTTAACCATTGGCGGTACATATACTTATCAAGAGCTTCATGATAATGGCAATCAGTTAAAGAAAACTTTAACAAAAATCGATCGTTGGAATTATGCCTTGTTTGCTGAGGATGAGTTACGTATTTTAGACAATTGGAATTTAACATTGGGCCTTCGCTATAATAAAGATGAAAACTATGGTCATAACTGGAATCCAAGGGTTTATAGTGTCTGGAATATTGATGATAACTTTACTATAAAAGGTGGCTATTCAACAGGATTTGCACCACCTCAACTGCGTCAAGTTGTCTCAGACTGGGGACAAGTTACCGGAGGTTCAGGAACAGGTAATAAAGGGATGATAATGGGTAATCCAGATCTGAAACCTGAAAAAACGAATGAATTCGAAATGGGTATTGGTTATACCAATGAATACGGTATTGATGCCTCTGCAACAGCCTTCTATACCAAATATAAAGATAAAATCCAATCCTATTATATTTGCCGTGGTACAGCTGGTTCAAAAAATTGTCAAATTCCTGGATATAAAGAAAAATTCGATTTTGTACAAGGACGAGAAAATGTCGATAAGGCCGATCTTAAAGGTCTTGAATTTTCATTTAAAACACCATTGTTTACTAATTTCTTATTAAGTTCCAATTACTCTTGGATCAAAACTGAACAAAAAACCGGTAAAAATAAGGGTAAACCTTTGAACCGTACACCTAAACAAAAATTTAATACTCAGATTGATTGGAACATAACACAACATTGGGATTTATGGACTAAGGTTGCATATTATGGAGCAGAAAATACAACGGATCGAAGTGGCAAGAAAATTGAATATCCAGGTTATACTTTCTGGGATGTAGGTGCATCTTTTCAAATAAATAAGAATACTAAGGTTTATGGTGGTGTTTATAACTTATTTGACAAAGATGTTTCTAACGATGACTTTGGTAAATCTCTAGAAGGTCGACGTTACTTCGTGGGTACCGAGATTAATTTCTAAGTGAATTGAATTCATAATTATTTACTATAATACAAAGATGACTATTCAAAAAGTCATCTTTATTACTTGTGCTAAATTCCATTCTATTTATTCTTTTAATAAAGAATAGAATTTATGTTCAATAATTTATAATATGGTATAGCAAAGTTTTAAAGGGTAATTTAAAACTAATTCTAACATATTAATTTAAATCAGTATTATAAATTTTATAATTTGTTTTTGAACGGTAAAAACTTAAGTTATTTATTAAAATCGTCATAGCTATAATGTTTAACTCAGCTATTTTTAATTACTTAAATAGCTAATAAGTGCTATAAATATCTTGATTCTAAAAATTAATTAGAAAAATGGTGGAAATTTTATAGTTAATATTTAAATATAAAACAAAATGTTATAACTTGAATGTTCCCTGTGTAAGCAGGGATAAACCGTGTTCGGGGAAATCTGTTATTCAAATTTTATTAGTGCTTTTTTATACACAGGGATAAACCGTTTTTGGCTGAGTATTCTGTTGACGATAACAAGTGTTCCCTGTACTAAAATGGATAAATCGATGAGGGGTCCTCTGCATATGCCATTCTTCCTCTTAATGTTTCCAGTTTACATGAATAAGTTAAAAAAAGTACTGATGTCAGTGAGATTAACTAAATCAAGCAGATAGAAACAATGGTTGAATAAATGTAGAAGGGTGTAATAAGACCTCTTTTATGAAAGCTCTAATTAAAAAATTGATTAGTAGATAACAGGGTATACAATAATATTGTTTTCATTGATGTAAATATGAGTTCATAATTACAACAGTATTAAATGGTTAAGTGCTGAATTTATGGTAAAAACACAAAAGAGTTCGAAATCCATTTTTAAATAAAACTAGTAATTTTATTAATTAGCGCAGTTTTATTCGTTTACAAATAAATTTTTTGTGTTAACTCGTGATGAGAATAACTTGAAAATATTGATTAAAACTTCGTTAAAAATGGATTTTATTACTATAAATTAAATCCTAAGGTCAATTTTTTCCATTCTTGTAATCTTCCCAATACTTACAGGTCTATTCTCTATTTAATCAAAAAATTAAATAAGATAGCCAAAACTAGTCTACTCTCGATTTTATTTTACGTCAGTTTCAACCTAGCAAGGTAACAGTGGAATAATAGCTCACACAGATAGCTGTATCTATGATAAATATAGAGGTATAGCTCAAATCCATAACCGCTTAAGATATAAAGTATCACTTCCATTAAATTGGAATTCAGAGGAATCGATAGCAGGATCGTAGTTGTTAAATGTATAACTATTATCGGATATTTTTTAAAGTCAATTAGAAGTATAGATTTATAATAATATTCATATATGATAAAGGATGCTATTCATATGTATTAGGTGATTAAGTTTTGAAAAATAGGATTTAACAATAATTGATTTGAATAAAGGCAAATTATTATTTATTTCACCTCAGTTTTTCCCCTTTATTAAAATTGTGATGAAGATTAATTCTTTTGAAGCCTTTTCGCATAAGGCTTTAGGATGGTACGCCCGGGTGGACTCGAACCACTGACCCCCACCGAATCAAGGTTACATCTTCCGTGAAGGTGTGATTTATCAAGCCAATTCAAACTATATCTATGACATTTCGCCAAACGACTTAGAAGCGTTATTGGCAATGGTTCAGGACATATTAGACGAATACTTGCTTGAGGGTGGGCGCGATGAATTTTGGATGTTATCGACAATTGAGAACGAATACCAGCGGGGCACTCACTCCGCCTATACTAATTTAGCGCAGCAATCCGCTTATTATGCAGAGCAAACAGCCTTTGTAACTTTATTGTCAAGACCTGCATACCTAAATCAAATTAAACAAGCCTTTTTATTAACTTTCAGCGACTGGAAGAGATTAACCGAAGCTGCAAAAGCAGATTTATGCCATGTTTTAGCTAGCGCTATAGCAAGAGGTATCAATCCAAGAGAAACCGCTCAAATTATCAGTAAACGACTTGATGTTTCAATGTCTAAAGCTAAAGCTTTAGCTCAAACCGAACAATTAGGAGGGTATCGTCAATCCATTTGGAATGAAACTGAATGGACTACTGAAAGATTAGGTTTGAGGGTCGGCTTGTTGCATATGTCTGCAAAACTTATAACCAGCCGATTAACTCATGTTTATTGGGACGGAAGAATAAGAACGGTTGGAGAGGTGAGGAATTGGTATGAGGAGGGCGGCAACGCCTTTAATTGCCATTGCTCGCAAATACCGATATTGCTCAATGAAAAAGGTGAGCCTTTTAATAAATTTGTAATAGAGAAACTTAGTAAGGAGCGTGAAGAATGGCTCAAAGAGAGGGCAAAAACTGATGAATAAAGTTACGGTTAATGTGCTTTCGGTTATTAATAAATCATCAAAAATCACAAAAGAATCAATCAACAATAAAGAGCATTTTATCATTCGCGATGTCGTCCCAGTTGTTGATGATGTTGTGATGAATAATGGTTTATATCCGAAAGATGAAATAGACAAAAGTTATATGTCAATAAACGGCAACTTGATGCCAATTGGACACCCTAAAGTCAATGGTCAATTTGTGTCGGCAAGCAATGCTAAAGCTATTAACAAATATTACGGTGGTGCATGGGCTGAAAATGTCCACAAAGATAATGACAAAGTGTTACTTGATTGTTATGTGGATATTGAATTTGCAAAAAATCACGAGAAAGGCAAGCAACTTCTAAATAGGTTAGAAAGCATGATGAATGGTGAGGATGCTAATCCTATTCATGTATCTACTGGATTAATTCTAAACAAGGTATATCAGTCTGGAAAATCAAAGGGCAAAGCTTATGATTGGGTGGCTACTAATATGCATTTTGACCATGTGGCTATCCTTCTGAACGAACAAGGCGCGGCTACTCCAAGCGAGGGAGTGGGCATGTTCGTGAACTCAGATGGTGAATATCAGATTGAGAATGCCAATCTAGATGATTTAGAAGCAACACCCTCCAACTTATTATTAACAATTCAGAATACATTATCTGAAGCACTAAAAAAATTCAAATTTAACAAAAAAGAGGAAATAGACCCAATGAAAGAGAAGATCTTACAGGTGTTAAGCGCCAAAGGGATTAAAACCGACGGCTTAGATGATGAGCAGTTATTAACTGCACTTAACGAGCAAGTCGCTAAAGAGGCTATCGATAAAAAGAAAACTGATGAAGATGAAGAAAAAAAGAAAAAGAAGGATGAAGAACAAAATAGCGAACAGACGCCGAAATGGGCTAAGACGCTAATTGATAAAGTTAATATCCTAGAGCAGATAGTAAGTGTAAATGCAGCAGCTGAAGAAAAAACCATGCGTGAAGCCGTAAAAGCTGCGTTTGGTATACCAGAAACAGCCGTCAATGAGATTAAAGGCGATGCTCTGAGTGCGTTATATGCGAAATGTCAGAAATCGGTACCAGTTAATAGCGCCTACAGTGCATCTAACAGCAATCAATCAATCTGCGAAATGCCAGAATAAGGAGAATTTTAATGACTAAAAGAGTTATTCATGCGGGTGGTGTATTCCCTAACCCAACGTTAAACCGCGAAGGTAAAGCTGCTGTTAGTTTTATGCCTGGTACGATATGTATCTTTGAGAACGGTAAAGTTAAACCAGCTTTAGATGATACAGAAGAAGGCATTAAGTATGTTGCTAACTATGATTATCTACGTGGTAAAGACGTAAAAAGCGCAATTAAATTAGGAGATTGGGTTGTTTGTATGCATCCAACTCAAGGCACGTTTTACAATGTTACCGCTAATGCTGGTGTTTATAAAAAAGGTGACCCATTACAAATTATCGAAGGACAAGTAACGATGGGCGGCGATGCGTCATCTCAATTTTTTGCAGAAGAAACAATCACTATCACAACAGCAGGTGATTTACTGCGTGTTGTAGTGAAGTAAGGAGAATTAATCAATGTTTTATTTTTCTAAAAAAGAAGCTGAAAAACGGGGTTTTGTAGATGCTCAAAATGCTCAATTTGCAGCATTAGCCGAAGCAAGGCGGGCGGGGATGCAATCGGTTGCCGACTTTATCAATCAAAGCCGAGGTAATAATAACGCTAATGATTACCTGAATGTAACTAATGCAATTGATGATATTAGACGCCTATATAAAGCTCAAGACGCTGTTGTGTTAAAGGAGTTTGAGCCAAACACTGAATTTACCGTGTTGAATGATTTAATGGGCTTCTCTCGTTCTGTTCGTATTGATGAATCTGTCTATGAATATGCTAAAACAGGCGGTGGCGGTAGTGCGCATACTTCTATGTCAGGTCAAGTCGGTGCGTTATTAAATGCAACTATCTATGCTTTCGATGGAACTATTGTTCCAATTCATGATACAGGTTTCAAATTCCCATGGCGTGACCCTATTTTTGGTAAAGGCTCAGCATTGCAATCCTTAGCGGATGCGCAAGAAAACTCAGTAAAAATTGTTCGTCGTAAATATGTTGATTATATCTTTGACGGTTTTAAAGATGAAGATGGTAATTTTATCGTGTTTGATAAAAAAACTTGGAAAGGTTTTAAATACGATGAACGAGTTCAACAAGTTACCTTAGCTTTTGATTTCGCCAATAGCAAAGACCCAGCCAAAATTCGTGCTGAAGCCATCAAACTTCGCGATGCTTTAAAGGTTTCTAATAAGCAATACGCTAAACAAACTTGGTACGTTTCTGCGGAGATCATGTCGAATTGGGAGCAATACTTTGACAGCAACCAAATTCGCACCGTTTTAGAAGAAATTAAAAAACTTTCAGGCATCGAAGATATCAAAGAAGATAGCAAGTTAACAGGTAATCAAATTCTTATTTTTCCTTTAGGAGCTGGCATTATTGCTCCAATTGTTGGGCAAGCGTTTGGTACTGTTGCCGATCCTCGACTTTATTATAACTCTGACTATGTTTGGCGCACATGGGGTTCTGCTGGAATAATGGTTAAAACCGATATTAACGGCAATCATTCTGTTATTTTCGCATCAAGTTAAGGAGTAATAATGAAAGTTAAAGTACTAACAGCCAATATTATGGTTGACTATAAGAAAGTTGAAAAGGGGCGGGTTATTGACCTGTCAAAAGACATCGCAGAACGATTTATTAAAGCAGAACTAGTTGAATCTATTGTTGAGACCACAAAGGAAAAAGTTGAACCACTTATTGTGATTGTCGATGGAAAAGAGTTCAATTTAGCTAATAAAACAGGAAAAAACCTCGCCGAATTTGCAACGCAGTATAAATTAGAGGGTCAACGCAAAGAAGAGACAGTGCAAGAGTTTGCTGAGCGTCTTAAGGCTGAATACGAAGCCAGTCTAACAAAGGAGTAAATAAATGGCTCAACTTATAGATAAATCAGAAGCAAAAGCCTTTATCTCTGAGTTGGGCTTTTCTATTCCTGATTCAGTATTAGAACTATTAATTGAACAAGTTGGCAAACATGATGCTTGCTTATCTCAATACGGTAATGTCACGGCAAAGCTATTGTCGTTATATGCTGTTGCTAGATTGGCTTCATTGTCTGGTGCAAGGAAAATATCATCGCAGGGTTCGCCAAGTGGCGCTAGTCGTTCATTTACATACGATAACAATGGCACGGACTATTTACTAACTCAGATTCGGGCATGGGATAAAAATAATTGCCTGTCGGATTTACCGTTAGATAGTGGACGCGTGGGCTTCTTTGCAGTTGTTAGAGGTTGTAATGAGTAGCGCAGCTAATTGGGCATATACAGCTATAGCTACGATTTGGCGCGCTTCTGGCGTAAATGAGTATGGCGCTAAGGTCTTTCATCCTCCAGAGCTAATTTATTGCGATTATGGTCTTGATTCTGCAACTAGGTTAGGCGATATCGGAACAGGGTTTGTTATTAAAAACACATTCTGGACTGAATACGCTTTAGCCAATGAGGGTGATTTTATCTTGATTGGTAAATTCACGGAACTTGATCCAATCAGAGCTGGCGCAGATGAAATTAAGCACATTGCTCGATATGCAGACACATTCGAGCGACTAGCGGATGATTATACATTGATAACAGGAGTTTGATATGGGCATTAAGGTTAGTGGTGTTAGAGATTGTATAAATCGATTAAATACCATAGTTGGTGATGTTCAAGCTAGAAAATCAGTAAGAGCCATACAGTCTGCCTTATTGATCGGTGGTACCCGTGCTGCATTATATACGCCGATTGATACCTCAACACTACTCAATAGCCAATATCGTGAAATGTTCATAAATGGTAATCGCTTAACGGGTCGCGTTGGTTATTCGGCTAATTATGCAGCATATGTTCATGATCCGAATCGCTCAATGAAATTTAAGCGATCAACTGTTAAAAAAGAATTCTTGTATAAAGGGTTTGAGGATGAAAAGGCAACTATCGACCAAGCTGTCCGCAGGGAGATGAAATTGTGAAAATGTACAAGCGAGTAGCTGAATATCTCAAAAATGCCGGATTATTAGGTGGCTTTGAGGTTCAGTATCTAAAATGGCGTGATACGAAAAATAAAAGCAGCAAGTTCATTGTATTTCGACCCAATGGCGGTTCAATACTTAAAACCGATTTAGGTAATGAGTATTACACGTTAATAGATTTAATCGGCGCAGTAAATGACATTGAAACAATAGATAATGACACATCGATAATAGCTGATTACATCAAAAACAATCCTTACACCAATAGCACAGGGCTTATTCAGATAGTAGGAGCAATCCCCTCACCGGTGGCAACTGAAGAGGACAGGCTTGTTTATCGATTAATGGTTTCATGCAGATTTGGTTAGTAATTTAGAAAACAATTTATATCCCGCCTTGAGCGGGATTTTTTATTTTATAGGAGTTAAAAAATGGCAGAATGTTCAGAACAAAACAGCCAATAAATAACATACTATTAACGAAAAATTAAGGAGATAGTATGAAAAAGTTAGTTATTTTTATTTTATTTATTTTGATATTAATATCAGCATTTTTAATTTATGTGGCTGCCACTATTAGTGATAATGATGTTTTTTTGTATGACCTGAAACAGCGTTGCTCATTTGCAACAAAACAAAGAATGGTATCGCCGTCTTCTTATAAAATTTTAGATTCGTCTTTATCCAGTAGAAATTATTGGAGCAACGACAGGATTGAACAATATTTTTCAGGAAGTGAAGCGATAAGAGCTTTGAAAGATGATTACAATGATCCTCAGAATTTTTATGATATAACAGCTATAGTTAAATTTTCCTCCAAAAATAAAATGGGGGTTGATTTAGTAGGATATTCTTCTTGTGAATATTTTATTGCTAATACCTACAAGCCAATCATTGTTGATGTAGGAGGTATAGATATAGATGGGCACGTTTTTAGTAAAGACAGTTTGGATTATATGTTTGCTGAGTCAACCTTAAAAAAATATACGCCTGAATATTCATTAATGGATAAAATAAAAATGCTAATGAATATGGAATTTAATTATTGACTATCAACGCAATTTAATCAAACCACCTTCGGGTGGTTTTTTTATACTTGGAGAAAATTATGGAGACATTCCATTGGAGACCTCAAAACGGCTCTACTGTGTCGGTAGCACCTAAAGTAAGAGATATTCGGTTCGGTGACAGCTATGCGCAACGTTTTCCGGATGGTATTAACAATGACTTGCGGTCATATAGTGTTTTGTTTGTTGGTTTAACTGAAGATATCGATTTAATCGAAGATTTTTTAACAAGGCATAATGCAGTTAAATCGTTTTTGTGGACAGAGCCTAATACTCACAAAACCATCAAGGTGGTTTGTAGAACTTGGACGCCAACCCCTAATGGTACGGTTAAAACAATTTCTGCAACGTTTGAAGAGGTGGTCGCATGATCCCAAAAAATATGCTATGCGATATTACAAAACTTGAAGCTGGCGCAATTATCGAATTATTCGATATCGACTTAAGTGAAATCGTTGGACATAAAGCAGTTTTGCGAGTTCATAACGGATTAAATGAACTAAGACGGGCTATTATATGGCAGGGCAAAGAGTACGAGCCATACCCAATTAAAGCGCAAGGTTTTGAACGTAGCGGACAAGGAACAAGTAACCGCCCAACGCTTACAGCCAGTAATGCTTATGGCATTTTAAATGGTCTAATTGAGAGTTATGAAGGCATGATTGGTGCCGTGGTAACAAGACATGAGGTATTAGTTTAATATTTAGATGCTATCAATTTTGCAAATGGTAATAAACATGCGGACCCGCATTGTGAAATTGTCTCTAATTATATATTGGAGCAAGTCAAACAACAAACATCACGGGTAGTTGTATTTGAACTAGCGCTGCCTTGTGAATCTGACGGCGCCATGTTGCCTAAACGCATCATTATTGCCAATACATGCGGTTGGATTTATCGCAGTACTGAATGCGGATATACAGGGGGCGCAGTTGCTGATGAGTTTGATCAACCAACGGATGATATCACACGGGACAAATGCAGTAGATGTGTGGCTGGGTGCAAACTAAGGTTTGGCCAAAACGGTATTCTTCCCTTTGGGGGATTTCCAACAGCAGCCAAATTATCCTAATCCCCTCTTTCCAGTTTTACAAACCACTCCAAAATTAGATAAACAATGAAAACAGAAATACTTAATCACGCAAATTCTTGCGGTGAGGCAGAGTGCTGTGGTCTTGTTATTGGTAATAAAACCTACATGCCATGCAATAACATCTCAGCCACACCAACAGAAACATTCGAAATATCACCGGACGACTGGATAAGAGCTGAAGAAAAAGGCGAGATCACAGCGGTTGTACATTCTCACCTTAACGGAGTTCCGATTCTCAGTGAAGCGGACCAAATTTCCCAAATCCGTACGGCTGTTGATTGGTGGCTGGTATGTGATAACCAAATTCATAAGTTTAGGTACATAAAACCGTTATTAGGTCGCGAGTTTCAACATGGTAAAACCATCAATAATTAGAGATGCCTACATGCTGACTGGCATTGATTTACCTAATTATGAACGTAAGGATGATTGGTGGCATACAGGTCAAAATCTCTATTTAGATTTACTACCTAAAAATAATTTTGAGCGCGTTGAGTTAGAAAGGCTTCAGGCGGGAGATGTTATTCTCGTTTGCCTTGGCTCAGAAATTCCCAATCATGCAGCTCTCTACATTGGCGATCAACAAATTTTACATCATTGTCCTAACCGAATGTCCAAACGGGATTTATATGACGGTTTTTGGTTCAGTTATACACACTCAGTATGGAGACACAAAAAATGGCAAAAATATGCCTTTACGGCGATCTTAAACAATATGGCAATAGATTCCATATGAATGTTGACACAGCAGCAGAGGGATTGAATGGACTTTACTCTCAAATTAATGGGTTAAGGAAACGAATTATGGAGGGTTGGTTTCATGTTCGTATCAATGGCGTTAATTTGACGCATGACACTTTACAGATTGGGTTACATAGTCGTTTACCTAAAAAAGCCGTTATTCATATAGTCCCACATGTAGTTGGAGCAAAAACCGGAGGTTTATTTGGATTTATTGCAGGTACAGCGTTAGTTGTTGCAGGTATAGTAGTAGGAATTTCAACGGGAGTGGGTTTCGCGATGGTTGCCGCCGGAGCAGGTTTAGGGATCGGCGGTTTTTCACAAATGTTAACACGACTTCCGAAAACAGAGAAAACTTCAAGTGACAGCAATAAAAATACGTATTTCTCAAACCTTGATAATACGATGGCTCAGGGAACAGCGGTGCCAGTGATATTTGGTAGAGTAAAAACTGGTTCAAAGACCATTTCGCGAGGACTGGAAACTAAGGATGAGGTAAAAGAAAACATTGGCGATAAGCCTATACTTCGCCCAATAAAGGAGCGTTCAAATGGGTAAAAGTTCGGGGAAAAGCAAATCCCCGTATGAAGCTCCGGACAATCTTCAATCAAATCAGGAGCTGCGCATTATTGATATGTTGGGCGAGGGACAGATTCGAGGCATAGTAGGTGGGCTAAAGGGTGTTTTTTTAAACGATACACCAGTTCAAACGCCTGAAGGTAATTTTAATTTTAAGGGTGTTGAAATTGATTGGGTAAACGGAACACAATCACCTTTGAAAGGTTTTTCTTATACCGAAAACGAAATTCCAGTTAATCTCCAGATCAAAACCACCGCCCCAATTACAAGGACAATCACAGATCCGAATATTGATCGGGTTAGGGTTACCGTTGGCGTGTCGGCGCTAAAATCCATCGATAATAAAGGGAATACGAACAGAACAGACGTATCAATGTCGGTGCAAATTGGTAAGGGTGATGCATGGAAAACGATTAAAAATGTTAACTTAATTAATAAAAAAACAAACTCTCAATATTTAACATCCGTCATTTTGGATGAATTACCCTCAACACCGTTTAATATTCGTGTTATACGAAATACACCTGATAGTAAATCTCAAACACTGGTAAATGATACGCTATGGAGTTCATACACTGAAATCTACGATGCTAAATTTTCATACCCTAATACTGCGTTAATCGGTTTAAAATTTAATTCTGAGCAGTTTAGTGGTACACCGAGGCGCAATTATCTCCTTGACGGTCTAATTATCAGGGTGCCAGATAATTACGATCCAGAAACACGAGAGTATAAAGGTTTTTGGTCGGGAGATTTTAAGCTTGCTTGGACAGATAACCCCGCATGGATACTTTATGAATTGTTGACAAATAAGCGTTACGGTATGGGTGATCGATTAAGTTCATTTGGAGTAGATAAATTTACTTTGTACTCTATTGCGCAATATTGTGATCAGTTAGTCGATGATGGCTTTGGTGGTAAAGAGCCGCGTTTCACCTGTAATTGTTATATTACAGAGCAACGACATGCTTTAAATGTTATTAATGAATTATGTTCAGCATTTCGCGGCATGCCTATATGGAACGGTACACAATACTCAGCGGTAATTGACAGACCAAATGATGTTGTTGCGATATATTCCAACGCGAATGTTGTTAACGGACAATTTACATATACTTCAGCAGCATTAAAGGAAAGGCATACGGCCGTACATGTGCGCTACATTGATCCTGATAACAATTGGGAAACAGCAATAGAATACGTTGCAGATGATGACCTAATTAAGCGATTCGGGTTAAATGTGGCGCAGGTTGACGCGTTTGGCTGCACATCCAGAGGTCAGGCTCATCGGGTTGGTAAATGGTTAATCCAGACTGAGAAATTAGAATCTCAAACCGTAACATTTTCTGTTGGTCGTGAGGGTATTCGACATTTGCCAGGTGACATTATTGGCATTGCTGACAATGACTATACTGGTACGACAATTGGCGGGAGAGTCAAGTCGGTAGATGGCGTCACTATTACATTAGATAGAGATATTGATATTAAAAAAATCAATGATGCATATTTCAGTGTTACGGATATCAACAGTGATTTACGCAAAATTAAAATACAAGCACAAACTAAACCTAATCAAATCGTGTTAACAGAATTGGTTGATGTTGACCAGTATTCTGTTTGGAGTTTATACGACGGAAAAATAAAACCACGATTATTCAAAGCTATTACTATTACTGAAAATGATGATGGTACATATTCAATTACAGCTTTACAGCATGATCCTAATAAAGAAGCAATTGTTGACAAAGGCACGGTGTTTGAAAAAGAAAGCAATACAATATTCAACTGGGCAATCCCTCCTGTTGAACAATTACAGGTAGAAGTTACGCCAGAGTCTGATTTATATCAGGCTCGTTTATTGTGGTCAACACCTCGCACAATTCAGAATCTGAAATTTGAGGTAAAAATTTATCGTGATGAAAAATTGGTTAGTCGTGAGGTTGTTGCTGAAAATGAGTATTATATATCCGAGTTGCAGCAGGGTAAATTTAGTGCCATTGTTCGTGGTGTTGGTGAAAATGGGCGATTAGGTGATGAAAGTACGGTAGCATTTTCAATATTACCACCTGCAGCACCGTCGGGATTAGTCCTGACACCTAGTGCATTTAATATTGCAATTCGCCCCGTAATGACTGCCGTGTCCAGTTTAGGTACTCAATTTGAGTTTTACAAAGGCACAACAGAGGCGGAAGTCGAGGCTAAAACCCATTATATGGGACGCGCGATGTCACTTACTGACGTTGATTGTACTCCAGATACAAAATATTGGTACGGTGTCTGCGCAGTTAACGTTGTAGGTCGTTCTGAAATGTACATATCCAGCACCAAGACATTAATTGCTGAAAATGGCGCAGGGGGGTTATTCAGAATCCAAACCGACGACGGTAAATTTCCTGACAATGATACTGCTACATTAATGTTTTATCAACAATTTGGGTTTTATCCTGCCCGTGATACGACGTTGATGTTCTATTCACTAGATTCAAATGGAAAAGTTTATCATACAGAGGCTATGATATACGATGGCGCACACTGGATTATGCCGGCAATGTTTTTGGATGGACATTTAATTGCAACAGGAACTATTCGGGGCGACAGGATCATTGCGGGTACTGAAATGACAGCACCGTTAATTCGGGGCGGGAGCGTAGTAGCTGGCAGTGTTATTAGTGCCGGCACACCTCCGGCATTTGAGTTGCAACCTGATGGCACATTAACCGCAAGAAAAGCTAATATTTCAGGAAGTATCTACGCAAATTATGGGCAGTTAGATAACGTAGTTATCAACGAAAACTGCAAAATACAAGGAAAACTTACTGCGATGCAAATTGTAGGAGACCTTGTAAAAATGCACATCTGTCATAAAGGTAGATCAATCACGATTAATCCAGAGCCATTCGATCGAGATATGGTTATTTTGCCACTAACATTAAATGCGATTGGGAGAAAAGGTTCGGGTGGTGACAAAGGGGAACAATTTTATTGGAGATATGGATGGCTGAGAATTATCATTAAAAATAATGCAAATTCGGAATTTATTGAAAGAAATCTTATGACATCAACAGAAAATCTTACAGTAAGCACAACCCTTTCAGTTACTGTACCGTCTAATGTGACGTTTTTCGTTACCACGGAATTGCCGAGTAAGAGTCGCGTTGATGGTATACCCGATTTTATAACAATCATGACAGTAAAAAAATAATAACCACCTTAATGGTGGTTTTTTATATCTAAAATTGGAGAGAAAATGACAATTATTTCAGGAGTTTTACAAAATGGGCTAGGCGAGCCGATTAATGGTTTGCTGTTGCTGCGAGCAATGCGCACTACCTCTAATGTTATAGAAAATACATATATTCAGACCAATATAACAAACGGACAATATCACCTAAATTTACAACCATGTGAATATGATACATGGTTGGTAATAGAGGGATATAATAAAAATACTTTGGGCACAATTCAGATATTAGCCGATACTCCAGATGGTTCATTAAATGATTTACTGATCAATCCGACTAATGCAGAGATTATAACGCCAGAAATCTTACAACAGGTTATCGAATTGCGAGATCAAACTAAAAAATACGCTGATACAATTGATCTATCCAAATTTATTAATAAATCGGGAGATGCAATGTACGGGCAACTTATTGCCGATACGTCAGGGATAAAATTCCCTATTGATAATAAAGCGTCCGTTGTAATTAGTGCTAATGATGATGGATTTTTGTTTCAGTATCATGATGTCGAAACAGGGCAAAAACATACATTGCTGCAATTCAAATGCAAACAAAACCAGTGGGATTTTGAAAATACTGACAATGTTACCATCAATAATAAGACCGTTCTAAAAATGGGGGATTTTGGTCTTGGGGCATTAATGGGTGCAGTTGCTACTAATTTTAACGACCATTTGGTAGGAGGATTTTATCAGGGGCGTAGTACATCATTTCCAGAATTATCGGGGGAATAACACATTGACGCTGATTGTATATCCTAGTAACAGTTCTGCATATCGCGTAGAGCAAATAGCGGTAGTTAATGGTGAAAAACCAAATATTTATTACCGCTGTAAAACAGCCAAAGGGGCACAGCCATTGTATGAAGTCATTACAACAGCTAACTCAACGGTTGATAGTAACGGAACCTTAAAAAAAGCATCGCCAATAGTGCAGTTGTTTGCCAATGATGATATTGATGCTGTTGATGGTTTTACTCAGTCAGGGTGTGGTTTAGTTAATAGTATGGCTCATGGTGTCAAAGCTATACGCATTGATGTGGGGCATTATGAGATTCATGGTAGTTTAGGATTTGCAAAGAATGGTTGGTACATCACACTACCTGAAGATGCAAACGGTAATAAAAAAATATTTGCCGAATATTCAGTTAACGATAATGTAATTATGGTCAAAACCTATACTAGAAAATTTAGCACTAAATTGTGTAAGATTGTGGCAGGGGAGCCTATTGATATTCCTGATGGGCGTTGGATTGATTTGCGTCTTGACATGCCAGAAAGAACTGAACAGGATGAATTAATCCCGTCTGTGTTAAATCCGATTGTCACTAATGATAATAACGGTTAAATAATTAACCGCTATTATTTAATTCAGATAGTTGAACTATGGCGGTATCTATATCATTAAATTTAACCTCCCTCAATGCTTCAACTGGGAGGTTCCACCATTCCAATTTACTAAGTTTTTCTATTATATCTTGGCTAAATCGGTATCTAATTATTTTAGCAGGATTGCCGGCAACAATAGCATAATCAGGAACATCTTTTGTTACCATGGCACATGATCCTATGATTGCTCCATTCCCTATTGTTATTCCACGCTTAATTACAGCTTTAGCGCCAATCCAAACATCATTTTTTATTATTGTATAGTTGTTGGATGCAATGAAATGTTCCCCAGTTACACCAATCGAATTAGCCCATTGAGGATCGCATTGGAAGGGATGTGTTGATAGCCAGTTTAGAGGGTGAGGATCTGGAGCAATTATCACATCACAAGCTATTGAACAAAATTTACCAATAGTTACATGACTATTAACAAGCGCATTACTATTGAGATATGTGTATTGACCAATAACTGATGATTCATGCACAATAGCACCAAAATTAACATAACTATCAAGATTCAATTGGTTATTTTCTGTAGCTGCTGTTACTTCTGTGATTTCCGAGTTTTCTTCGTTATTTTTATCACTAGGTTGCTCGTTACTTTCTTTATTTTTAGGTGTGCTATCTAAGATAATTTTATTATGGACTTCTTCATTAACGTGTATACCACCATCTAATTTTGCCGATATTTTATTTAAATTTCTTTTTAATTTAATTCCAGTTTTTTGATAAAACCAAGTCCTAAAGCCCATAATAGTTAAAAATTCCTTTTAAAAAATTGCATTATATTATGATCTAAATCTATAAATCAATCTTTAACTTACAATGTTCAACGGCAGATTGATACGATTTAAAAATACCAACTTTATTTAATCCATTGTTTCGATAAAAACACCACCATTCTTTATTGACATCAAGTGACGGAAAAATCAGGTACGAATCATTTTTGCAATTGTAAATTGAATCGTTATCTAGGTCGGTTAGTATGTAAATCGTTTTTGTGTAGTTTATTGTGATCTAGTTATGAAAGGTTAGTTAGTTTTATTCATCATAAACTAATATTTTTTTGGAGTGTGAATTGAAGTGAAAAGTTGGAAAGTGGATCGCAAAAATTTGCTAAAAATGGTACGAGTTTTACCCCAGTTTTACCCCTTTATTAAAATTGTGATGAAGATTAATTCTTTTGAAGCCTTTTCGCATAAGGCTTTAGGATGGTACGCCCGGGTGGACTCGAACCACTGACCCCCACCATGTCAAGGTGATGCTCTAACCAACTGAGCTACGGGCGTATATCGGAAACACGCAAATATTAACGGGCAATTCGATTTGTATCAAGTAAAAAATTTAAAAATAGCTGTTTTTTTAATCTGTCGAAGCGTAAAGATTATAAAGTATCCAATAATTGGTGTTTAATTGTTGAGTTAAAGAGGATGAAAGTGAGATTATTTTACATTATTATCATTCATGAAAAAATTATGCCTTCCGATATAGCAAATAAATATGAGTATGAGGTGGTTTGTTGAAATTATTTTAGCTATACTCCCCCGAATTGTTTAATGAGTTATTTGTTTTGGTTAATATGTCGATAAAAGATCAGATTGAAGATGTTCTACACAATGTGTTTGGATATAAATCATTTAGAAATCAGCAGAAAGAAATTATTGAATCAATTATCGATGGTCGAGATACATTAACAATTATACCAACTGGTGGGGGAAAATCGCTATGTTATCAAATTCCGGCAGTATTACTACCTAGTACTGCATTAATCATTTCCCCATTAATCTCATTAATGAAAGATCAGGTTGATCAACTGCTTGCTAACGGTATTCCAGCTGCTCTTCTCAATGCTACGCAGTCCTTGGCAGAACAGCAAGAGGTAATAGATAAATATTTAAAACACTCGATAAAGTTATTATACATATCGCCTGAGAGACTTGCTGTAGGTTCATTTATTTCAATGATTCAAAGTCATCCTCCATCACTTATTGCTATTGATGAAGCCCACTGTATATCACAATGGGGGCATGATTTCAGGCCTGATTATCGACAACTTGGACAATTGTCCACTCGGTTTCCTAACGTTCCAATTGTAGCGTTAACCGCAACAGCCGATAAGATGACACAAGCGGATATTATTCATCAATTACAGTTAGTCGATCCTTTGGTTGTTGTTCGTAGTTTTGATCGACCTAATATTCGATATACAGTTGTTGAAAAATTTAACTTAACAGAACAGGTAGTTTGTTTTATTGAAACTCAAAAAGGGAATAGCGGTATAATTTATTGTTCGAGCCGTTCTAAAGTCGAAGATATGACGACTCGACTTGCAACTCGGGGATTTTCTGTTATTGCTTACCATGCTGGTCTTTCTTATAGTGAGCGTCAAAATGCTCAGGAAGCTTTTTTGAAAGATAATGTGCAAATCATTGTTGCTACTGTAGCATTTGGAATGGGTATTAATAAACCTAATGTTAGATTTGTTGTTCATGCTGATTGTCCTAGAACTATCGAAGCCTATTATCAAGAAACGGGCAGAGCGGGGCGAGATGGAGTACCAGCAGAAGCTATTTTATTGTATAAAAAAAATGATTTGAATTGGTATTATCAACAAATCTCTGAAAAAACGGATGGGGTACATAAAGAAATTGAACAACATAAAATCGATGCTATGGAATCTTTTGCACAAAGTTTAACTTGTAGACGAATGGTTTTACTAAACTATTTTGGCGAAATAAGAAATGAGCCTTGCAATAATTGTGATATTTGTCTTTATCCTCCAGAACAGTATGATGGTTTAATTGATGCACAAAAAGTTTTATCTTGTATTTACCGAGTAGAACAACGTTATGGTGCACAATACATTGTTAATGTCTTACGAGGTTCTGCTCGATCTCAAATTAAAGAAAATGGTCATGATAAGCTGTCTGTTTATGGTATTGGTAAAAGTCAATCGAGTAATTATTGGTTAAGTGTGATTCGACAATTAATTCACTTAGGTTATTTGGTTCAAAATATTTTAACTTCTTCAACTTTACCAACTTTACAACTGACTCAAGAAGCAAGAAAGTTACTTAGGGGTGAAATTCCATTATCCTTAGCCAAACCTCGTCTTGAAATTGTTAAAAAAAGCCGCTTAAATCGTTATGCTCGATCAATAAATATGACGGCAATGTTATCTTTTGAAGAACGTATTTTATTTAATAATCTTAAAAGATTACGTAAAGATATTGCTGATACTGAAGATGTTCCACCTTATATTATTTTTAGTGATGCAACATTATTAGAAATGGTACAAACAACGCCAGAAAGTAAAAAAGAACTGATTAATGTTACTGGAGTGGGAAAAATCAAATTGGAAAAATATGGAAATTTATTTTTAGAGGAAATTAAAGAATTTATAATAAAAAATATATAACTTGATGAATTCTTGACTATAATAACGATTAACGAAAAAATATAGTATTTCTAAAAAGTAAATCAAAAAATAGTAAAAATGGAGTTTTTATGTCACCTATGAATGACATGCCACAAATGTTGGCATTAGTACTGTTACTGGCTATTCTTTATCTTGGAGATATCGTTTCAATCCGCACCAAAGCATGGGTTCCTTCTGTATTTATTTGTGCAGTACTTTTTTTATTAGGGTACTGGACATTCTTTCCCGCCGATATTGTAGCACGAGCAGGTATACCAACAGTGGTTGCTGTTATGTTTATGTATTTACTCATTGTCAACATGGGTACTCTTTTATCGGTTAGGGAATTATTATTACAATGGAAAACCATCTTAATTACTCTTGCTGGAATTTTTGGCATTATCATTGTGTCTATTATAATTGGTTATCTATTTTTTGATTTTAATACAGTAGTTGTTGCTATTCCTCCTTTAGTGGGTGGTATTGTTTCAGCAATTATTATGGCAAATGGTGCAACCCAAGCTGGATTGCCAGATTTGGCCGTCTTTGCCATTATTATTTATGTGATGCAAGGATTTATCGGTTATCCCCTTACTTCCATTATGCTTAAGCGAGAAGGACGAAAAATTTTAAAACAATATCATGCAGGCACTTGGCAGATAAGTAATGATTCAAAATCATCCATTGATAAACAACAAGCGATATCGTCGGATGAAAATCCAATGCCAAGTTTATTTGCAAAAATTCCTGCTAGCTACAATTCATCGTATTTTATTTTTTTACGTATTGCGGTCATCGGTTTATTGGCTTACTTAGTTTCTGAAGTTTTTAAACCAATTATGAGTGTCAGCCCTTTTGTATTATGTTTGTTATTTGGTGTGATTGCTGCAACTTTTGGTTTTTTAGAACGCCATCCATTAAAAAAAGCAGGTGGGTTTGGAATTACTGTGATGGGGTTGATGTTGTTTATTTTCGATACTTTAAGCCGAGCCACACCTGAAATGCTTGTACGTTTGCTAACTCCCTTAATTATCTTCATTTTATCTGCAGTTGTCGGGATGTTCATTTGTTCGGTTGTTGTGGGTAAGATATTAAAAGTGAGTAAAGAATTAGCTTTTTCAATTGCACTTACAGCATTGTATGGTTTTCCTGCTGATTACATCATTACTAATGAAGTTATTAATAATTTAACTAGAGATCCAAAAGAAAAAGAAGTGCTAACCAGTCATATGTTACCACCAATGTTGATTGGAGGATTTATATCCGTAACCATCGTTTCAGTCGTATTAGCAGGTATTATGGTGAATATGATAGTAGGACCTGCAACGATAATAAATTGAATATAATAGAAAAACAGTATTTGTAATGTAATAAATCATTATAAAATCTAACAAATCTAAATAAATACGTTAATTAAAAATGACTTGTAGCGT
The DNA here is from genome assembly GCF_026537125.1 of Gilliamella sp. B2828. NCBI lineage: Bacteria > Pseudomonadati > Pseudomonadota > Gammaproteobacteria > Orbales > Orbaceae > Gilliamella > Gilliamella sp. B2828. Next base: position 70,885 of record NZ_JAFNMU010000005.1, read on the forward strand.
AAAAAAGATTAATAATATTTATTTGATGACAGCAAGAAAATATCTAATTTAATCAAAAAGATAATTAATAGAAATATTGAAGGCAGTGAAATGACGAATAAAAACATAAAAAAATTAATACAACAAAATCTTGATGAGATGGTCGCTTTTCGTCGCGATCTTCATCGTCATCCAGAATTACCATGGGAAGAGTTTAGAACCACAGATAGAATAGCTCAAGAATTAGATAAAATAGGAATTGCCTATCGTCGTACTGAGCCTACAGGTATTATTGCTGAAATTGAAGGAGGCAAGCCAGGTAAAAGAATCTTACTCAGAGCAGATATTGATGCTTTACCTGTACAAGAGCTTAGTGAAAACATTGATTATAAATCAATGTTTGATGGTAAAATGCACGCTTGCGGTCACGATACTCATGCATCAATGTTACTGGCAGCTGCAAGAGTGCTTTATAAAATTCGTGAGCAATTAAAAGGTAATGTAAGGCTTGTTTTTCAACCTGCTGAAGAAATAGCTCAAGGTGCCAAAAGCATGGTTAAACAAGGTGTGCTTGATGGTATAGATAGTGCATTTGGTATGCATATTTGGTCACAGATGCCTGTTGGTAAAATATCTTGTGTAGTCGGTTCGAGTTTTGCTTCTGCTGATTTGTTGACTGTGCGTTTTAAAGGAAGAGGGGGGCATGGCTCTATGCCACATGACACTGTTGATGCGGTAATGGTCGCTTCTGCATTTGTTATGAATGTTCAATCTATTGTTTCGCGCGAAATATCACCGCTTGATCCTGCTGTTGTTACAATCGGTCGTATGGATGTAGGTACCCGTTTTAATGTAATTGCTGAAAATGCGGTATTAGAAGGAACGGTACGTTGCTTTAATATTACTGTACGTGACAAAATTGAATCGGCAATTCGACGTTATGCTAATCAAATTGCCGCAATGTACCGAGCAACAGCAGAAGTAGAATATATCTATGGCACCCTACCTGTTATTAATGATAAAGAAAGCGCATTACTAGCACAAAAAGTAATTGTCGAATCATTTGGTGAACAGGCACTTTATTTTGAGGCACCAACTACAGGGGGGGAGGATTTTAGTTACTATACGGAAAATATACCAGGTGCTTTTGCTTTAGTTGGTTCGGGTAATCCTGATAAAGATACACAGTGGCCACATCATCATGGATGTTTTAACGTGGATGAAGATGGTATGGCATTAGGTGCTGAACTCTATGCTCAGTATGCTTGGTCTTATTTAAATCAAAATTAAATTTGTAAAAAAGTTTTAGGCTAGCTATACCTTTAAGTTAAAAATACTACTTTTAGTATAGCTTGCCTTGTGTTAGTCAGAATGATAAAGATTTATTTTTTTGAATTATAACTACATTAGTAATTTTAATATGGCACGAATATATAAACTCAATGAGTTATACTATTTGTGGTACTCATTTTAGAGTATCTTTGCTTCATTGCGAACATTATACTATTGAAAATTCGTTTCCATATTTTATCCAGATCTGAGATCACAAATCATTGTTACTAATTTACTTTCTTCAAAAAATGTTATGAATAATTTATTATGTATTAATTAAATAGAGATTCATCAATACTTGGAAAGAAAGGTTTTATTATGTTATATAAGTGATCGGCTTGTTTGGTATTGCCCGCATATTTGGCTGCGAGTCTTGCGTAACACCCACATGGCCAGTTCTTTCTTTTACTTTTTTCAAAGCAATCATATAATGTCTCATACACTTCAACGAGTGTGATGTCTGTGTTACTAATTTTTATAGTATCAATATTTGGTTGCGTAAAATGCTTAAGTAAAATAGCTCGGGCTAAATAATAAATAATATAATAATCCGATTCTGAGATCTTCTGTCTTTTACTCCAAAGTGATATACCAATGGAAATTACTTCATCATGTTTAAATTGCATAGCAAGTGAACAGAATTTACTGAGGGAAAAATCAGGATGAATCAGGGCTGGAAGCGTTTCGGTAATGTTGCGCGTCCATACTATTCCTGTTTTTATTATTTTGGCCGGAGAGCCAGCAATCATTGAAAAATCAATAAATGATCCATTAACAAGAGTTCCAGCTCCAACAACGCAGCCTTTATTGATTCTTGCACCTTTTAATATAATCGTATCGCGTGCTAACCAAACTTTATCTTCAATGACAACATCTTTAGAACGATTTATTCTTTTGCCAGTTTGCCTATCAAAAATACCATGCATGTCTGAATTGTAGATCCTACAATTAGCAAATAAACAGTCGTCACCGATAGAAATTGCACCATTTTCTGCTACATGTATGAAAATCATATCATTACAAATCAACCCATTACCTATAGTTAATTTGCAGTTTGATTCAATGATAATTCGACCTCTTAATTCACACAGATCGCCAATTTCTAACTCTCCACCGTTCCGAATTGTTATCGATGCTGAATTAAACTTAGTTCCATAACCTATTTTTATTTTTGGTTTGGACTCTGAATATTCAATATAGGATGAATACATCTCAATCCCGTTTGAAATTTCAAACGGAATGTCAGAATTATTTTTTAGTGTTGTTAAAATATTCAAAATTTTTTAATATCAAAGTGAAAATATTCCTAAAATATCATATCATATGTAAACTGTACATATCTCGGTTACGAGATCTTAACTGTTAGTTAATAGTGATTGGCTTATTTTTTATTAAATAAGGATTTTTTAGTGATCAGAATTTATCATTTACAATTTTATTCAGCCTGAGAGTGAAGTAATCAATTAATTTCTATTTTGTAAAAAGTTTCAGAATAAGCTTACATTTATGTAAAAACCAGTTGTCCAATATTAAGTCGGTTATTGGCTTGTTGCAGACTAATTTAGGACTTTATGCTATGATAAAAACCAATTTCATTCATAAAAAGTAATGGTGATTATGAGTTATCAAGTTCTAGCACGTAAATGGCGACCAAAATCATTTTCAGAAGTGGTAGGTCAGCAGCATGTTTTAAAAATTTTATCTAATGCGCTATCTCTAGAACGAGTTCATCATGCTTATCTATTTTCAGGTACTCGAGGCGTTGGAAAAACATCTATTGCTCGTTTATTAGCAAAAGGTTTAAACTGCGAAACGGGCATAACAGCCACACCTTGTAGTGTATGTGATAATTGCCGTGATATTGAGTTAGGACGCTTTGTTGATCTACTTGAAATCGATGCTGCTTCTAGGACTAAAGTAGAAGATACTAGAGAGATCTTGGATAATATTCAATATCTCCCTACTAAAGGTCGATTTAAAATTTATCTCATTGATGAAGTGCATATGTTATCACGCAGTAGCTTTAATGCACTACTTAAAACATTAGAAGAACCACCAGAACATGTCAAATTTTTGTTAGCCACAACTGATCCCCAAAAATTACCAATAACTATATTGTCGCGCTGCTTGCATTTACATTTAAATGTACTTGATACTTCGCTAATTGCTGGGCAACTTTCTCATATTTTAAAATTGGAGCAGATTAAAAGCGATCCTAAAGCTATTTCGTTATTGGCTAAAGCCGCGAATGGCAGTATGCGTGATGCATTAAGCTTAACGGACCAAGCCATTGCACTTGGTAATGGTGAAGTTGATGCTGCATCAGTTAAGATGATGTTAGGTACTCTTGATAAATCTATCCCTTTTTCACTGATTGAAGCACTTTACCATAATGAAGGTAATACCTTAATGCAGCATATTGATATGGCAGCTACGCAAGGTGCAAATTGGGATTGTTTGTTAGCAGAAAGTATTGCACTTTTACATCAAATAGCTCTGTTGCAAGTTGTACCAACGGCATTAGGTGATTACATAGACCAAGAAGAGCGTATTCGTTTTTTAGCAAAGCATATGGCGCCAAACGATGTACAGTTATATTACCAAATCCTATTAATGGGTAGAAAGGATTTGGCATTTGCTCCTGATAAAAAAATTGGCACTGAAATGAGCTTTTTACGTGCTTTAGCTTTCATGCCTAAAAATATTAATAAAACTACAGAACCTAAATCCAATATTAAGCCACAGGTTGAGTTACGAGATGTACCTGAACCAAAGTCTCAGTTACAATCCACTCAATTTTTATCAAAAAAAAAGAGCAATGCAGAGTCTAAATCTCACTTAATTTCAGATCAAAATAACAATATATTGATTGACTCTCAGCCTATGCCTGTTGAACATTCAAGTGTTCAAGATGTATCGATTCCCGATGATGCATCATCTGTTACAAAAAATATATTAGAAATGCGAATGCAATTATTGAAAGGGGAACAAAAAACAAAAAAGTTTAAATCCAAAGTTGAGTCATTAGATCCAAAAACCGAGATAATCCATTCACCAATATCTTATGCTAAAAACATTTCTCAACTTACTGATAATACACAAGTAGAGTTAAAAACTATTGATAAAGATGAAAGTGACAACGAAACCCAAGAAGTCATTACTGCTGAAAATTATCAGTGGCAAGCTTGCGGTTATGTTGAGACTAAAGATGATTTAATTATTGACACTAAAACGTTCCGGGAATCGCTCAATGGAGATAAAACTCCTGCAATAACGAAAAAATTAATTGAGGAAACGGCACAAAAAGATGCATGGTGTGCTGAAATAGAACGGCTAGATTTATCGCCGTTAATCAGACAAATTGTTAGTAATTCATTTATTGAACAAATTGATGAAAATAATATTATTTTACATATGCGCTCAGCGTTAAAACATCTGATTAACTCATCTTGTAATGTGACTAAAATAGAAAAAATTTTAGCTAATCATCGTCAACGAGCATTAAAAGTAAAGATTATTCTAGATGATAATAAGAATAATAAAACGCCTTTAGAAATGCGTGAAGATCTGTATCAACAAAAGCTTACACAAGCTAAAGTGACCATAAATGAAGATCCAAAAGTGTCGATGATCTGTCAATATTTTGAAGCGAAGATTGATGAGGCGAGTATTCGTCCTGTATAATTATGGGCTAAATTTTTTTTAATGAGGAATAAATATGTTTTCAGGCGGAAAAGGTGGTTTAGGTAATTTAATGAAGCAAGCTCAACAAATGCAAGCAAAAATGCAACAAGCACAGGAAGAAATTGCTAAATTAGAGGTGACGGGTGAATCAGGTGCAGGATTGGTTAAAGTTACTATAAATGGTGCACATAACTGTAAACGTGTTGAAATTGATCCTTCTTTAGTTACTGAAGATGACAAAGAAATGCTGGAGGATCTGATTGCCGCAGCATACAATGATGCAACCCGTCGTTTAGATGATGCTCAAAAAGAACGCATGGCTCAAGTGACTGGTGGTATGCAATTACCTCCCGGTTTTAAAATGCCATTTTAAACAATCTTTATTTGCTATAATAAATATTTTGAATTTGAATTGATTTAATTTCAGAATTCAAATAGGCAGAAAGAACAATACTAATTTCTTTCTGCTTAATTTGATAGAATTATTTACCAATAAAAATAAAATCATTAACTAATTTTTCATTATCATAAGTCATATCGCTTAACCTTTTTTTAAAAATTTCACACAAATCGTGTATCGAAATTTCCTTGACTTTGACATTATCATAATCATTTATTTCTTTGCTTTCACCTTTGGTTACAATCCAGACTTGTTTATTTTTACCTGTAAGTACCATTGTTTTTGGTGTAATACCACCATCAATTTTTTTTATGTTGAATGTCAGTTGTGATTTTTGGTTAAGCTTATTAATATAATTTTCTATTTGTTCTTCTTTATAAGATTCAAAATCGCTTTTCAATGTACAGTCATACATTACGGCTAAATTATCAATAATAAAAAAACCATCAGCTTTACCTGCTTGGCAGTCGCGATCGAATTGAAATATTTTATTTAAACCAATTAATTTTAATAAATCAAATACTGAATCTTCAAATGCAATAGGATCTGTTATGGATTTGATTTGTAGCACAGAATCAATTAAACGAGTTTTATAAGATTTAGCATCAATATTATTCTCCAATGAATTATCATCAGACAAATTCTGCTCATTATTTTTTGTTTCTTGATTATTTAAAAGTTTAATGTTCGTGGCGAATCTTATTCCTGAGTCTTTTTCATTAGCTGTAAAAGTAACTCGAGAGCCTATTTTCAATTCATCAATGTTTAAATTACTTAAATCTTTTTTTGTAAAATAATAATCATTTTTTTCATCTAATGCTCTTATAAATCCATAATAGCTGTCTTCATTATTTTTATCCGGATACAGGTTTTTGATTTGACTAATCACGTATAAGGCTCCTTAATAGCTTGAGGTGTTCTAAAAAAATAAATAACTCAACTGCTTAATTGATAGTCAATACTATAAATACATTTGGCGATATTTACCAGTATTATGTATATAAATATCTAATATAAATCATCTATTTCAATGTTAATTAAAGGATTTAAAAACCATTTGCCTGTCTATTTATACAGTTTTTCTTTATTAATTTTTTTCAATCAGGTAAACTAACTGATAAAGAATTCAAATTTTTGCTACCATTGCTTTGCAAATTGAACCTAATTTTCAAACAATAAAAATTATCAAATATTGTGTTTTTTAGCTATAACTTGTGTAACTAACATCGGATTATTAAGGATAAATTGTGATAGGTCGTCTACGTGGAACCATTATTGAAAAGCAACCTCCTAAAGTGTTAATTGAAGTTCGTGGAGTCGGTTACGAGGTTTTTATGCCAATGACCTGTTTTTATGAATTACCGGAAAATGGTCAAGAGGTTATTGTATTAACCCATTTTGCCGTACGTGAAGATGCTCAAGTATTGTATGGTTTTAATCAAGAACAAGAGCGAGAACTATTTCGTGAGTTAATTAAAGTTAATGGTGTTGGTCCAAAATTGGCATTAGCGATTTTATCTGGTATGTCAGCTCAACAATTTATCAATGCGGTGGAGCAGGGAGAAATTAAGACTTTAGTGAAGTTGCCTGGGGTCGGGAACAAAACAGCTGAACGTTTGATTGTCGAAATGAAAGATCGTCTTAAACGTTTTTCTAAAGAACTGTCACCAATGAGCACTATGATTGAAACGAATAGTGTTAATAAATCATCCAATCAAATTGAAAGCGAAGCAGTGTCAGCACTTATTGCATTAGGTTATAAACCACAAGAAGCCAGTCGTATTATCAATAAAGTTATAGAGCCTAATATGGACTGTGAAACACTCATTCGCGAAGCTTTGAAAGCAGCATTATAAATAGGGATTCAGTATGATTGAAGCGGATCGTTTGATTGCCCCACAAGCGCAAAAGGAAGAAGAATCACTTGATCGTGCTATTCGTCCTAAATGTTTGGACGAATACATTGGTCAACCGCAAGTTTGTGAACAGATGAAAATTTTTATTCAAGCTGCTAAGCAGCGTAGTGATGCGCTTGATCATGTATTGATTTTTGGTCCTCCCGGCCTTGGTAAAACTACTTTAGCAAATATTGTTGCTAATGAAATGGACGTTAATTTGCGTACTACTTCTGGTCCTGTTTTAGAAAAAGCAGGTGATTTAGCGGCAATGCTAACCAATTTAGAACCTAACGATGTACTATTTATTGATGAAATCCATCGTCTTTCACCTGTAGTAGAAGAGATTTTATATCCAGCGATGGAAGATTATCAGTTGGATATTATGATTGGCGAGGGACCAGCAGCACGTTCAATTAAGATCGATCTTCCACCTTTTACATTAATTGGGGCTACAACACGAGCTGGGTCACTCACATCGCCGCTACGTGATCGTTTTGGTATTGTACAGCGCCTGGAATTTTATCGGGTTGAAGATTTGGAATATATTGTCGGTCGAAGTGCCAAATTTTTAGGGATGGATTTATCTGACGAAGGGGCACATTTAATTGCTAAACGTTCACGTGGTACACCAAGAATTGCTAATCGCTTATTGCGCCGCGTGCGTGATTATGCTGATGTAAAATCAAAAGGTATTATCGATCAAAAAATTGCTGCTCAGGCACTTGATATGTTGGATGTAGATAATCAAGGTTTTGATTATATGGACCGAAAGTTATTGCTCACTATTATTGAAAAATTTCTGGGTGGGCCGGTAGGTCTTGATAATATTGCTGCAGCTATAGGTGAAGAGCGTGAAACGATTGAAGATGTACTCGAACCGTTTTTGATTCAACAAGGTTATATTCAAAGGACACCAAGAGGGAGAATTGCGACACCACATGCTTATCGGCATTTTGGTATCATTCAAAATGAATAATTATTTTTCCACTTAATAAGAAGGTTTAAAAAAGCACGATTTAAATTAGGTCGTGCTTTTTGTTAGAAGATTTGGCTTAACCGAGTTCTTTTTCAGTAAAAATACCACTAAATAAATCGGTACTCAGGTAGCGTTCACCTGAAGAGGGTAAGATTACTACAATGGTTTTATTCGCATATTCAGGTAATTTTGCTAAACGATCAGCCGCGTAAACAGCAGCACCAGATGATATACCTGCTAATATACCTTCTTTTTCCATTAATTCACGAGCTGTTTCAATGGCTTGTTCGGTAGTGACTTTTTCAACCAAATCAACCAGACTTAAATCTAAGTTTTCTGGAATAAATCCTGCACCGATACCCTGAATGTTGTGTGGTCCTGGTTTAATTGGTTCGCCCGCTAGCGCTTGGCTAATAACTGGAGAGGTAGTTGGTTCAACAGCAACAGCTATTATGTTTTTGCCTTGGTTTTTTTTGATATAACGAACCGTACCAGTAAAAGTACCACCAGTACCGACACCAGCAATAAAAATATCTACTTGACCATCTGTATCATTCCAAATTTCAGGTCCTGTGGTTTTTTCATGAATTTCTGAATTAGCAGGATTGCTAAATTGTTGTAACATAATATTTTTCTTAGGATTGCTTGCTACAATCTCTTCGGCTTTTTCAATCGCACCTTTCATACCTTTTACCGCTTCGGTCAATATTAAATTAGCGCCTAAAGCTTTAAGTAGTTTACGACGTTCTATACTCATGCTTTCTGGCATGGTTAGAGTCAATTTATAGCCTCGTGCAGCAGCAACAGTTGCAAGAGCGATACCTGTATTACCACTAGTTGGCTCGATTAATTCGACGTCCGATGTTAATAATCCGCGTTTTTCTGCATCCCAAATCATATTCGATGCAATACGACATTTAACGCTAAAACTGGGATTGCGCGATTCTACTTTGGCTAAAATATTTCCATTACCAAAATGCTTTAAACGAACTAGAGGCGTGTGACCGATAGTTTGGGAATTATCATCAAATATTTTACTCATTAAATAGTCCTTATACAAAATTTAAAGGGAATAGCGCCTTAATAATCGCTGACGATAATGACATTATAAAGATAACTTAAAAAGATGATAATAAATAATAATTGTAACAATATTCTTTTTTGATATAAGAATCGTATTATGTCATTAAAAATGAAATGCCTTTAAACATATTGATTAACAGACATCATCCAATTAAAGGAGTTTAATAGACATATAATAATATATCTCTATGATTGATATTGAAGAAAGCATAAATAAAGTATCCAGATATTCATCAAAACAAATATTCAATAGTGAGATATAAAAGAAGAATGTAAACAATAATTAGGCAGATTGAGCTACACATTAATATTAGACTGTGAGGAAAACTTTTCCAACTAATGGAGTAAATCCATACGGAAAACCGCACATTAACAATTTAACAAACTCTGAAATATCTGTCTGATTATATATAAAAACTGAACAGCTAGGTGAGAAAATTAATAATAATTAAAACCTTTATTATTAAATCAATATCAAATGGTAAATTGATAATTGGGATTTTGAAATTTATATTGCTATGTTTTTGTATTATGAAAGATAAGGTTATTTAGCATCAATGCGTTTAACATCCATGATTTAAAAATATTCATTCTTAAAATAAATAATATAAGATTTTAATTCTGTTGTAAGCAAATACTATAATTCAATCTAGGCTATCGTTTTCTATTTCTAATTCAATTTTTTTTATTGCTTGTTCACAGCGATAGATTCGATTATCCAATGTTGCAACTTTAATATGATTAATTGATTCTGATGATAGTTCAAATTCATATTTCATATCTTGTAATCGTCTTAGATAATCCAAATGTCTTGAGTGTTTTTCTGCAAGTGTTTCTTGAATAATACAATTTGTTCGCTGTTGACGTAGATATCCTGTAGCAAGTTCACGGGTAAGGGCACTGATTTGATCAATAAGTTTTTCCGACAAAAACTCAATTTGCGAGAATTTCTGGGAGAGTGCCGCATCACAAATAGCTTGATATGTGAGTTTAATTTTATCAAGATAGAATTGGTTATTGGATTCAATTTTGCTTGTATTAAACAAATGCTGATCAAAATAACGTTCTTGAAAAGGCTGTTGATCAGATAAATTTATCTCCTGTTGTAGTGCATTGATTTGACTTTTTAATTTTCCCAAAAATTTTTGCATGAATAAATCTTCTTTAATCGTTAGATGTATCATCATCTTGCCCAAAATAATTACCTAAGTGAATTTTTGATAAGTTGATAAGTTGCATGAATGCCTCAAAAGTTAATTTTTCATTTTTGTTTGTATTTACATCTAATGCTTGTTTCTCGATGAGTTGTAACTTGATTCGATTATAGCAATCAACTAAATTAAGAGGTAAAGGTGATTGTGAACGTCGACCTAACCAAAATATACCTTGTAAAGGTAAGCTCAAGACAAATAAAATTGTTAAAATTGTTACTGCAAGCTGCGCAGGCGTATAATATTGCCAAACAATTAGACCGACAATGATAGGTGGCAGATATTTTGTTAGGGTTTTTATGTGGTTAATGATTTTTAATTCAGGAAATGAATGCATCAATTGTTGATCTGTAGGACAAAGCTTCATATACCTTTGTCCAGCCTTAAATGTATTAACTAAATTCATCTTGTTGGGATTCCTCGACATTCACTTCTTATTGTCTTAAAATAATGCCATTCAAATTGGGGACTCTCTCTATTTTATCTCAAAAAGCAAGATATCAGAAGTCACCTTAACGTAATCACATCGATATTTAAAATCATGTGTTGAGTTACCAATTTTGATTGGTATATATCTTTTTATTCAATTTATAGGAATTACTATGTCATCAAGTAATAACGCTCTTGTTCTTAATTGCGGAAGTTCTTCATTAAAATTTGCCATTATTAACCCTGAAAATGGTGATGAATTTTTATCTGGGTTAGCTGAATGTTTTAATCTTCCTGATGCACGTATTAAGTGGAAACTTGATGGTGTTAAGAACGAAGCTTCTTTAGGTGCTGGAGCCGCTCATAGTGAAGCAATTAGATTTATTGTTAATAGCATCTTCCCTCAAAAACCAGAATTATTAGATAGTATTAAATCTATTGGACACCGTATTGTTCACGGTGGTGAAAAATATACTCAATCTGTCGTAATCGATGATTCAGTATTAAAAGGCATTGAAGAAGCAGCAGCATTTGCACCTTTACATAATCCTGCACATTTAATCGGTATTCGCGAAGCTTTTGCTGAATTTCCTCATTTAAAAAATAAGAATGTGGCTGTTTTTGATACTGCATTCCATACAACTATGCCAAAAGAAGCTTATTTGTATGCTATTCCTAACGAACTTTATACTAAACATGGTATTCGTCGTTATGGTGCACATGGTACGAGCCATTATTACGTTAGCCGTGAAGCTGCAAAATTATTAAATAAACCAGTAGAAGAAACAAATGTAATTACTTGTCATTTAGGTAATGGTGCATCAATTACTGCTGTTAAAAACGGTAAATGTGTTGATACTTCAATGGGCTTAACTCCACTTGAAGGTTTAGTAATGGGTACACGTAGTGGTGATATCGATCCTGCTATCATGTTCTTCTTACACGATAACTTAAATATGTCCGTTGCTGATATAAATAATCTTTTAAATAAAAAATCTGGTTTACTAGGATTAACTGGTGTAAGTAGTGATTGTCGTTATGTAACTGATAACTATGATAGTGATGAAAATGCAAAAAATGCTTTAGATGTCTTTGTTCACCGTTTAGTTAAATACATTGGTGGTTATGCAATGCTTTTAGACGGTCGTTTAGATGCAATCGTATTTACTGGTGGTATTGGTGAAAATTCTGAAGAAGTTCGTCGTATGGCATTACAAAAATTAAGTCTTCTTGGTTTTGAACTGGATCAAGAACGTAATCTTGCTGCACGTTTTGGTCATGGCGGTACAATTACTAAAGACGGCTCTGCCGTTGCAATGGTGATTCCAACCAATGAAGAACTTGTTATTGCTCAGGATGCTGCGCGTCTAACTGCTTAATAAACGTTTAGAACCGCCGAAATGGCGGTTTGTTTTTACATAATAAAGAATTTAAGAGGAAATCAATTATGTCTCGTACTATTATGCTAATCCCAACCGGAACCAATGTAGGGTTAACAGGTGTGAGTCTTGGTGTTATTCGAGCTATGGAGCGTCAAGGTATTAACTTAAACGTTTTTAAACCAGTTGCCCAGCCAAGAGCGGGCGGTGATGCCCCTGATAATACCACCACATTGGTTAGTAATAACACATCAATTCCAGTTTTAAAACCACTTAAAATGAGCCATGTTGAAAACTTATTAGGTTTAAATCAACAAGATGTGCTAATGGAAGAAATCGTTGCCCTATATGCTGAAAATACCAAAGGTGCTGACGTTGTATTAGTTGAAGGTATTGTGCCAACTTCTGATTATCCTTTTGCCAATGAATTAAATAATAACATCGCTAAAACTCTTGGTGCTGAAATTATATTTGTTGTCAATATGGGTAAAGACACACCTGAACAATTAAAAGAACGTATTGAAATTGCACGCTCTAATTTTGGTGGTATTAAAAATGAAAAAATTGTTGGCGTAATTGTCAATAAAGTTAATGCGCCAGTTGAAGAGCAATCGCTCGCTCGCCCAGATGTTGCAGAAATTTATCATACTCCAAAATTTGACGATAAAAAAATCACGATTAAAGATTTAAACGAATTTAGTCCACTTCCTGTACTTGGTTGTATTCCTTGGAATATGGATCTAAGTGCTTGTCGTGCTATTGATATTGCCAAACATTTTGATGCCAAAATTATCAATGAAGGCGGTATTAAAAATCGTCGTATTAAACACATTTCTTTCTGTTCTAGAAGTGTACCTAATATTATTAGTCATCTACAACCTAATGCGTTATTAGTGACTTCTGCTGACCGCTCAGATGTACTTGTAACTATTGGTTTAGCTGCGATGAATGGCGTATCAATCGGTGGGGTGTTATTAACGGGTGGTTATGAAATAGATGAAAAAGTCTATAAATTATGTCAACCAGCATTTGATACTGGTTTACCAGTGTTTACCGTTCAAACTAATACATTCCAAACTTCAATCAACTTGCAACAATTTAATTTAGAAATTCCGGTTGATGATAAGGAACGTATGGAAAACACACAAAACTTTGTGGCTGATCATATTGATTCTAACTGGGTTAAATCATTAAATGAAGTAGTGAATTCAGCTCGTCGACTATCACCACCAGCATTCAGATATCAATTAACAGAACTTGCACGTAATGCAAAAAAAGTGGTGGTTTTACCAGAGGGTGATGAGCCAAGAACAATTAAAGCTGCTGCAATTTGTGCAGAGCGAAATATTGCAAAATGTGTACTTATTGGTAATCCTGATGAAGTTCGTAAAGTGGCAGCATCTCAAGGTGTTACATTAGATGCTGGGGTTGAAATCGTTGATCCAGATACAATTCGTGAAAAATATGTACCACGTTTAGTTGAATTGCGTAAAAATAAAGGTATGACCGAAGTTATTGCGCGTGAACAATTAGCCGACAATGTCGTACTTGGTACAATGATGCTTGAAGCGAACGAAGTAGATGGTCTTGTATCAGGTGCAGTTCATACGACAGCTAATACTATTCGCCCACCATTACAATTAATTAAGACTGCGCCAGGTAGTTCACTTGTATCATCTGTTTTCTTTATGTTAATGCCAGACCAAGTTTATATCTATGGTGACTGTGCAATAAATCCAGATCCTAATGCACAAGAACTTGCTGAAATTGCTATTCAATCAGCAGATACAGCAATTGCTTTTGGTATCGAACCACGTGTAGCGATGATTTCGTATTCAACAGGTAGTTCAGGTCAAGGAGCTGATGTTGAGAAAGTGAAGGAAGCAACTCGTATTGCTCAAGAAAAACGCCCAGATCTTATGATTGACGGTCCATTACAGTATGATGCGGCAGTAATGCCAGATGTGGCTAAATCTAAAGCTCCAAATTCACAAGTAGCGGGTAAAGCAACTGTATTTATCTTCCCTGATTTAAATACGGGGAATACTACATACAAAGCAGTACAGCGTTCTGCTGATCTTGTATCTATTGGTCCAATGTTACAAGGTATGCGCAAACCTGTTAATGACTTGTCTCGTGGTGCGTTAGTTGACGATATCGTGTATACTATTGCATTAACAGCTATTCAATCAGCACAAGAACAGAACGCTGGTAAATAGTTTATATTAATGTTTCAATTTGTGAGAGGTTAGTTAATAACCTCTCATTTCTAATTATTTATAACACCTTTTCATTTATAAGAAACAAAATAATTAAAAGAGTGTTTATTGTATATTATTTGTAGATTTTGTTCACTCCAACTTCTTTAATTATTTAAGAATAATTAATTTAGATTAATTTATTTTTAGTTATCAGCGTATTCTATTTCATTCATTCATTCATTTATTAATTAGTTTCATATTTTGGTTGCTCATTTAATTCATTTCAATGATTCAACAAGCACGGTTTATGTTAGTAATTTTAATTTCCTGCTTGAAAATGATGCTTACTTTTGTTGAATAAATTGATTTTAAATTAATATTATCAGAGTTAAAGATTATGTACACTTCTAATCAAAACTTAATCATAATTATTGATCCAATCTTTTATCTTGAACTTTTATGATATGAAGTAAAAGTATTAAACGCTGTCATAGGATTTGAAAATACAAAGCTTTAATATCGAAATTTTATTGAAAGTGCAGTTTTAGAAACATCAGCTCCTATTATCCTTTTATAAATTTTATACTACTGCTAAAAAATAATAATTCAACGCGATATTTAATTTATTGCTTTATTTCCTAGCCATGTTAAGTATCTTTTTACAAATATTTATTACGTAAAAAAATGCCGACATGCTATTTAAGGTTAATGATTAGATGGTACAATACCAACCAATTTTTATATTGGCTTATATTTTAGGAATTAAAATTGATGAATAAAGACATCCACCAACAGCGTATATTGATTTTAGATTTTGGTTCACAAGTAACGCAATTAATTGCTCGAAGAGTGCGTGAAATTGGTGTGTATTGTGAACTTTGGCCGTGGGATGTTTCGGAAGAAAAAATCAAACAATTTAATCCTAAAGGCATCATTCTATCTGGTGGTCCTGAAAGTACTACCGATCAAAATAGCCCTAGAGCTCCAGAATATGTGTTTAACGCAGGCGTTCCCGTGTTAGGTATCTGCTATGGTATGCAAACTATGGCAATTCAAGTAGGTAAGGGCGGACAAGTTACTGCATCTAATCAACGAGAATTTGGTTATGCTAAAGTTGATATTCTTGCAAAATCAAAATTAACAGAAGGTATTTTAGATAGCACCAATGATGCTGGTATTGAGCAACTGGATGTCTGGATGAGTCATGGTGATAAAGTTACTTCATTACCTGACACATTCACCCTAATTGGGCAAACAGAAACTTGTCCATTCGCTATTATGGCCAACGATGAAAAACAGTTTTATGGTGTACAGTTCCATCCTGAGGTAACGCATACGGTTAAAGGATTAGAGTTATTAACGCGTTTTGTTATTGATATTTGTCAGTGTGAAAGACTATGGACACCATCTTCTATTATTACTGATGCAATTACCCGTATAAAAGAAAAAGTTGGTAAAGATAAAGTATTACTAGGTTTATCTGGTGGTGTTGATTCTTCGGTTACTGCATTATTATTACATCAAGCAATTGGTGACCAGCTAACTTGCGTCTTTGTTGATCATGGGTTATTACGTTTAAATGAAGCAAAGCAAGTCATGGACATGTTTGGTGATAAATTTGGTTTAAATATTATTGCAATTAATGCCGAAGATCGATTTATGGCCGCATTAAAAGGAGAGGTTGATCCTGAAGCTAAACGTAAAATCATTGGTCGTGAATTTGTCGCTGTTTTTGATGAAGAGGCGGCAAAATTAAAAGATGTCAAATGGCTTGCTCAAGGCACCATCTATCCAGATGTCATTGAATCAGCTGCTGCTGATACAGGTAAAGCCCACGTGATTAAATCTCATCATAATGTTGGTGGTTTACCTGAAGATATGAAAATGGGGCTAGTTGAACCATTAAGAGAATTATTCAAAGATGAAGTACGTAAAGTTGGTTTAGAACTCGGTTTGCCTTACGATATGCTTTACCGTCATCCATTCCCTGGACCAGGTTTAGGGGTGCGTGTTCTTGGTGAAGTGAAAAAAGAGTATTGTGATTTACTACGACAAGCCGATGCTATTTTTATCGAAGAACTTTATAAAGCTGACCTATACCACAAAGTTAGTCAAGCATTTACCGTATTTTTACCAGTACGCTCGGTAGGAGTAATGGGAGATGGGCGAAAATATGATTGGGTTGTCTCATTACGTGCAGTTGAAACTATCGACTTCATGACCGCTCACTGGGCTCATCTTCCTTATGACTTTTTAGGTAGAGTATCAAACCGTATTATTAATGAAGTCAATGGAATATCACGAGTTGTATATGATATAAGTGGAAAACCGCCTGCAACCATTGAATGGGAGTAAAAAATACTTCTATTAGGTGTAATATTAAAAAATCCAGTTATCCATAACGATGTAACTGGATTTCTGTTTTTAAATATCTATTCTCTTGTCGTGAATCTTTATATTTTTTTGTAAAAAATGACAGTAAAATTATTAATATATAGTAAATGTAATGTTTCTACCA
This sequence comes from Gilliamella sp. B2828, assembly GCF_026537125.1. NCBI lineage: Bacteria > Pseudomonadati > Pseudomonadota > Gammaproteobacteria > Orbales > Orbaceae > Gilliamella > Gilliamella sp. B2828. The sequence continues at coordinate 87,975 of NZ_JAFNMU010000005.1, forward strand.
TCTAAAATTTAATTAGTATTTAAAGGTGGGGCTTCATTAAAAGAAATCAAATTAAAGGCATTAAAATCACAGTATAAGGTCTTTAAGATTATCGATTGTGTTGTTTAGTATGTGAGTTTTGCTACAACTGGTTTAGTCAAATTTTGATTCAATTATAAGATTAATGTTCTTCTAGAGACATTGATAATTGGTAAGTGTCCAATTATTTCTTTAACTATACCTGATAAAAAATGCTTATAAACTCAGACTGATTAAGTTGTATTTTGATAACGATTAGGAATCAATTTCCTCTAAAATAATTATTAATACATCGAAAACAGCTTTTCAATCAGTGTTAACAAATATCCAAACTGAAAGGCATTCCTAAACTGACAACATATCATATCGCTGTATGGCAGCGTATATAAACGCTCAGAAAATGATAAATCTTGAAATAATGAAATAATTCTTAATGATTTAAGATTGATAGGATTATATTTAGATAATAAGTTTGGTTGATTATTAGGGAAATTTATATATAGGTAAGATAAAAACCGAAAGATATTAGAGTCGTATTTATACTGATGATGAGTTTTAATAATTTTGAATTTATAGGTATTAGAATATAAATTGTAGTCAAATTAAGAAAAAGATGTGGTATGTATGTCCTGATAACAATTTGATGTAAATAATATTGAAAATAAAGAACATGAAATAATTCACTTATTGAAAAAGACACATAGAAATTTTAACAATAGATTCATGCTAACAGTGTCATTAAACATCAATTGCTGAACACTGTTGTACATATAGGTTATACAATACGGTTATTTAAAGAGATTCATAAAAAATAAAATTATTAGAAAGATGCATGTTTATTAACCTATTTAAAGATTGTGTGATAGTTAAATAACCAAATAGAAGGATAATTCTTTTTAATTTAGAACTTTAAAGTAAATTTAATTAAAATTTATATCCATCTTTGATATCATAAAAAATTAATATTTAATTAATTATAAAGGCAATTTTATGTTTAATTTGAAAAAGTATTTTTTAATTATATTGGCATTGTTTAGTACTTCTTGTTTTTCGCTTGATCGGGTGGTTATGTTTGTTTGTACAGGAAACACTGGTCGTAGCCCAATGGCAGAAGCATTAGCTAAAGATTATGTAAAAAAACATCATTTAAATATCATAGTTGAATCACGTGGTGTAAATGTTGATCCTAATGAGATCACCCCTGAAGAAGGCAGTGTCAAAGTATTAAAAAATAGAAACATTGATATTTCCTCTCATAAAGCGGCTCAACTAGTCAAAGAAGATATTGATTCATCAGATTATTTATTAACAATGACACAAAACCATAAAGATAAAATTTTAGATAAATTTCCAGAATCTGAAGGCAAAGTCTTTACATTATCTGAATTTGCTACAGGTAAAAATGAAGATCTATCTGATCCTTATAAAATGCCAATGGCTGCTTATATTAAAGTTGAAAATCAATTAGATAAATTTTTACCATTAGCACTTGATAAGATTGCGAAAGAGGAATAATCCCTAAATTCAAATTAGATTAGCAAGTTTATAAACGCCTAGATATTTTTTTATTTAATTATTAAGTAATTAAATCTTCTAGGTGTTTTTTTAGCAAATTAATAAAATCAGTTTACATTATTTTTAAGATTAAAAACTGTATAATCTTGACGATAAAAATTTCGTATTGCTATAATTTTACTGAATGTTAAGAAAAATTAACAATTAAATACCAAACATTAATTTATAGGGTAATCCTTAAATTTGATTCCCCCTCTCTATGTAATTTGACCAAAAACTAACCAAAGTCACCGTAATTTAACTACTAAAAAAATTTTGTAAAAAAAATTAAAGTTTTGTTAACGTTTATAATTTTTTTTAACATATTGATTATAAATAAAAAAAAATATTTCTGCTTAAAAACCCTCATTTTTATGACCTGCCGGAAAACTTACTTTGTATACAATTTAACCGTTAAAATGTTAAAAAAAACAAAAAGTTAATGCAGTTTTTATTTAAACAGTTTACATGAACAGATAATCTATATAATATTGTCGTTTGTAAAGAACGAATCAATTAATGACGTTAATTACTAAGTTTTCATAAAGGATTTGAAAGCTTTTTTGTAGTACAAAATGGAGCAGTACAAAAATGATTATAAATTTATAAAATTAATTCTATTTTTTATAGGCAAAAAAGATGAAAAAAATAAAACTTACGCCCTATCAATCAATTTTTTATTACGAATGGCTAGCAAACCCATCAAGGAGCGATTACAACATCGTTTCTGATAATATAATCTCTGGAGAACTTAATCTTAGAAAATTTTCCGAAAGTTTTAAAAAAATTATTAATGAGCATTTTGTTTTTAAGAGTTACGTTGTAAATCAGGACGATGGTATTTTTTGGCAAAAAAGAGAATCAATTACAGAAGAAAATTTAAAGACAGTAATCGTTTATCACGATAAACCTTTAAGTAATGAAGATATCAGTAAAATTGTTGCTGAGCCCTTTGATTTAGAGAAGGATATTCCTGCCAGACTTCATATAATTCAAGTTGGTCATCAACAATATCGAATTATTTTAGTCTTTCATCATATTTTAGTTGATGGTGTAAGTACTCAAGAGTTTTGGGACAAACTTGGTCAATACTATAACGATATACCTTATGAGCTACCGTCATATGAGGTTCAAGCTCAAATGCATCAAAAATTAAACGATTCTTATCATGAAATTTTAAACGCACAAAGACAGCAGATGGAAGATTTCTGGAAAGAAGAGTTACAAGATGTAAAAAATATCGACTTAACTTTCTTAAAGTTATCAACCGAAAAACCAAAGCAATCAAATTCGTTTAAGCCTTATATAAGTGAATTTACTTTTAGCTATGATGAAAATATTTATAATCAAATTAAAGCAATACGACGTAAACATAAAATAACACCATATTTATTCGGTCAATTGGTAATGGCTTTGTTGTTAAATAAAATGACATCTCAAAGTGCAATTCCTCTTGTTTACCCAATAGCGTTTAATGAAGGTAAAGAATTAATATATGGCGCTCACATTAATACATTACCTGTTGTTTACCATTTTGAAGAGGATTCAACTTTAGAATCTGTTATACAAAATATTTTGGTTCATTATAAAAAGGTGAAACAGACAGGCGCAAAATACTTACCTATTTACGATATTATGCAGTTTGCTGAAAATGCTAATGTTCTTGATGTGGCATTTGTGCAAACATTCCTTCGTGACCATAAAATGAATCTTAATGGAATGATTGATGGAGCCGTTAATCATGAATTTCAGATAGATTTATCAAATAAATTAGTATTTGAACAAGAAGAATATAATAACCAGATTAATTATCGCGTTAAATTTAGTGAACAACAATTAGATAAACAACTGGTAGAACAACTTGTGAAATTCTATCAAAGACTGTTTATAAAGTTACTTGACTATTTAAGCAATGATCAAGCCGATATTTCAATAAATGACATTGAGTTTCTTAATGAAGATGACTTAAAAGTTTTAATTCATGATATAAATCAGACTCAACAACCGTATCAAAGTGATAAAATCATTGCTCAATTATTTGAAGAACAATGTCAAAAAACACCAAACAATGCTGCTGTGCTTTTTGAAAACATTGAAATGTCTTACGCTGAATTAAATTCCAAAGCAAATCAATTTGCTCATTATCTTCAAGAGCATTTTTCGATCAAACCGAATGATTTAGTTGGACTTTACTTAGATCGTACAGAACAAATTATTGTTGCTATTTTAGCTGTGCTTAAATCAGGAGCAGCTTATGTTCCAATAGATCCAACAGCACCTTCAGAGCGCAACAAATATATTTTAGAAGATGCAAATATTCGTGCAGTGATAACACATTCTCATTACGTTGATAAATTGAATGTATTAATGCCAACGGTGGAAAGTGTTCCGGTTGATGATTCTTCTTTTATTACAACCTTACAAAATTATTCAACAGATAATACTATTATTGAAACTAAACCAAATGATTTAGCTTATGTCATTTATACCAGTGGAACAACCGGTAATCCGAAAGGAACTTTAATTGAGCAACATAACGTTAATCGCTTAATTATTGGAGCTAATTATGTTGAAGTTGACGAGACAGATCGCATAGTATGTATTGCAGGATATCATTTTGATGCATCAATTTATGAAATATTCAGTGCTTTACTGAATGGCGCTGGAGTAGTTATTACTGCTAAAGAAAATCTCTTAGATTTAGATAAATTTAATCAATTAATTGAGCAACATCACATTACCAATTTCCTTGCTATATCTACATTTTTCAATACGTTAGTTGATGCTCAATTACCTAATTTAGCAAAATTGCGTTATATTCTAGCTGGAGGAGAAGCCTTATCAGCTGTTCACGTCAATAAATTTCTTAAATTGTATCCAAATGTAAAACTCGTGAATGCCTATGGTCCAACAGAAACGACTACGCTTGCTACAACTTATTTAACGAACCAAAGTCAAACATCATTCACTAACAATGTACCTATCGGCGTACCATTACCAAATACATCGGTATATGTTTTAAATCCACAACGTCGCCCAGTTCCTATTGGCTGTATTGGAGAACTTTATATTGGTGGCGCAGGTGTTGGTCGTGGTTATCTGAACAATGTTGAAATGACAAATAAAGTGTTCATTAAGAATCCATTTCAAACCGAAGATGAAAGAAAGCAAAATTACAATGACCGTATCTATAAAACAGGTGATTTAGTCCGTTTCTTACCAGATGGCAACATTGAATATATTGGTCGTAATGACTTTCAAGTAAAAATTCGTGGTTTCCGTATAGAGCTTGGTGAGATCGAAACTCATTTAATGATGCATCCACAGATTAAACAAGCGACAGTGTTAGCTTTAAATAATCAAAGCGGTTATAAATATTTAGCTGCATATTATGTCGCTGATAATGAACTTGACTCAGCAGAATTGGCAGCGTATTTATTGAATGTGATACCTGAATATATGGTACCTTCAACATTTATACATCTACTGGTTATGCCTGTAACTATCAATGGTAAAATTGATCAAAGAGCATTACCAAAACCAGTGTTACTAACCCAAAGTAGCTATGTTGCACCTAGTTCAACCATTGAGCATTCGATTGTAGAGTCTATCGCCAGTTTATTAGGATTTGAAGCGAGTGCTATCAGTGTTACTGATGATTTTTTCCGTTTGGGCGGCAATAGTATTTTGGCTATTAAATTGTCAAGTAAGTTAACTCGAGAATTTGACCGCTCTATTCGTGTTGCTGATATTTTCACTTTCCGTACTGCGCAAAAAATAGCTCAATTTATTGATAAAAATCAAGAAAGAAGACAATCAATAAGTGTGATGCCAGTTGAGCATATTGAGCAACAATTATTATCCTTTGCTCAAGAACGTCTGTGGTTTATTGATTCTTATGAAGGTGGCAGTAATGCTTATAATGTTCCATTGGTATTCAAGCTTAAAAGCAACACAGATATTAATATACTTGAAAAAGCAATACATGCAATTATTGATCGACATGAAGTTTTACGTTCACTAATTAAAACCAATGCTCAGGGAATTGGATATCAACAAGTAATTGATTTACAACAGTTCTCTTGGAAGATCAATAAACAAAATTGTTCAAACAAAGCTGAGCTTGAAGCTGCAATTTATGATGATCTACATAAAACCTTTATTTTATCCGAAGAATTACCAATTTCTGTTTGTTGTTATCAATTTGCCGGTGATAATTATTTAAGTATTGTCATTCATCATATTGCATTTGATGGTTGGTCAACTGATATCTTTTTAGATGAATTAGTCAATCTTTATCATTACGTTACAGCCTTATCTCAAGGAGATAGTCAGTACGCAGAAACATTACGTTTACCAGCCGTTGAAGTGCAATATAAAGACTTTGCTTTATGGCAACGTAATCTATTACAAGGTGATTTTTTAAATAATCAATTGAATTTCTGGAAAGGGCAATTAGAAGATTTTGAACAACTTAATTTGCCTACCGATTATTCGCGTCCAAGGGAGATTGATTACAGTGGTCATGATGTTACTTTTGAACTGAACGAGCAATTAAGTCAACAAATCCGTTCACTTGCCAATGAGCTTAATGTGAGTGTTTATTCGGTATTATTGAGTGGCTTTTATTTATTATTAGGCACCTTTAGTAATCAAAAAGATGTGGTTGTTGGTTCACCGATTGCTGGTAGAAATTATTCAGGCATTGAAAATACCATCGGCTTTTTTGTTAATACTTTAGCATTACGCAAATGTATTGAGCCTAAAGATAGTTTAAAATCATTTATATTACAGACAAGTGAGCTAGTAACCCAAGCTCAACAATATCAAGATTTGCCATTTGAACGATTAGTTGATGCATTAGCGATTGAAAAAGATTCTTCTCGTCATCCAATATTCCAAGTAATGTTTGGCGTACAGTCATTCGGGGCAGCGATACGAAATGGTAAAACAGAAGAATTATTATCTTTATACCAAAGTGAAATTGTTAATTATCAATCAGCTAAGTTTGATATGACAGTAATGCTTGATGACTCTAAATCAGTTATCACAGGCTTATTTAATTATGCTTGCAAACTGTATCGTAAAGAAACAATTGAGCATTACATCACCATTTATCAAACTATTTTAGAGCAGTTTTCTCAAATGTGTGAGTCAGAAAAACCATTGACAGAAATGCGTTTAGTGGATGCGGCTACTTTCAATCAATTGGTTTTTGAAAAAAATAAACCGTTTCAACCTTATGCAAGAAATAAATCTGTTGCGGAATTATTTGAGGAAAAAGTTAATCAAGTACCTAATAATATTGCAGTAATTTTCCAAGATACTGAATTATCTTATCAACAAATAAATGAGCAAGCTAATCAGTTGGCACGTTATCTGCAAGAACACTTTGATATAAAACCTAATGATTTGATTGGTCTTTACCTTGATCGTTCTCAATATATCCTGATCTGCTTCTTAGCCATTTTGAAAGCAGGTGGGGCTTATGTTCCATTGGATCCAAATGCTCCAGATCCACGTAATCAGTTCATTATGCAAGATGCAAAAGTCAAAGCCGTTCTTACGACTAAAAATCATTGTGATAAATTAACTGGTTTAGCGCCTAATTTATCAATATTGGCTGTTGATCAAGCTGATTTTCATGATAATTTACAAAATTATGCAAAAGATAATCTTTTAATTAAAGCGAATCCACATGATTTAGCTTATGTTATCTATACAAGTGGAACAACAGGGAATCCAAAAGGAACGCTTATAGAGCATCAGAATCTTAACAACTTTATTGTTAATGCTAATTATGTCAAAATTAATCCGAACGATCGTTTATTAAGTATCTCAGGTTATCAATTTGACGGTTCTGTTTACGATTTCTATACTCCGATACTTAATGGTATACCACTGGTTATTGCTGAAAAAGAGACATTTTTAGATTTAGATCAGTTTAATGCGTTAATTGCTGATAAAAAAATTACAAATTTCTGTTGTACAACAACTTTTTTCAATGCATTAGTCGATAATGAAGTTGCTAATTTAAATTTATTAAATTACATTTTTGTGGGTGGTGAAGCTTTATCAGCGCATCATATTAATAAGTGTCATCAACTTTATCCACATGTGAATGTTGTTAATGCTTATGGTCCAACTGAAACCACTGTCTTTGCCGTTACAAATTTGACTAATTTAACGCAAGAACCATTCACTTACAGTGTTCCAATCGGTAAAGCATTGACAAATACTTCACTCTATATTCTAGATGAACAACGTCGTCCTGTACCTATGGGGGCAATTGGTGAACTTTATGTTGGTGGTGAAGGTGTTGGTCGAGGTTATTTAAATAAACCTGAACTGACAGATAAAGTGTTTATTCAAAATCCATTCCAGACTGTCGTTGAAAAAGCTCAAAATTATAATGGGAGAATCTATAAAACTGGCGATTTAGTGCGTTATTTAGCGGATGGCAATATTGATTATATTGGTCGTAATGACTTCCAAGTTAAAATTCGTGGATTTAGAATTGAACTTGCAGAAATTGAAACGTGTTTAGTCAGCCACGCTGAGATTCATCAAGCTGCCGTACTAGCTTTAAAAAATAGTGCTGGTGCTAAATATATTGCAGCTTATTATGTTTCTAAACAACCATTGAGCCAAGAACAACTCGTTGTTTATTTACAACAATCACTTCCTGAATATATGATCCCAGCTGCCTTTATTCATCTTGATGCTATGCCAATGAATATGAATGGTAAATTGGATCGTAAAGCGTTACCGACACCACAGCTCATTGATGAGAAAAACTATGTCGGTCCAACAAATGAAACCGAAGCTATTTTCTGTCAAACCTTTGCAAATATTCTTGGTTTACAAGCGAATGAAATCAGTATTCATGATGACTTTTTCAAACTCGGTGGGGATAGTATTAGTAGTATTCAACTTACCAACCGAATTAAACAAGCTCTTAATTATTATCTTTCAATTAAAGATATCTTCAATTTAAGAACAGTACAAGCTTTAAGTCATCATGTGATAAATAATCGACATGATTCAAAAATCAGTGTTGAAACTGAGCAAGGGATCTTATCAGGAAGTCTTGAGCTTTCTCCTATTCAACAGTGGTTCTTTAAAGAAGTTGAAGTCGGAAGATTCCCAGATCATCATCATTGGAACCAAGCATTTTTACTTAAGGTTCCAATGCTTAACATTGAGTTACTCAAACTAAGTGTACAAAAATTGCTTGAATATCATGATATGTTACGGGTTAATTATCGTCATACAGTTGCAACTTATCAATCACTACCTGATATGTTGCCATTTTCTACCCAGAATGTAACAGGTTGGTCACAAAATGACATTCATCAATTATTAACTGATTGGCAAAGTAATTTTACTTTTGATCAAGGAATATTATGTCATATTGGTTATTTAACTGGTTTTGATGATAATTCTGCACGTATTCACATCGCTGCTCATCATTTAAATATTGATGCCGTGAGTTGGCGTATCATTAAAGATGATCTAGAAGCTATTTACCAATATATAAGCCAACAATCATCTGTTGATGCCAATATCAATGTGACAAATATTTTAGGTGATAAAGGGAGTAGTTATCGTCAATGGGTAAATAAACAACAACAATACCCAACACTAATTGCGAGTGAGCAAGAACCGACGTATTGGCAAAGCATATTAGCTGATATTAATCAGTATCATAATCACCTTGATCAACACCGTGTTGATACGCTATATCAAGCTAAAATGCAGCTGTCTAAGACACAAACCTCTCGTTTACTTAGTCAAATTAATAAGGTATATGGTACAGAAATTAACGATATTTTATTAACAGCACTAGCACAAGCGTTAAAACTGGTATTCAGTGGTAATGATCACTATATATTATTAGAAGGTCATGGGCGAGAAGCGCTCTTTGATGAAATTGATATAAATAATACTGTTGGCTGGTTTACCAGTATGTATCCAGTTAAGCTAATTGTGAATAACGATAATGTTGCTAATAATGTTGCCATGATTAAAGATTCATTAAGAGAAATACCTAATCATGGTGTGGGTTATGGTTGTTTAGTTGGTTATATCAAACAAGCTTTACCAGCGATAAGTTTTAACTATTTAGGTCAATTTGATAGTACTGAAAAAGTAAATAAATGGCGATTTAGTGATGAAGATAGTGGTGTATCAATGTCTTCTAATAATCGCATGACAGACTTTTTATCCGTTAATGGTGGTATTTTAGATGATCAATTACAATTTGCTATTACAGGATATGTTAATAACGAACACGGTGAAGCTCTAGTTACTGCCTTTACCCAACAACTTAATGAATTAATTGATCAATTAGCATTAATTGAACGAAGTTATTTAACACAATCTGATATTAATGGTGTCATCTCTTCAACATTGCTTAATTCATTACAAAGTGACAGAGAAATAGAGGCAATTTATCCTGCAAATAGTTTACAGCAAGGCTTTATATATCATGCTGTTTCTCAAGGTGATTCAGATAATGCCTATCGAATTCAAATGATATGGGATTATTACAATTCACTTGATATTAATTTGCTTGAACAAGCATGGCACCTTACACAGCAAAAATTCCCTTCATTGCGTTTACGTTTCTCATGGGTGGAAGAGCTGGTACAGATTATTGATAAACAATCCGATTTTGCTTGGGAATTTATTGATCTTAGTGATCAAACTCAAGAGCAACAACAACTCAGTATGAGTGAATTGATCAAACAAGATGAACAAGTCGGTTATGATTTAACTAAAGGTCAACTGTTTAGGGTTTCCTTAATTAAATGTTCCAATGAATATTATCGATGTTTATTTAATAATCATCATGCTATTTTAGATGGTTGGAGTTTACCAGTCTTACTTAATGATGTGCATCAAAATTATTTAACTTTATTACACCAAAAAGAGGTAATTATCCATGAAGATAGTAGCTATTTAGCTGCCCAATCTTATTTACAAAGTAAAACCGATGAGACAGCATCATTCTGGAAACAATACCTTAATGTTGAGCTTGAACCTGAGAATTTAGAAAGCTTACTTAAAGCGGATCTAAATCACGTTAACCTAGGTGAACATAAATATATTGAAAATCCACAAGAGATTTCAATTGAACTTAATTCACAACAGTGTGAACAATTAAAAACACTGTGTAAAAACAGTGAGTTTACATTAAATGCTTTGGTTCAATATTGTTGGCATCAACAGTTAAGCATTTTTGGTAATACCAAAACAACCGTTGTGGGTATGACAGTATCTGGTCGTAACTTACCTATTGATGGTATAGAAAATTCTATCGGGCTTTATATTAATACATTACCTGTAATTTTAGAGCATACTGATGGTAGCGTTATTGAGACCATCAAAATGTTACAAACACACATTAATAATGTGAATAATAACAGTAATATTAATCTGATTGAATTACAAAAATCAGGTACACGTCTATTTAATTCACTATTTGTATTTGAAAATTACCCATTATCAGAAAGAGAAGAAAATGAATTAAAAATTGTGTTCCAAGGCGGCCATGAAAAACTGGATTATCCTCTCGGAATTGTGGTTTATGAGGCAGCAGGTAAAATATCGATTAAAATCAAATATGCTGGGGAACTATTTGATGAATCAGCTATAAAACGTGTATTGAAAGGAATAGAATTAACCTTAATACAATTAGCTAAAAATCCAGCTATTGAGGTAAATGCGCTCAATTTATTAACTGAGCAAGAGTATGACCAATTAATCGTTAATCAACAAAGAAATATCGTTCCATTTGAACGTCATAAACTCGTGAGCCAATTGTTTGAAGAACAAGTTCAGAAAACACCTGACTCTATTGCAGTTGTTTATGAAGATACGAAATTAACGTATCAGAGTCTGAATGAACAAGCCAATGAACTGGCAAATTATTTACGATCACAGTTATCAGTACAACCTGATGATTTAATTGCGTTATACTTAGATAAATCGCACTATATGATAGTAAGTATTCTAGCTGTATTAAAATCCGGTGCTGCTTATGTGCCTATCAGTCCGAACACGCCAGAAGAACGAGTGGAATTAATTCTTAATGATACTAAAGCAAAAGGTGTGATAACCCACGCTCATTATGCTAAAGAATTGACCCAACTAGAAACTGAACTGCAACCGGAAGTTATATCAGTTGATGATCCATCTTTGAGTAACAAGCTTTCGCAGTTTGATAAACACAATGTGATCACTTCGACGCGAGCCCACCATTTGGCGTATGTGATTTATACAAGTGGTACAACTGGACTACCGAAAGGGGTAATGATTGAACATCATGGAATTGCTAATTTAGCAACGGTTCAGCAAGGTATTTTAGATCTACAGCCATGTCATCATAAGCAAGATCAGAAAAACGTTCTTTGGTATTCAAATTATATTTTTGATGCTCATGCTTTCGAAGTATATAACGCCTTACTTAATGGCCATCAGTTGCATATTCTGTCGGAAGATAAACGTTTAGACTTTATAGCCTTATCTAAATATACTCAAGATCAACATATTGATTTTGCCTTTATTCCACCAGCTTTACTTGATCAAGATGAACTACTTTCAGTACCTGTTTTGACCGTTGGTGGTGAAGCTATTAATGCTAAATTGGTACAACGTTATTGTCAGCAGGGTATTAAGTTAATTAATGTTTATGGACCAAGTGAAACGACTGTCTGGGCGATGGCTCATCGTTATAATAAAGATGATCTAAATACAGACTTGGGACAAGCCATTAATAACGTTACTTTATATGTTCTTGATGAATATTTACGTCCTGTACCTCAGGGTGTTATTGGTGAATTATACATCGGTGGTGCTGGTGTTGGTCGTGGTTACCTAAATAACCCAACGTTGACCAATCAGTCATTTATCGCAAATCCATTCCAAACCAGTGAGGAAAAAGCGCGAAATTATAATACTCGAATTTATAAAACTGGGGACCTAGTTCGTTATTTACCAAATGGTCATATTGAATATATTGGTCGTAATGATTTTCAGGTTAAAGTCCGTGGTTTCAGAATTGAATTAGGTGAGATTGAAACACGATTAATTAGTCATCCTCAAATTAAGCAAGGACTTGTTGTGGCACTGACTAATAATCAAGGTAATAAATATCTTGCTGCTTATTATGTCTCTGATACAGCCATAGATCAGGCCGAGTTAACCAGCTACTTAGAACAAACATTACCTGAGTATATGATTCCATCAGCCTTTATTCATCTAACGGTAATGCCAGTTAACGTTAATGGTAAAATTGATCGTAAAGCATTGCCAATGCCTAACTTTGTTATGCAAGAAAGTTATGTTGCTCCTAGCACAGTGACAGAACAACAGTTAGTAGCCGACATTGCTGAACTATTGGGAATGGATATCGATTCTGTAAGTGTGATTGATGACTTCTTCAGATTAGGTGGCAACAGTATTTTAGCTATTAAACTGTCAAGTAAAATAGCCAAAACTTTTGAGCGTGATGTGCGTGTGGGGGATATTTTTACTTATCGTACCATTCAAGAAATAGCGAAATATATTGATGGTAATCACCAAAAACGTCAATCAATTACCATACATCAGGTAGCTAATGTGCATGAACAAAGATTATCTTTTGCACAGGAGCGTTTGTGGTTTATTGATTGTTATCAAGGAGGTAGCAACGCATACAATATACCATTAGTGTTCAAACTTCTGCCAAAAACCAATATTTTGTTTGTAGAGCAAGCGTTACAAGAAATTGTTCAGCGCCATGAAGTGTTGCGTTCATTAATTAAAAACACAACAGACGGTGTTGCCTACCAACAAGTGATGAGTTTGCAAGAGCAACCATTGACAATCGAAAATCATGATTGTGATAGCCAATCTGAATTAGATAAAGCTATTCATAATCATGTATACAAAGTATTTATGCTATCTCATGAATTACCAATTTCGATTTGTCGATACCAATTTGATCAAGAGACTTATATGAGCATTGTGATCCACCATATTGCATTTGATGGTTGGTCAATTGATCTGTTCATTAATGAGTTCAGACAGTTGTATCAATACTATGAGGCTTTATCTTTAGGTGATCGTAATCAAGAGGTTGTTCTCAATTTACCACCAGTAGAAGTACAATATAAAGACTTTGCTTTATGGCAAAGAGAGTATTTGCAAGGTGATATATTGACTGAGCAGTTACAGTTCTGGCAAGAACAACTGGCCAATTTTGAGCCGCTTAATTTACCGACTGATTATGCTCGTCCACAACAAATTGATTATACGGGTCAAAATGTTCTGTTTGAACTTGATTATGATATCAGTGAACAAATACGTTCATTAGCAAAAGAGCTCAATGTTAGTGTTTATTCTGTGTTACTTAGTGGTTTCTATTTACTACTTAGTTCATTTAGTAATCAAAAAGATATTGTTATTGGTTCGCCAATTGCAGGAAGACATTATCAAGGTACAGAAAATACCATCGGTTTCTTTGTCAATACATTAGCATTAAGAAAGTGTATTGAACCGAGCGACAGCCTAAAAATGTTTATTTTGCAGACCAGTGAATTAATTACGCAAGCTCAACAATATCAAGATTTACCATTTGAGCGCTTAGTTGATGCGTTATCTATTGAAAAAGATATTTCGCGGCATCCTATTTTCCAAGTGATGTTCGGAGTACAATCATTTGGTGAAGAAGGAAAAGAAGATACTCTATTGCAACGTTATTATAATGACAATGCAGGGTATCAAGCTGCTAAGTTTGATATGACAGTGATGCTTGATGATTCTAAACCAGCAATATCAGGCTTGTTCAATTATGCTACTAAACTCTATAAGCAGCAGACCATTGAGCACTATATCACGATTTATCAATCAATCTTGAAGCAGTTTACACAGATGTATCAACAGCAACACGCTTTAACAGAGCTGCATCTGATAGATAACTCGACGTATCAAAAAGTAATCTTTGATTGGAATAAGACGCGTTGCGATTATCCAACAGATGTGACAATGCATCAATTGTTTGAAAGACAAGTATTAAGAACACCAAATAATCTAGCTTTAGTCTATGAACATGACCGCTTGACTTATCAAGAGCTTAATGAGCAAGCGAATCAGCTAGCACATTATTTGCGTGAAAACTTTAATATTCAGCCTGATGATTTGGTGGCAATATGTCTTGAGCGTTGTAAATACATGTTAGTAAGTATCTTGGCTATCTTAAAGGCAGGTGGTGCTTATGTACCAATGGATCCTAATATGCCGGAAGATCGTCTCAGTTATATGATAAAAGATACGAAAGCTAAAGTTGTATTAACAACTAACTTAAGTTATGAAAAGATCAATTCTTTAGTTTCTGAGGATCAAGTTGCATTGAACTTACAGTCTTTACAAACAATTGATTGCTTAAGTAAATATCCAACAACTAATCCAACGCCATTAGCACAGCCTAAAAACTTAGCTTATGTCATTTATACAAGTGGTACAACCGGTATGCCAAAAGGTGTAATGTTAGAACACCAAGGTGCGGTTAACCGTATTATTTGGATGAATAACGAATATCCGATTACTGAAAAGGATCATATTTTACAAAAAACGAATTATACCTTTGATGTCTCGGTGTGGGAGCTATTTTGGGCGAATTGGTATGGCGCCTGCATTGTTTTCGCTCACTCAGAACTTTATAAAGATAATGTTTATCTTGCGGAGTTGATTGAAGCTGAACAAATCACGGTATTACATTTTGTACCATCAATGTTAGTTGCATTTGTGGAAACTTTAGAAGCGCAACCTAATTTGGTTCCAAAAGTTCAGGGATTAAAATATCTGTTCTGTAGTGGTGAGGCACTTAATCTTTATGAAGTAAAAAAATGTCATGTGTTGATGCCAAATTGTAAGGTACATAACCTTTATGGACCAACAGAAGCAACCATTGATGTGCTTTATTATGATTGTAATAATCCAAACATTTCCCAAGTATTAATCGGTAAACCTATCGCTAATACTTCGGCTTATGTTCTCAATGAATTATTACAGCCAGTACCAATTGGCGGAATAGGTGAGTTATATGTTGGTGGTGATAATGTTGCTAGAGGTTATCTAAATAATATTCCATTATCAAATGAGCGCTTTATTGCTAATCCGTTCCAAACGGAAGCAGAAAAAGCACAAGATTATAATGCTAGAATTTATAAAACCGGCGATCTTGTTCGTGCTTTATCTGATGGTAATATTGAATATTTAGGTCGTAATGACTTCCAGGTTAAAATTCGTGGATTCAGAATTGAACTTGGTGAGATTGAAGCTCGATTGACCCAGTATGATGGAATTAAACATAGCGTCGTTATTGCTTATGAGCAGGCTTCAGGCAGTAAATATTTGGTTGCTTACTATCTAGCTAATAAGGAGATTGATAGCCAATTATTACAAGCTCATTTAAATGAAACTTTACCGGGATATATGGTTCCGTCAGCATTCATATATTTAACTGAATTACCAATTACTTCAAATGGTAAGTTAAATCGTCGAGCGCTACCAAAACCAGAGCTTACCGATAAGGTTGAGTATGTCGCGCCAGAAAATGATCTCGAAAGAACATTATGTGAAGTCTTTGCCAATATTCTTAAAATTCCTGCCGAAGAAATTAGTATGCAAGATAGTTTCTTCCGATTAGGTGGTAATAGTATCTTGGCTATGATGCTTAATAACCGAATTAATGATGCCTTTAAAATCAAAATGCGTTTAGTTGATATTTTAAGCGTCAATACGATTCGGGAATTAGCAAGAAAAATCTCAACAGCTCAAGAACAGTTTAATCCTATTGTGGAATTAAGGGTTGATCATGAAAAAACACAAATTTTTATGATTCATCCTGGATTGGGCGGTTGTGATGTTTATCAATCATTAGCGAATAAGTTATCCTCAAAATACAGCTGTTTTGGTGTAGATTCTTACAATTTATATCATGATAAACCTATTGAGGATCTCAATGTTTTAGCGCAATATTATCTGGATCATATCAGTAAAGTTGCAACAAAAGATCAGCCAATCAAATTGCTTGGTTGGTCATTAGGTGGCAACATTGCGTTAGAAATCGCAGTACTTCTTGAGCAACAAGGAATCGAAAATATTGAAGTTTATCTATTAGATTCTTGGTTATTAAAAGAGCAGGATTTAGTTCAGAATCATCATCCAGTAAACATTGCTCATGCTATGGATCGATTAAATCTACCTGCACATGTGCGCGATCAGATTGAGACTTTTGCAAAAATTGATAACAAGCTAGTTATCCAGCAGTTATCAGCTAAATTAAAACATACTCAAGTTGTGTTGTTTAAAGCTACACAAATTGATCAAGGTAAAGACATAGCTGAAAAATATGCATTGAATAACATTGATACTTATTTGCAAGATAACTCTCAATTAAAATTGGTTGAGATAAATTGTGATCACTACACGATTTTATCTCATGAGCAAGACATTTTAGCTCAGATGTTATAACCTTAATATTAACCATCCCCTTAAAGGAACCTTATTTTAAGGGGATGTTTTTTTAGGTAAAGATAATGAATTTCATTTATTTAGCTAATATCAACAAGCTACCTTGGTTTGTATTACAAGATCAAAAAAAAAAATTCTTAGCTACTCTGCTCAGTTAGAGATCGATAAATTTAAATTTGATCAAGATAAATGCCGAAGTTTAGTTGGCAAAATGCTATTGCTTTATGCATTACAGCGTCATGAACAATTTCAACAATCCCGTTTACCTGTCATTGATTATGGTCTTTATCGAAAACCCTATATTCGTACAATAAAAGGACATTTCAATATTTCACATGCCCATGATTGGGTTGCGTGTGTATACAGTTGTAATGGTGAAGTTGGCATTGATATTGAGCATATTACACCCATTAATATTCTTGATTATCATGATGTTATGACTGAAAATGAGTACCAAAGAGCACTCAATGATCCACAATTTGATTTTTTTCAATTATGGACATTAAAAGAAGCGATTATGAAAGCGCAAGGACAGGGATTCTATTTACCACCATCTTCATTTGAGTTACCTTCACCCTTTCATAATGATGATATTATTGAAATTAATCATACGCATTGGTTTCTTTATAGTCAAAGTTTTACTA
The DNA here is from genome assembly GCF_026537125.1 of Gilliamella sp. B2828. Taxonomy (NCBI): domain Bacteria; kingdom Pseudomonadati; phylum Pseudomonadota; class Gammaproteobacteria; order Orbales; family Orbaceae; genus Gilliamella; species Gilliamella sp. B2828. The sequence continues at coordinate 105,713 of NZ_JAFNMU010000005.1, forward strand.
ATGAATATAAATTGTCATTGGCTTCTTTGTATCCAACAGATGGGCAAGTGCAAGTAATTCCACTGCAACCTGATCAATTTTGGCAGTAATTGATTGTTGGAGTTTGACTAATATTTAAAAATTTTATTTGACGATTATTTATTTTATATCAGTAAAGTGCTCAGCTGATTAATTTCTATAATTATTATAGTTAAAAAACCATATTAAATTACTAATTTATGATTAATTAATTTTTATTGAGGAATAAAGATAATAATCTCCTTTCTGTTAATTGATTTTTGAAGATTTAATATTATTAATAGTCTCGTGTTGAATTTTAGTAAATAAAAGGGGTTGTTTGAAAATATTGTCATCAAGTAGTTCAATAATGCTTGAACAGACCTCTTTAATCTTAATTTATTGATGGTCAATTAACTGTATTGGTATTGAGGAGTAATTTAAAACTGTATACAACAACATTCATAATGTTGTAATTCTAGCCGCTCTTTGATGAAAGCCATTGACTGGCGTATTACATTGAAAAATATTTCAATTAAATCAAATTGTTATTTTAATCATAGCGTATTACTCTTTGCTATCCTATTCAATATTTCAAGTGTGGGTAATTCTGCTGCTCCATCATCAACAGTTTAGTCTTCAACAATTAAATCTAAATCATTTTTTTCATTTGAAACACTAGTAATAAGTGCTTAATTCTGAGGTGCTTTGTTCAAATGCAAGAACAAACTGCACATTACTTGTATCATTCCAAAATGGATAAGGAGCTTTCTATAGTTATGAGTAATAACGAACGCTTATTACTCATAACTGTTTAGTTTAGTAAATTTATATTGTCGGCAAATGATGGATCAGACATTTTTAGAAGCATGTAAATTATTTTATTAAATAATGTTGTACGTTAAATCCGATCGCATTGCAATTAATGTAGAATATAAAAAATGATGTGCTATTGCTTCAACTTAATTATAAAACTAAATCCTTTTTTTATGACGCCATAGCCAATTGCCACTGATTAATCGTTGATAGAAGAAAATACTTCTGATGATCCAATCTAAAAACATACCACACCAAACACCAATCACACCAAATCCGAAGTATACACCAAAAATGTAACCCACTATAATTCGGCACATCCACATGCTACCAATGGCCACCCACATGGTATAACTGGCATCTTTAGCACCTTTAAACCCATAAGGCAGAACAAAGGAAGATGCCCAAAATGGAGTAAATAAGGCGTTTAACCAAAGTAAATGTTTTGATATTTCAATAACATCTTGATCATCGGTATACAATGAACTTAATAGGCCAGCAAATGGTACCGATAAAAAGGCTAAAAAGCACAGTAATAAATTAGTCAGATGGAAGATGAATTTCAGTTGCCTAGTTGGTTGATATATTTGTCCCATACCGAGCCGTTTACCGACAATGATAGTTGATGTAGAACCCAGTGTTCCTCCAGGCAAGTTCAGTAATCCTGCAATCGAAAAAGCAATGAAATTGGCTGCAATAGTTGATGTACCCATGCCTGCTACAAAAGTTTGAGTCAGTAACTTACCAATATTAAACATTACTGATTCAACACTAGCAGGGATACCAATACTGAGAATATCGAAAAGAATTTTGGTATTAAAAGAATGAAAATAGCTTCTTAATGGTATAAATAGTGCTCGACTAGGTTTAATTGTTAATACTATTAGAATAAACATCATACCACAATAACGCGATGCCGTTAAACCAATACCGGCACCAATAAATCCTAATCCTTCCCAATTGAACATGCCATATATCAATAGATAACTTATCGATAGATTTAATATATTCATGATGATGTTCAAATACATCGGTAGTCTAGTGTTACCTGCACCTCTTAATGCACCGCAACCAACTAAAATAAAAGCTAGGGCAGGGTAGCCTAAAACAGTTAATTTGATAAAGGTTAATGTAAGTTCTTTGACGTTTGCTTCAGCTTTCCCAGCTATGATTTCAACAATCCAATAACCTGAAAATTCTACAAAAACAAAAAGTAATATAGAGATTATGATTAATAACGTGATGGATTGTCTAGCTGCTGAAACGGCTTTTTTTCGATTGTGACGTGCCAAACTGAAGGCAACAACAACGGAAGTTCCCAGTGCAACCGCCATAAAAAATGACATAACAATCATATTAAAGCTTTCAGCCAAGCCAACGGCAGCCATTTCCGCTTTACCTAGCCAACTAACGAGAAAAGTACTAAAAATTCCCATCAATATGATGGATAGATTTTCAATAAAAATTGGCATGGCTAAAGGTAAAATTTCACGCCAAAGCAAAACATTGTTTGAATGTCTTTTTTGGTATAACTGTGTTTTCCTTAAGCGATCAACTAATTGAACATTCAATTTAAAGCCTAAATTTGTCCATAAAAATTTTGTTTATATTATAACTCTTTTATTTGATAAAAATGAACTTATGTTTCAAAAATAAACTTTACTAATAATGAGGTTAAATAAAAATACATTATTTAACCTCATTGCCTAATAAAATGTATTGTCATAATAGACAGTAAACTGGTGTGAGCAAAATAAATGTATTTCACTCTTAAAAAATTGTTAGTATGAGCGCGTAGTGGTTAATTTTCAGTATTAATTAACAGATATCCTATCCCTATTTGTCAAAAAGTTTGAGGAGATATATATGTTTCAGTATAAAATTCAGATACTTTTCTTGAATGATGAATTATATAACTATATTATAGCGAACTTTAAAGACTTGGATCACCAAAATAATAAATGAGTCCTTATGTTAATCAATGCTAAAAACATTCTCAAACGATTAAACCCACATAATAAAATTAATTATGACTCGGTATTAAAAGAAGTCATTGCCAATTGGCAATCTGAGGAGATTCGTCCTAAATTATTAATACATAGTTGCTGTGCTCCTTGCAGCACCTATGTTTTGGAGTATCTGGCACAGTATACCGATATCACCATTTATTTTGCTAATTCAAACATTCATCCTCGAGTTGAGTATGAATATCGCAGTGTTGTGCAGCAAAAATTCATTACGGATTTTAATGAGAAAACAGGTAATAATGTTCAGTTCTTAGAAGCGCCTTATCAACCAGCAGAATTTATCAAACAAGTTGAACATCTGCGTGATGCTCCAGAAGGTGGGGAACGTTGTCATATCTGTTATAAAATGCGTCTAGATTTAGCAGCCATCAAAGCACAAGAATTAGGATTTGACTATTTTGCCAGTGCATTGACGTTAAGCCCTAAAAAGAACAGTCAAAAAATTAATCAACTCGGTTTTGAAATTCAAGAAATTTTTTCAGTTAATTATCTGCCTTCCGATTTTAAAAAAAATAATGGTTATAAGCGCTCGATAGAACTTTGCAAAGAATATGATGTATACAGGCAATGCTATTGCGGTTGTATTTTTGCAGCTAAAGCCCAAGGCATCGATTTAAAAAATGTGATAACCATTGCTAAACAAGGATTAGAAAAACAAGCTTGATTTTTCATTTATTGATATAAATATACTAAAACGTAGTCTTAACCTGAAACTTTTTGACAAAACTGACATTTTTATAAAATAAAAATCTTAAACAAGCATAGTAAATAGTTAAAACATTTCGCTATAATATTGTTGATAAAATAAAATTAGCAGAAAAAAACGATTGTATGTTTTTAACGTTAATTGTGATTTTACAAAATGTGAGTTTATTATGACAAAAATCTATAAACTAGGATTGGATGTTGGCTCAACTACGGCAAAATGTGTTGTGCTTGATGAACATGATAATTTTGTTCATACCAATTATGTTCGTCATAATACCCATATTGTAGCAACCGTGCTTGCATTACTTAATGAAATTAAAACAAAGTTGGGTAAGGATATTCTTTTATCAGTAAAAGTAACCGGTTCTGCTGGGATGGGTATTTCAGAGAAAGCCGATATTGCTTTTATACAAGAAGTTGTCGCCGCTTCTGAAGTAGTGCAACGCAAATATCCTCAAGTGCGAACTTTGATAGATATAGGCGGCGAAGATAGTAAAATGATTTTTTTCTTCCCTGATCGTCCTCCTGACATTCGGATGAATGGCAGTTGTGCAGGAGGAACAGGGGCATTTATTGATCAGATGGCTACTTTGCTTAATATTCCGATTCAACAATTTGATCAATTTGCCCAAGACCATAACCAAACTTTTCCTATTGCCTCACGCTGTGGTGTATTTGCCAAAACTGATGTTCAAAATCTAATTAGTCGTAATGTCTCCAAAGAAAACATTGCCTATTCTGTCTTACATGCTGTTTGTATTCAACTGATTAATACTTTAGCGCGAGGCTATGAAATCATGTCGAAAGTCATGTTAATCGGTGGGCCTTTTTCTTTTATTCCAACATTAGGTAAAGCGGCTTTGCAGATATTAAAATTAGCTGATGAAGACATGATTAAAACTGACCATCCAACATTATTATCCGCTTGGGGAGCTGCGATACACCTTATTGAGCGAACAGAGCTTTCTCTTGATGATTTTATTAATCGATTAAATGCTTCAAATAAAATCCTATCCAATCAATCTTTTCGATTAAAACCACTATTTAATGAATCATTATCTTTCACTGATTGGAAAAAACAGCGTAAATACATTCAAATTCCACGTTTAGATTTAGCTGATTATCAGAAACAATACACTTTTTTAGGCATTGATAGCGGATCAACAACAACCAAAATTACACTCATTAGTGAAGATAATGAACTCCTTTTTACTCATTATGCATCGAATGAGGGTCACTCTATTAGTGCCTTAATTAAAGGGTTGACACTATTAAAAGATGAAATTGCCGCATCAGGTAAACAAATTATCATTGCTCGTACTGGAGTGACCGGATATGGTGAAGAGCTATTAAAAGCTGCTTTTGCATTTGATGATGGGCTCGTTGAAACCATGGCGCACTTTATCGCTGCTAAACATATTGATCCTGAAGTGAGTTTTGTAATGGATATTGGCGGGCAGGATATGAAGGCCATTTTTATTGCTAATGGAGTGGTTAACCATATTGAGCTTAATGAAGCATGTTCATCTGGTTGTGGATCCTTTATTGAAACTTTTGCTAAATCACTTAATTCCAATATTATCGATTTTGCTGATGCGGCTTGTAATTCCGCTAATCCTTGTGATTTAGGAACACGTTGTACCGTTTTTATGAACTCAAAAGTAAAACAAGCTTTGCGTGAAAATGCGACTATGGGAGATATCTCCGCTGGATTAGCCTTTTCGGTAATTAAAAATGCCATTTATAAGGTGCTTAAACTTCATGACATGCGTAAAATGGGCAATCATATTGTAGTACAAGGTGGAACTTTTAAAAACCCAGCGGTATTTAGAGCGTTAGAACAATTAACAGGAGCACAAATTACCAGCTCTAACATCCCTGAATTAATGGGCGCTTATGGTAGTGCTCTGGTTGCAAAAAATCATTATCAACAAAATCCTACATTATCGCAGTTTATCGGATTAAACCAGCTTCACAAAGCTGAAGATATTAAAGCCAAACCTTCTCGTTGTAAAGGCTGTGAAAATAAGTGCGACATTATGATTTATCGCTATGCGAATGGACGACGTTATTATTCAGGAAATAAATGTGAAAAATTCTTAAGTAATAATCAAGATAAAGACAACAATTCTTTTAATATGCTTGATTACAAAAACAATCTGTTATTTGAACGCGCTAGCATCTCTAACCCTAAGGCTAAACTCCATATTGGCATTCCACGTGCATTAGGTCAGTATGAAAATTTTCCTTTTTGGCACACATTGTTAACGCAAAGTGGCATTGATGTCATACTTTCACCTTATTCAACACAGGCTATTTATGAAAAAGGTGCAGGTACGGTCATGTCGGATAGTATATGCTTTCCCGCCAAGTTAGTACATGGGCATATTATGGAGCTCATTGAGCTAAAAGTAGATCGTATCTTTATGCCAATGGTTGTGTTTGAGTCAGCGCAATTTAATAACGCGGTTAACAATTACAATTGTCCAATTGTAAGCAGTTATGCTGAAGTTGTGCACAGTTCAATTAATCCGGAAAGCAAATATCATTTGCCGATTGATTATCCGGTAATTAACTTCACTGATATTCAATTGCTGAAAAAAGGCTGTATTAATTATTTAACATCGTTAGGTATCACTAGAGCTGTGGCGGAAAATGCCTTTTGTGATGCCTTAATCGCTCAATCAGAGTATAAACAATCGTTGTACAATAAAGCGGCTGAAATTGTGAACAATGCTAGGCAAACTGGTCGTTATGTCTTTGTTTTGGGTGGACGCCCCTATCATAGTGACAGTTTAATTAATCATAAAACCCCTGAAATTTTGAACGCTCTAGGTTGTGATGTAATTACTGAAGATTCCGTATTAGGCGCCATTAGTCAATTATCCCCAGAATTGCAAATCTGTTCACAATGGAGTTATCCAAATCGCTTATATGCTGCGGCTACTTTTGTTGCTGAACAACCTTATAATGTGCAATTTGTTCAAATTAACTCATTCGGTTGTGGTCCTGATGCAATCGTTACCGACGAATGTAAAGCGATATTGGAATCAAAAGGTAAAACGAGTACGGTGATTCGTGTTGATGAAATTACGGCAACAGGATCTGTTCGATTACGATTGCGTTCTATTATTGAATCGATGAGAATGAATCAACAGCAGCCTTTAAAAAGAGTAGCACGTAAAAAAATAGCTCTTTTTAGTAAACAAGATAAACAACGTCGCACTATTTTAGCGCCATTTATTTCTGATTTTTATTCACCTTTATTACCTCCTATTTTTGCTTTATCAGGTTATAAACTCGAAACCTTACCTAAACCGGATAAAAGTTCAGTGGAATGGGGATTAAAATATTGTAATAACGAAATTTGTTATCCAGCGACCATTATTGTTGGTGATATTGTTAAGGCGCTACGTTCTGGGAAATACAATCGTGATGAGATCGCAGTGGGTATTACGCAAACCGGTGGACAGTGCCGAGCCAGTAGTTATTTGTCGTTAATTAAAAAAGCGATGATCAGTAATGGCTTTGAAGATATCCCCATTATTTCACTTAGTACAGGTAATATGAATCAAGCTCAACAACCGGGATTTAAAATCAATTGGCTCAAAACATTACCGATTAGCTTTTTTTCCATGCTGTTTGCTGATTCATTATCAAAAATGTACTATTCCATAGCACCAAGGGCTAAAGTAAAACAACAAGTTAATCAACTCAAAGAACTCTATACACGAAAATTACAACAACTGATTCACCAAAAAAAAGGACAACGTTCCATATTTGCATTATTAGCCGATGCGATTCAACATTTTAATCAGATTGAAGTGATAAATAAAACATGTCCACAAATCGGTATTGTTGGAGAAATTTACGTAAAGTATAACAACTTTGGTAATCAACATAGTGTTGAGTGGTTAATTGAACAAGGTATAGAACCCGTAATCCCTCCTATGATTGAATTTTTTGCACAATGCTTTGTTAATTATGATAATAACGTGGATAATTATCTTGTATCAAAAAGTTATCATTCTTATTTAATGCACTTTTTTGAAAATATAGCGCAGCGTTACGTTGATAAAACAAATAAGATTTTATCGTCCTTCAAATATTATCAACCTTTCCATAATATTCGTGATATTTCAAAAAAAGCTAAAAAAGTTCTTAATTTATCGAACCAATTTGGAGAGGGTTGGTTAATAGCAGCAGGCATTATGACATTTGCTGAATATGGAATTAATAATGTTATCAGTTTGCAACCATTTGGCTGTATTGCCAATCATGTGGTATCGAAAGGTATTGAAAAACGGATGCGCGATTTTAATCCTAAACTTAATTTGTTGTATTTAGACTTTGATGATGGTGCAGGTGAAGTGAATGTACTTAATCGTTTGCATTTTATGGTCAGTTCACTGAAGTATACACAGCTACAACGGATTGTATAAAAAAATTAAATACTCAATTCTATATTCATTGAATCTACTTAGTTGCATATTAATATTTTAGGCCTTTTTATGATATCAATTCACCAATTAAAATCTAAATTTGAATCATTTTTTCTCCCGATGATAATAGGCTCTACAATGGCAATATAACGGGTAAGCAAGTGACATTATCAGCGTGTTTGAGATAAGTTTTGTATGTATTTATAGTGTTGGTTTGTTTTCATATTATTGATGTTTTTTGTGTCATTGCTATTTGGATATTGATTATAATTGATTCAATGCTATTGATGGCAGGTTAGCACACAAGTATCAATAATAAATTTATTTTAGGTGCTTAATTAAATGAAATTAATAATGTTTCATAGTATGAAAGATTTACTATCTTAACTCCTGTCTACGATGTCTCGTTTCAGTTTCAGTGAGTTTAGCTGTAATTACTGAATTGACCGATAACTTTCAGGCAAGAACTACAGAACAGTAATGGGGATAAAAGATTGAAATAACCTTGGTGGGTACGGTGTTAAAAATATTCATTGAGAATCTGTTCATTGAGATTATTTTTTCAAACAGTACATTATAATTGGGTATGATTTTAAATCAGGTTATGAAAACAAGAAGTATAGTATAAATTGCAAAAAAATTTGCATATAAAAAAGAGCAAAAGAATTCAATTTATGATATAAATACAGAAATGTTTTAACTTAAGTTATAAAGAAGGACACGAATATGTTAAAAGAGCAAATGGTAGTAAAAAATTCAACTGGATTGCACGCACGCCCAGTAACAACACTTGTAAAACTAGCCGGTCGTTATAAATCAAATATCGAACTAGTTTATAATGACAAAGCGATTAAAATGAAAAGTATGATGGGTTTATTAGGTGCAGGTGTCAAAGGTGGCTCAACTGTTGAAATCATTTGTGATGGTGAAGACGAACAAGCTGCAATGGATGAAATCCGTGAATTATTTGCTACTGGTTTTGGTGAGTAATTAACTGAAAATTAATTAAATTAACATCAAAGCATTGATTATTCCGTCGACTTAAGTCGACGGAATTGTTTTAAAAGGGCATTAACTAAATACTTTCAAGTAGACCTATTTCAAAAGATTAATTTAATCTTTAATGATTGAATTTAATTCATGATGATCAATCGATGGTAATACCTTAGTAAAACCTTTGGTCAAATAAACTAAATAACAAAATCCAACCGCTAACCAAACTAAGCCAACAATCATCGCAGTCTCATCAAGGCTGGTCCATAGCCATAACGAAAGTAAAACACCAATTGCTGGTAACATACCATATTTAAATAAAAATTTTATTGTCTTTGTTTTAATATCACAAAGATAACTTTTAATTACACACAAGTTAACAAATGTGAAAGCAACTAAAGCACCAAAGCTGATCATTGAAACAACTAAACTAAGATCTAATACCAATGATAACAATGAAAAACAAGCCACAAACAATATTGATAAATAAGGTGTTCTAAAACGAGGATGAATCTTAAAGAAAATCTGTTTTGGTAACACTCCTTCACGACCCATCGCATAAAATATTCTTGATACACTGGTTTGTGCTGTCATTGCTGATGCAAAAACACCCGTTAGATAGGCAGATTGGAAAAAATTATACATAAAATCATTTCCGTATTTTCCAAGTATATTATTTAAATTACTTATAGAATCTACTTTGCGCATTACATCTAAGCTAGCTGTATCTTTATTAGAAGCAAAATCTGTCCAATCAGGATAGGCTAAATGAGCACAATACGATACAACTAAGAAGATACTTCCTGCAATAAGCACTGTCCATATAATCGCTCTAGGTAATGACTTTTGTGCATCATTTGATTCTTCTGCCAATGTTGCGATAGCATCAAAACCCAAAAAGGCAAGACATAGTATTGCTGCACCAGACATTAACCCGCTAAAATCACCTGCATTCACTGACAAAGGCTTCATCATTGCTTCTGGTGTTAAACTTACATTGGTTAAAGTTAAGAAAATAAATAATCCAATAAAAAACATTTGAACAATAATTAATGTAAAATCTACTGAATTAATTAACTTAATCCCTAAATAATTTAAGAAGCTGACACTACAAAGTGACCCAAGCACAAATACATAAGCAGGAATGCTTGGGAAGGCTTCATTAAGATATATCCCCAATACCAAATAATTTAATATTGGTAAAAATAGGTAATCAAGAATTTGTGCCCATCCCACTAAAAAACCAATTTTTCCACCAAATGTATGTTGTACATACGAATAGGCAGAACCAGCAATAGGCAGTTTATTTGCCATACGACAATAACTTAATGCTGTAAAAAAGATCATTGCTAAAGTGATAACATAGGCTATGGGTAAGTGTCCATTACTGTCAACAGTAACTTCCCCATAAGTGGTAAAGATCCCTAAAGGAACCATATAAGCTAAACCAAATGCAATTAATGCAGGTGTGGTTAAAACTCGTTTCATTTTTATTGCGGACATGACTAATTTTGCTCCTCTGTCCCAAAAAACAATAAAAAACTACTAAGTATAGTTTTGCCTTTTTTTACCCGCTAAAAGCGGCAGGGAATTCTCCCACATTATTATAATTATGCAAGCTAATTTTTAGCTTATTAACATATGACTGTGTGGTTTTTGAGCTTACTATTTTCTAGGGAATTATTTTTAATCAAATCAATAAAAATCTCACATTGCTTAAATCAATTCAAGAGATATACATTTTGTGATCTATGTCTAATTATTTCTTTGATTAGGGAGATGTCAGTATAACTAAAACACGTTATATTTATCGGAAATTATTTTAGAGTGGCTATAAGTTAATCCGTAAATATCCATCAATAAAAAGGGTGTATTTATGACCTTAATTCCTGTTATACCTGTTGAATTCACAAATGATGTAGTAAAACAAAAATCATCAATTATTCAATTCATGGCTCAAATCAGTCAAAATCATTTATCAGATGTTGGAAAATTTGTTAATGATGTTATGGCACATGAACAAGAAATGGAAACCGATGTTTTACCCGATATTGCATTACCCCACGCTAAAAGTGATGGCGTCCGTACCTCATTTATTGCAGTGGGTAAATATCGTGAAGGTCTTATTTGGAATAATGATAATAATGTGAAAGTAATTATATTAATTGGTGCTCAAGAACAAGCTATCAAAGAACATTTAACCATTATTGCTAAATTAGTCACTAATCTTGCAGAAGATGATTTTCTTGCTGAATTGTTAAATAGTGACATTCAAACCATTGCTCAATAGATTAGAGGTATTTATGAATAATAAGAAAATTGTGGCAATTTGTGCCTGTACAGCAGGGATGGCGCATACCTATATAGCAAAACAAAAAATTGAAAATGAGGCTAAAAAACGCGGTTGGGAATGCAAAGTCGAAACACAAGGTGCTGCTGGTATCGAAAATGCATTAACACAAAGCGATCTTATCAGTGCCGATGTCATTATATTGGCAACGGATATATCGATTGAAAATGCAGAGCGAATTGAATCTTATAAAAATGTTATCGAAGTCAGTACGGGTGAAGCCGTTAAAAATACGGCTAATATTTTCAATCATGCTAAGCAAATGTCGACAAAAGTAATAAAAGATAATGTTGGTACAGAAATCTTTAAAGCTTTAAATACGGGTATTAGCAAATTTTTACCTGTTATAATTGCATCAGGGATACTCTTTTCAATTGTGTTAATCACTGGTGATGTTACTCAAAATACCATTTCACCCAGTAATCAATTTTTTGCGGACCTTCAACAAGTCGCTTTCTACGGATTTGCAATGATGGTACCGGTTTTAGCAGCTTATATGGCTTATTCAATCGGTGGCAATGCTGCTCTTGCTCCTGCATTCATTATGGGGTATGTCGTTAATAATCCAATTGGGGTCAATCACGTTAGTACTGGATTTATTGGCGCAATGATTTTCGGGATTTTAATAGGTTACTTTGTTAGGTGGTTTAAAACCATTAAAGTACATCCTGTTATCGCTTCGGTTATGCCCGTAATGATCATTCCAACAGTAACATTATTAGTGATGGCACCAATCTATATTTATGGTTTATCTTATCCATTGGATTGGTTTGTAAAAGCTATGGTGGCAACTTTAAAAGGTATGTCTCAAGTCAATGCAGCATTTTTAGGTATCGGTATTGGGATATTGGCAGCTTTAGATATGGGTGGACCATGTAGTAAAGCTGCAACAGCGTTTACTTTAGCTGCAATGGCTGAAGGCATTTATGGTCCTAATGGTGTTTTCCGTATGTGTTGTGCGATCCCGCCATTAGGATTAGCTCTTTCTTCCTTGATTGTTTCCCGATCAAAATACAGTAAAGAAGAAAAAGAGTTTGGTATTACAGCATTTTTTCTATCATTAGCCGGTATTACTGAAGGAGCCATTCCATTTGCGGCTAAAGATCCGAAACGCATAATTATTGCCATTATTGTTGGTACCGCTGTTGCAGGTATGCTAGGTATGATATGTGGAATAGACTCATTGGTTGCTTTTGGAGGACTTGTTGCTTTAGGTGGAGTAACTAAAGGCGCAATGTGGTATGTTATCGATATGTTTATTGGCGCATTTATTATAGCTGCAATTTTACACTTCACTAAAAAAGTTTCCGTTGAAACGGAGCAGGTAATTGAAAAACAATGATAAAATGGGGTGCACCATCCAGTGAGACGGTGTACCCATTTCTTATTCATCTATAAAGATTCATCTTGTTGATAGACAATTTTACCACCGACTATTGTTGTCAAAACATTCACATTTTGCATATCTGTCGCTGCAATGGTAAACGGATTACGATCTAAGATGATAAGATCAGCAAATTTACCTTTTTCAATGGAACCAATATATTCATCTTGTTTTAATAGGTAAGCCGCACCAATAGTAGCACAACGTAATACCTCTTTGGCGGTTAAATTACGGTCGCTATTTAACCGTGGGTGATCCGCGTCGATTTGTCTGGTCATGGCAATTTGAAAATCATACCATTCATTTAATGGATCAATCGGCCAATCACTACCAAAAGCGCAATGGACACCAGCATCAATATACTGTCCATGAGCTTCTAAACCATGATAGCGCTCTTCACCAAAAAGAGTTTGATATTGTTCAACCATGGACGAGCTGCATCCTGCCCATTGAAATGAAAATACCACACCAGCATTTAACTGTTTGTATCTAGCAAATTGATGTGAAGCACTTAGCTCATTGTGTGCCGTGCTCGGACGAATATCAGCATCTGGTAACGCTTTACGCATTTTCTCAATTGCATTGAGAACCACTTCAATAGCACCTTCACCAACGGTATGCATATGTGGATGAAAACCAGCTTTTGATGATTCTAAAATTAAGGCGTCTAACATTTCAATGGAATAATAGAGATCACCATAACGATCTTTTTCATCGGCTAAGTTATAAGGTTTTAGTAACCTTGCCGTCATTAAAGGTTGTTGCATCACCCCATCAACAAATAACTTAACATGTGACACTTTAATACCGGGTTTGGGTTGCCAATTTTTATCATCATAACGCGCAGCAAACTGTTTCACTTTATTGATAACATTAGGAATATCTTCAATTGACGAGACATCATCAGGAGGAAGTTCGTGGGCGCCAAATAAGCGGATGGTCAATTGGTCTTGTTTTTGTAATTGTAAAAATGCATCAGCTTGTATTTCAGTGATTCGGGCATCCATAACCGAAGTAACGCCTTGTTTGTTGAGTTCGGTTTGTGATAATTTAGCGACATTGAGTGCTTGTTCATTTGTTAATTTAGAGATACTATCAAAAGCACGCATGGCAGGGGCATCTTCTAAGATACCATTTAACTCACCATCAGCGTTACGACCAATTTTGCCATCCGTAGGCTCTGGCGTATTTCTATCTAAGCCAAATTTATCTAATGCAATGCTATTGGCAACCAATGTATGGCAGTCATTTGAAAAAAGGATGACTGGACGTAAAGTGTTAAGACGATCAAGATCGAATCGAGTAATATCCGTACCTACTGGTAAAACCTCTTGTCTTAGCCAACCGCGTACTTGCAGCCAATGGTTATTATGATTTGTGGAATCTTTATCTAAATATGCTTGAATAATTGCTAAAGTATCATCTATGGTTAAACTTTGATAATGTAAATTACATGAGGATAATTGCATTCCTCCCCAAAAAGTATGTAAATGTGAATCGATGATTCCAGGCATCATGGTTTTGCCTTTTAAATCATAAATGGTTGTTTGGTTATCAACATAATTCTGGTTATTTATTTCTTGTGTACTACCAGTTGCAATAATATAGCCATTTTTAATGGCGATAGCTTCACAAACAGTATCTTCTTGGTTCGCGGTATAAATATAGCCATTAACATAAATAACATCAGCTTTAGCCATTATAGGTGATTCCTCAAAATAAAGATCAAAATGAAAGCTGAACGATAGCAGATTTATAAAAAATTTGTCAAATGCAATAATTTTCTTTATTGTGTGAGAAGATTATGCTAAAACTAACCCATTTAGTTACAGCGTCACAAGGTGAGCCGATGAAATATCAACAATTAGAAAACCTTGAATGCGGTTGGAAATGGCACTATCTTGTAAAAAGGCATTTAGAGGGTGAGTTAATTACTCGTCATATCGAAAAAAGTGCTGCACAACATGCCGTAAATGAATTATTACTATTAGAACATAATCCAAAAGAAGTAATTAATTGGATTAATGAGCATTTAAATCCCGATTTAGATAATCGCATGAAGCAAACTATTCGGGCTAGACGAAAACGTCATTTTAATGCTGAACAACAAAATACACGAAAGAAATCCATTGATTTGGAATTTTTAGTGTGGCAACGGCTCGCTAATTTAGCAAAACGCCGAGGTTGTACTTTGTCGCAAACCATTACGCAACTTATTGAAGACGCCGAGCAGAAAGAGCAATATGCAACAAAAGTATCGACAATTAAGGATGATTTACAGTCGCTTCTTGATGCGAAGCTTGACGATAATTAACTCAAACTACAGGATAAATAGGTTTAATTATGGGAAAATCCCTTGTTATTGTGGAATCACCAGCCAAAGCAAAAACAATTAATAAATATCTTGGCAAAGATTTCGTGGTTAAATCAAGTGTAGGACATATTCGTGACCTTCCAGTAAGTGGTAGTAGTCAACGTGCTGAAAAAACCACAAAAGATAAAGCTGAGAAAAAAGTTAAACGTTCAGAAAAACAGGTTTTGGTCGACCGAATGAGTGTCGATCCTTATAATGGCTGGAAAGCACATTACGAAATTTTACCCGGTAAAGAACGGGTGGTTGCTGAACTAAAAAAACTCGCTAAAGATGCTGATATGATCTATCTCGCAACCGACTTGGATAGAGAAGGAGAAGCGATTGCATGGCATCTAAAAGAGGTTATAGGTGGTGAACACAGTAAATATCGTCGTGTGGTATTCAACGAAATTACTAAGACTGCAATAAAAAATGCTTTCAACGAACCCTCTATGTTAGATATGGATCGCGTCAATGCTCAGCAAGCTCGTCGCTTTATGGATCGAGTTGTAGGCTTTATGCTATCACCATTACTTTGGAAAAAAGTGGCAAGAGGGCTATCCGCGGGGCGTGTACAGTCTGTTGCTGTTCGATTAGTAGTTGAACGTGAACGTGAAATTCATGCTTTTATTCCAGAAGAATACTGGGATCTGTTTGTTGATCTTAATACAGCCAATAATGAGCTGTTAACTATGCAAGTTGTGCATTATAAAAATGAAGCATTTGAACCCAAAGATAAAGTTGCTATTGATATTGCTTTAAGTGAATTAAATAAAAATCAATATCAAGTTACCAATATTGAAGAAAAGCCAACTAAAAGTAATCCAACTGCTCCATTTATTACTTCAACCTTGCAACAAGCTGCAAGCACACGTTTGGGCTTTGGAGTTAAAAAAACCATGATGTTAGCTCAGCGTTTGTATGAAGCGGGTTACATTACCTATATGCGTACGGACTCAACTAATTTAAGTCAAGATGCGTTAACTATGGTACGAGATTATATTGGTCAAAATTTTGGTGAAAAATATCTACCTAAGTCAGCGAATGTTTACAGCAGTAAAAAGAATTCACAAGAGGCACATGAGGCCATACGCCCCTCTGATGTGAACGTTGTTGCCGATGATATTAGTGATGTTGAAGCCGATGCTTGCAAATTGTATCAATTAATTTGGCGACAATTTGTTGCCTGCCAAATGACATCGGCAGAATACAACTCAACGACGCTTACCGTAAAATCAGGTGATTTTGCATTAAAGGCTAAAGGACGCACGTTACGTTTTGATGGTTGGACTAAAGTGCAACCTCAACTGTCTAAAAATAGTGAAGACAAAATATTACCTAAAGTTGCCGTTAACGACGAATTATCATTAATCAGCTTAAATCCGAATCAACACTTTACCAAACCACCTGCGCGCTATAATGAGGCATCATTGGTTAAAGAACTTGAGAAACGAGAAATTGGTCGTCCATCAACTTATGCAACTATCATTTCCACCATTCAAGATCGCGGCTATGTGCGTTTGGATAATCGCCGTTTTTATGCGGAAAAAATTGGTGAAATTGTAACGGATAGATTAAATGAAAATTTTAATGATTTAATGAGTTACGATTTTACGGCACGTATGGAGCATGCTTTAGATGAAATTGCCCACAAAAAACAAGAATGGCGAGAAGTTCTTGATCAATTCTTTAGCGATTTTAGTGATCATCTTGAAGTGGCAGAACAAGCACCGGATAAAGGTGGAATGCAACTCAATCCACTTGTATTAACACCTGAAATTAAATGCCCTAATTGTGGTCGTGAAATGGGGATCAAAACAGCTGGTACAGGAGTGTTTTTAGCTTGTTCGGGTTACGCATTACCACCTAAAGAGCGTTGCAAACAAACCATTAATCTTATTCCAGAACATGAAACATTAAATATTTTGGAAGAGGCCGAAACAGCCGAAACTGATGCTTTAAGGGCGCGTAAACGTTGTCCAAAATGTCATACAGCAATGGACAGTTATTTACTCGATAATGAACGAAAATTACATATTTGCGGTAACAACCCAATTTGTGATGGTTCTATTGTTGAAAAAGGAAACTTTAAAGTGAAAAGTTACGAGGGTCCAATCATTGAATGCGAAAAATGTGGATCAGAAATGCACTTAAAATCAGGGCGTTTTGGTTTATATATGGGATGTACCAATCAAGACTGTAAAAATACACGTAAAATTTTAAAAAATGGTGATGTTGCACCACCAAAAGAAGATCCAGTTGATTTACCAGAACTACCGTGCAGCAAATCTGATGCTCATTTTGTTTTACGTGATGGTGCAGCAGGTATCTTCTTGGCAGCACATAATTTTCCAAAATCAAGAGAAACACGTGCACCATTGATTGAAGAGCTACAACGGTTTAAAGATCGTTTGCCAGAAAAATTTATTTATTTAACTCAAGCACCGAATAAAGATCCAGATGGAAATCCATCCATTGTACGTTTTAGTCGTAAAAGCAAACAACAGTATGTCACTTCCGAAGTGAATGGAAAATCGACAGGCTGGGTAATGCAATACCTAGACGGAAAATGGGTAAATAGTAAAAAGTAGGTAAGAACACCTGAAACGTCGTCAAAAAGTTTCAGGTTATGTATACGTTTTAGTATAAAATTTGTTTTTGTTTGTGCTAGGGTATAAAAGGAATTACCTTACGATTCCTCGCGTTAGACTAAAGTCGAAAGCGAGGAAAGTATATAGTTAAAGGAGCCTTTGTCATGAAATTGCAACAATTACGCTACATTGTTGAAGTAGTCAATAACGACCTCAATGTTTCGCTAACCTCCGAAAAACTTTATACTTCGCAACCTGGTATCAGTAAACAAATAAAATTGTTAGAAGATGAACTTGGCATTCAAATATTTACAAGAGTGGGGAAACATCTTTCCGAAGTCACTCCTGTTGGCGAAAAAGTGATTTCTCTGGCGCGTGACATCCTCAACAAATCAAAAGATATAAAAATTATAGCTAAAGAGTTTAGTCAGCCTAATCAGGGTTCATTAACGATTACGACAACTTATACTCAAGCACACTATAGTTTGCCAATAGTCATCCAGCAATTTATGAAGCAATACCCGAATATTATTTTACATATGGAGCAGGGCTCATCTCCCCAATGTATTTTACAGGCACAAACAGGGCAAGCTGATTTTGCCATTGTCACTGACCTTTCTCAACTTAATGATGAAATGATTGCATTGCCATGTTATCACTGGAACCAAGCAGTAATCGTTAAAAAAGATCATCCATTGGCTAAAAGTAGCTTAATTTCTATTGTAGAATTATCTCAATATCCGCTGGTTAGTTATGATTTTACTAATGATGGTTCTGACCTCAATCAAGCTTTTATTCGCGCAGGACAATTGCCAAATATTGTGTTTAGCACGACCGATGCTGAGTTAATTAAAACTTATGTGAAATTAGGCGTTGGCGTTGGAATTGTTGCTAAAATGGCAGTGAGTGATGCTATCGCTGATGAAGATTTTGTCGTGCTTAATGCTGGACATCTTTTCCCTTATAGTACCACTTATATCACTTTTGCACGCTCTTTATTTTTACGCAGTTATATGTATGATTTTATCAGTCAATTTTCACCACATTTAAATCGTCAAATAATCGATAAACTGATGTTATGTGAAAATAATAGCGAGGTATTAGCCATGTTCAATGGAGTAAAATTACCAGTTCGCTAACTTAAACATTCTTTTTAAGAATTCTATAAAAAAAGTGCGAGACTATCGCACTTATATTTCTGAATTATTTGTGTCTTGCTTTCAAAGTACCAATTACATCTTGCAGTGATAGATTTTGATCATGCAGTAAAACGATAAGATGATAGACCAAATCAGCCGATTCATTTTTCAGCTCTTCAATATCACGAACCGTCGCTGCTAAGGCTGTTTCAACACCTTCTTCTCCAACTTTTTGAGCAATACGTTTAGTGCCATCATGATAAAGTTTAGCGGTATAAGACGATTGTGGATCGGCATTTTTACGACCAGCAATTAATTGCTCTAACTCAAATAAAAACCCCCACTGAGTTTTCGCCGAAGCAAAACAGCTGTTATGGCCTGTGTGACACGTTGGTCCAATGGGGTCAACTAAAATCAATAAGGTATCATTATCACAATCAGGAGTGATACTTACGGCATTTAAAAAATTGCCAGAACTTTCGCCTTTAGTCCAAAGACGTTGTTTGGTGCGTGAATAAAAAGTAACTTTGCCACTGCTTAAAGTTCGGGCTAGCGCTTCTTGATTCATATAACCAAGCATGAGTACATCACCTGAAACGTAATGTTGTATAATGACTGGCATCAAATTATCGACTTTTTGCCAATCAAGTTGTGTTGGATCAAATTGCGGATTAAATGTTGTATTGGAATTTTCTGTTAGCATAATCGAATATTTACTCCATGTTGCACTAAGTATTGTTTAAGTTCACCAATGTTAATTATTTGTTTATGAAATACTGATGCGGCCAAGGCTCCGTCGACATCCGGTTCATTAAAGGCTTGTAAAAAATGCTCTTTCGTACCAGCACCACCAGAAGCAATCAATGGTACATGGCAAACTTCACGCACGGCTTTTAATTGAGCTAAATCGTAACCATTACGTACCCCGTCTTGATTCATCATATTCAAAACAATTTCACCAGCACCACGTTTTTGTACTTCTCTCACCCAATCAAGTGTATTCCATTTAGTTGCCACTGTACGTTTTTCATCTCCTGTAAACTGATAAACATGATAGTCATTGGATTGATGGTCATACCAAGTATCAATCCCTACCACAACACACTGGACACCATAACGATCTGCCAACTCAGTAATCAAATTAGGATTAGCCAACGCTGGGGAGTTAATTGAGATTTTATCAGCACCAAAAGTTAAAATCTGTCCTGCATCTTTTACTGTTTTAATACCGCCAGCCACACAAAAGGGGATATCAATCACTTCGGCAACTTTTGCAACCCAACTTTTATCAACAACACGACCATCGGAAGATGCAGTAATATCATAAAAAACGAGTTCATCAGCCCCTTCCTGAGCATAACGCTTAGCTAATGGTACGATATCGCCCATAATTTCGTGATTACGAAACTGCACACCTTTCACTACTTGTCCATCGCGTACATCCAAACAAGGAATTATTCTTTTTGCCAACATGATATTGCCTCCTCAACGGTAAATTTTCCTTCAAGCAGTGCTCGTCCTACGATCACACCTGCTACGCCACTATCCATAAGCGCTTTAACATCATTGAGTTGACCAATTCCACCCGATGCCTGAAAGGCTATTTGAGGATATTTTTGGCTAATATCTCGATACAGACTCACATTTGAACCGCTCAGGGTACCGTCTTTAGAAATGTCGGTGCACAGTACGTGTTTTAAGCCATGTGGTAAGTAATCATCGATGACTTGTTCAAGTGTTTGGTTGGAATCTTCTTGCCAACCATGAATCGCAACATATTTATTACCATCAGCAGCGATGCGTACATCCAGCGCTAGAACTAACGCTTCGGCCCCATATTTGTTAAACCACTGCTTAACGAATTCAGGTTGTTTAATGGCTGTTGATCCTATCACAACTCGTGCTGCACCAGCTGCAAGAAGCGCCTGTACATCATCTTCAGTGCGGATGCCGCCACCAATTTGCACAGGTACTTGAACGCCTTTAATTAACGTTTGAATTAATGTCATTTGTCGAGCTTTAGGGTCTTTTGCACCAGCCAAATCTACAAGATGCAGAAGTTGTGCTCCTTGTTGTTGGTAATTTAGTAAACGGGTTAATGGGTCACTTCCATAATCACGTTTTAGTCCATAATCACCTTGATGTAATCGAACCACACTACCGTCAATTAAATCAAGTGCTGGAATAATAGTAGGATAAACAGCCATTGTTACATCTCCAAAAAGTTTTTTAGTAATTGTGCACCGGCTGATCCAGAACGTTCGGGATGAAACTGTACACCGTAAAAGTTGTCTTTTTGTACGGCAGCGGTAAAGCTTTCTCCGTAATTGGTTTCTGCAATAGTTGCTGAGCATAGTGGCATCGCGTATCCATGAACAAAGTAAAAATAAGCATCATCTGCAATATCTCTAAATAGATGATGACCAGCTTTTGGGTAAACTTGATTCCAACCCATATGAGGTAAAGGTAAACCAACATTCGAAATTTCATCTACTTTTTCGTCAATTATTCCTAATGTTTGTACGTGCCCCTCGCTGCTGTATTTGGCTAGCAGTTGCATACCAAGACAAATACCTAAGACGGGTTGAGTACAAGCTTTAATAAGATCAACTAAATTGCGTTCTTTTAACTTCTTCATTGCTGCTGAAGCGGATCCTACACCGGGTAGAAACAGCTTATCACAGTCAAGTACTACTTCGGGTTCAAGACTAATTATGGGGTTATACCCCAATCGTTCTATGGCATATTTAACCGAAGAGAGGTTAGCGCAACCCGTATCGAGAATGACAACTTTCATCTACAGTACTCCTTTTGAGCTCGGTAATCTATTACCATCTATCTTGATAGCTTGCTTTAACGTTCGTGCAAAGGCTTTAAATAAACTTTCAACTTTATGGTGATCATTATTGCCTTGCGTTTCAATATGTAAGGTAATTGCCATAGCGTAACTGATAGAATAAAAGAAATGTTCGACCATTTGGGTGCTCATATCGCCCACTTTGGGATAAGTAAATTGCGCATTAAATTTCAGAAAAGGACGCCCTGAAATATCCATTGCGCATTCAGCTAAACATTCATCCATAGGAATGACTGAAGCATAGCGAGTAATCCCTCGTTTATCACCTAAAGCGATTTTTAACGCTTCACCTAATGCTAATCCAGTATCTTCAATGGTATGATGGTCATCAATCTGCAAATCTCCATTCACTTTGATGTTAAGTTTGATCCCTCCATGGGTGGCGATTTGATCCAACATATGATCAAAAAAACCAATACCAGTAGTGATTTGACTATCACCTTGGCGATCAAGCCAAACTTCAACTAAAATCTTTGTCTCTTTAGTGTTACGTTCGACTTTTGCATAGCGGTCATCAGTGGTTAAACGTTGAGCTATTTCGAGCCAATTTAATGTGTTAGAATTGTAATGTAATCCTTTAATCTGCATATTTTCAGCAAGTTGAATATCAGTGATCCTGTCACCAATAACATAACTATTATTTTTATCTATGTTACCATTGCTAAGATAAGGTAGAACTAATTGGATTTTCGGCTTACGACATTGACAATTATCTTCTGAAAAGTGAGGACAAATCAGTACTTCTTCAAAATTAACCCCTTGTGATTGAAAAATTTGCATCATTAAATTGTGAGGTCCATCAAAATCAGATTGTGGATAATTACTGGTACCGAGGCCATCTTGATTTGTTATCATCACCAGTTTAAAACCAGCGGATTGCAACTTAAGCAGAGCAGGGATGACATTAGGTTCTAACGCCAACTTCTCAAAGCTATCGACCTGAAAATCGATTGGCGGTTCTGTGATTAATGTTCCATCACGGTCAATAAATAAATATTTTTGTAACATCATTGCTCCTATATTATCGCTTTGAGTGCCAAAATTACCGCATCACATTCGGCTGCTGTGCCAACACTAATGCGAATGATACTATCTTGCCCGATAGATTTGCTTTGATCGCGCAAAATAATGCCCTGATTCCATAATGACTGAAACACATCTTTACCTGTTTGAAATTTAACACATAAATAGTTAGAGGAACTAGGATAAACTTTTTCGACGATTGGTAAAGCCGACAAATCCTGTGCAAACTTCTGCTTTTGAGCATTGATAAGTTGTACTTGTTGTCGCATTTTTTCAATACCAATTTTACTAAGTGCTTGCGTCGCGATATCCGCTACGGGTGTTGCCAATGGATAAGGAGCAATGACTTTTTGTAATGCAGCTATCACAGGTTTATTAGCAATAGTAAAACCACATCGTAAACCAGCCAATGCGAAAGCTTTTGATAAAGTTCTTAAAATAACTAAATGCGGATATTTTGCTAACCAACTAACCACGGAAGAATCTGGCGAAAACTCAATATAAGCCTCATCTATCACCACAAGAGCACGATTTTTAGCAATATCTAATAGTGTTTTAATATCATCAGGATTAATTAAATTACCCGTTGGATTATTTGGCGAGCAAATATAAATTAATTTTACATTATCAATATGTTGATTAATTCCCAGTAAATCCAGCTGCCAATCTGATGTTGTTGGTACGGTTTTGATATTAATACCTAATGTTTCTGCGCTAACCTGATACATACCATAAGTAGGAGGACAATATAAAATGCTATCTTGCTGTGGCTCACAAAATGCCCGCATTAACAGTTCAATTGCTTCATCAGCTCCACGACTTACAATGAGTTGTTCCGGTTTAACACCTACATAATGAGCATAACTATTAATCACCTGTTTAGGTTGTGGTTCAGGATAACGGTTTAATGTCTGTTGAGTTAAATGAAATTGCGGAGCAATAGGGTATTCATTGGCATTTAACCATATATCACCTTTTCCACCTATCCGTCGAGCAGATTGGTAAGGTGTTAATTTCTGAACATTCTTTCTGACTAATCGATTAATATCCATATTATTCACCTATTTTTAGTATTTAATGCAGCTAAACGAAGCGTTACAGCTTGTTTATGAGCAGTAAGCTGCTCCGCTTGCGCCATTAATTCAACCGAATGACCAATGGCTTGTAAGCCTTCAGGCGATAATTTTTGTATGGTCATACGTTTTTGAAAATCGGCCAATCCAAGACTTGAGTAAGTCGCTGTATAACCATAAGTTGGTAAAACGTGATTAGTTCCTGAAGCATAATCACCCGCTGATTCAGGTGACCAATTACCTAAAAATATTGAGCCCGCACTAGTAATTTGTTCTACCAGATCATCGGCATTTTGCGTTTGAATAATTAAATGCTCAGGACCATAACAATTACTGATAGCAATGCATTGAGCTAAATCTTTAGTCACAATAAGACGACTTTCTTGTAACGCCTTTTCGGCAATGTCTTTTCGAGATAATTGGGTTAATTGTTTATCAACTTCAATTGAAACCGCTTTAGCAATATTTTCATCTGGAGTGACTAGTACCACTTGTGAATCAGGACCATGCTCCGCTTGTGATAATAAATCGGCAGCAATAAAAGCAGGATTAGCTGAATTGTCGGCGATAACCAACACTTCTGAAGGACCAGCAGGCATATCAATTGCTGCTCCATCAAGACGTTGGCTAACTTGGCGTTTAGCTTCAGTAACAAAAGCATTACCTGGACCAAAAATTTTATCAACTTTAGGTACTGATTCACTTCCAAAAGCCAATGCAGCGATGGCTTGAGCACCGCCTAATTGGTATATTTCGGTCACACCGCAAAGTTCAGCCGCATATAAGATTTCATCTGCGATCGGTGGTGGAGAGCATAAAATTACGTTACGGCAACCCGCAATTTTAGCCGGAATAGCTAGCATTAACACTGTAGATAATAACGGCGCAGAACCACCTGGAATATAAAGACCTACTGAATCAATCGGACGGGTAACGAGCTGACATTTTATTCCCGGTATTGTTTCAACAGTAATTGCTGATTTAACTTGAGCTTGGTGAAATTTTTCAATATTACTGACGGCTAATTGCATTGCCTGTTTTAATTCAGGTTTAACTCGTGTCGTTGCTGTTTTGATCGCATCTTGTGTCAATTTTATTTGTTGGATTTGTATTTTATCAAACTTATTACTGAGTGCGATTAAAGCTTGATCACCATTTTGTTGCACCTGATTTAAAATATCTGTTACCGCTTGGCTAATTGAATCTGAAGCGGTGATAGCCGGGCGAGTTAATAATGCTGTCCGCTCTGTATCTGAACATTGTTGCCAATATGAAAGTTTCATTTTTTACTCCATCATTTTTTCGATTGGTAAGACAAGAATTGAGCTAGCCCCCAATGCTTTGAGTTTTTCCATGGTTTCCCAAAATAGTGATTCAGAGCTCACCATATGTAATGCCACACGATTTTGCTCACCTGTAAGTGGTAATATCGTAGGATTTTCAGCACCAGGTAATAAAGCCACAATTTGATCTAAAACTTTGGTTGGCGCATGTAACATAATGTATTTGGATTCACGAGCTTGGATAACCCCTTGAATTCGAGTCATTAACTTATCAATCAACGCTTGCTTGTCAGGTGGCATTTCGCCTTGGCGTTGAATTAAGCAAGCTTTAGATTTGTAAATCACTTCAATCTCTTTGAGTCCATTTGCTTCAAGTGTTGCACCGCTTGAAACTAAGTCACAAATAACATCAGCCAGACCTGCTCGTGGTGCTACTTCTACTGAACCATTGAGCAAGCAGGTTTTAAAAGTTACGTGGTATTGAGAAAGATAACGGCGGAGTAAGTGAGGATAGGTGGTAGCGATACGTAAATCATTTAAACATTCAGGAGCGGTATAATCAAAATCACGAGGAGCAGCAATCGATAACCGACAACCGCCAAAATCCAAACGGCGTAATGTTTTATATTGAGGATTGAACCCTTCGGCTTGTCGGTCTAACACCTCTTCTTCTAAAACATTTTCGCCAACAATCCCTAGATCGACAACCCCATCAATTACTAATCCAGGAATATCGTCATCACGAACGCGTAAAATATCAATTGGCATATTTTCAGCGAACGCAATCAAACGTTGTTCTTGAAGGTTAATTTTAATACCACATTGTGCGAGCAGTTTTTTTGATTCATCACTTAAACGACCCGATTTCTGCATTGCTATACGTAAACGCGAATTATCCAACATATTATTCTCCAATTTATTCTAAAAAATTTTTAAACTACAAACAAAAAAACCCTCGAAAGTTTGATCTTCCGAGGGTTTTCTGCTTGCTTTCGCGATATCACCGGAAGACCAATTGTCTTCCAGCACCAATCGCCCGAAGACTAATCAGGTATGATGGTGATGATGTTTAATAACAAAAACGCAAAAACAATTCATAAAATAAAACCAATAAGTTAATTAATTATTAAAATTACTATACAAAATATAACAGAAATGAATAACTATCAACTCATTTTTTTATAATTTAAAGATAAATTTGTAAATGCCGAGTTTCTCTATATTTCACCGATTACGGTTATTAATTGATAATAAATCAATGAAATAAGACAAACTTGATTATAAAATTTGTTTTAATTGACGACAAACTTTATAACGACCAAAATCCGTAATTTTAGTTAAGAAAGAGGTCAACGCATTATTGTCGAACTGACTGATAATCCTATAGCACCCATTGCCAGTAATCTTTTAAAATTTAATGAGTTCATTAAAATACTTTACTAAATTTTCAAAAGAAGCAAATTGATTAGTGTCCATATAAATAGTAATAAATTGTAAGTGTCGTTTTTGCTCTTTAATGGTGAATTTTTCAATAATATGCTTGTTGAGCCTATCTTGAACTCGTTGACCTACAGCTTGGCTAGATAAAAACACTTTTTCGCCAATTTCCCGCCATGATTGACGGCTATTATTTCTTAATACCTTTAAAATTTTTTGATCTTTCTTATCCATTGTTTCAATTTGAAAGTTCATCGATATTTATCATTTCAATTTGCTATGCTTTTTGAACGTTAAATATTACAAAATAATATTACGAAACTTGATATAAGGAGAGAAAAATGACTCAACCATTATTACTCATTGCTGTGCAAAATGATTATCTTACCTGACGGTAACTATCCATTAAATAATACCGAAGAAGTTCTGCAACATACTCTAAAACTTCAAAACTTTTTCGACAAAAACAATTACTTATTATTTATATACAACATATTAACCGGGATCTTAATGCTGTTTTTTTTGTAAATCATAGTTATGGTAGTCAATTGCATGTCAAATTACTTCCTATTAATAAACCTAATGAATTGATCATTCAAAAAGCGCATCCAAATAGCTTTTACCATACACAGTTGCAACAGAAGTTAGAGCAATTAGGGAATAACACAATTAGTAATTTGTAGGATGATGAGTCATATGTGCGTTGATTCTACTGACCGCTGTGCATTCGAGCTTAATTATCAACCGATTTTAGTTCATGATGCTTGCACTATTTGTGATCTTGACTTCAATGGCAATATTATCCATTCACAAGATGTACATAATAGTTTTATGTCCGCATTAATGCAATCCACTACGATAATAAGCTGTGAATCATTTATACGAGTATCGTGATATCAAGACAACGAAAGGAATTCACTTATTGATAATTAGAATTTGATTGATATGCATTTGGATGGCACAAAAAAGACCATCTAAATGTCGAAAGTGAATCGAATAATTTACTATTAAATGAGTTATAATGAGGACATTTTATTCTGATTAAAGATAACTTTTAGGAATCATATTTGAACTCTGCGTTATGTTATAAGCAATATGGTATCCCTGAACATGTATTGAAGCTTGAATGTTTAAATAAGCCCTTAGTAAAAAAAGATTGCATTAGAGTCGAAATGTTATATGCGCCAATTAACGCTTCAGATCTTATTCCAATTACAGGGGCGTATCAACATCGTATTATATTGCCACAGATAGCTGGCTATGAAGGTGTCGGAGTGGTTATTGAAGCACCTTCAACACATCAATACCTGATTGGAAAGCGTGTATTACCATTAAGAGGGGAAGGAACTTGGCAAAATTTTGTTGATTCACCCGCACACTATGCTATCCTCATCCCCGATTATATAGAAAATGATTTAGCCGCCCGAGCTTATATTAATCCCGTTGCCGCCTGGTTGATGCTTAAACGTTTTCCTCCTCAAAAAAAACATATTTTAGTCACGGCAGGTGGGGCCGATTGTGCAAAGTTACTGTGCAAATGGGCAAGAAATTCACAAGCGTTATCGATAACTGCCATTTGTCGCTCAGATAATCATATTCAATTTTATAATAAATATGGCATTAAAACTTTAAACCAAAATGATACTAATGCTATAAGATATTTTGCTGCACAGGCAGATCTTGTTTATGATGCAGTTGGTGGCGTTCTTGCTAAAACAATTTTAAATAATATGCAGGAATTAAGTGAATTTATTTCTTATGGATTACTTTCAGGTGTTAACTTAATAAATAATAGAAGGTTACCTAAGGTACATTGGTTTCATGTTCGTCACTGTATAAGCAATATGAGTCAAGTTCAGTGGCAAAATATGTTTGATGACATTTGGCCAAAGTTGGACAAAAATGATTTAAATCAACCTTACTTGTTTGACTTTAACAATTGGAAAAGCGCCATTAAAGCTTATCGGCAAGTCGGCATCAATAGTAAACCATTATTAGCTATAAAATGAAGAATTTGAAGGTTTGATTCATTAGCGGTAATTAATGAAGTTATAATCCTTTATGGATGATAAATCTGATTAAGCAAATCGCTCTATTACCTAAAAGTTTAGGAAAGGTAATCGTAGACGGATCTAACCTTTCCTAAAACTCAGCCTATAATGATTAAACGGTTTGTGTATATTTTTTCCCTGATAAAACACTAAATCGACCAGTACCTAATAATGCAAGACTGAAAGCAGCTAAAGACATAAATGCAGGATACTCCCAACCTCCTCCCGGATTGGTAAATGACCAACCATTAGTCCAATGTACAATGGTGATTATTGCAAGTTGGAAGAAGGCAATTAACGCAATTGCACGAGTTAAAATACCTAATAATAACAATGCACCGCCGCCAATTTCAAAAACAATAACAAGATAAGAAAAAAATCCTGGAAATCCAAGGGTATGAAAATATTCAGCCGTACCTTCTGGGGTGAGAACAAGTAATTTGGTAAAACCGTGAGCTAAAAACATCATACCTAAAGCAATTCGTAATACAAATGCTGCTACATCAGTTTGATATTCTTTCATTTTGTGTTTCCTATAGTCAGTTAACAAAATAATAATTAAAATCAGAAGTAAGAGGCATTCATTTCTAAAGCGATTACTTATTTACAACATAGGATACTGCACTTGAGATTGTCTCACAGATAACAATGATTAGTAAAGTTACTTACGAAAATTGACAATCTTATAGCGATTATATTGACATTGATTGGTAGTTCAATGATGGATTTGTAGATAAAAATAACGGTGTAACAATAATGTTACACCGTTATGTCTTACTTATTGTTGGTGTCAAATTAATTTAAATAGGTCTTTTGTTTATTTTAACGCAATTCTGTTGGTTCCCCTTGCATTGAATTTACACTCTAAAATCCATTGAAATCCGGACAATTGTGTAAAATATATTTATCATCCTCTGTTGTTATAATTTAAGCTGCTCCATTGCTTTATCAAAATATCCACCTAAATTTAAAATTGCGTCTTCACCGTTTGAACCAACATAAATAACTTCGCCTTAACAAACTTAGATGTTTTTCTATTAGAACAATAAATAGCTTCTTTTGTATTTATATGGTAATTTGCTGTTAGCTCGGCAGTAAAATCGACCAAATGATTCCGTTGGTGAGGTTGAGTTGAATTATCAACAACTTTAACAGTCAGTTTTTTGAGATTAAGTAGCTTTTTTAAAGAGCTTACTCTCTCTTCTAACTTAGTGTTTTGTGTTGTGACTAAGTAAATCGTATTTGGTAATGCCATTAAAACTCCTTAAAGGATAAAATAGAACTCCATACTTTTACTAAATAACTCATATAATGGAATAGTATATAACAGAAATGAGACTAATGTCTCATAGAATTTAATATATCAATTTTTATCATAATAAGCAATAATTTATAAAAAAATAATATGGATAAACAAAATATCGTAATACCACAAAAATATACAGGTGTTAAAAAACGTACATTTGAGCATTTAATACATACGGCATTAACTATTTTAGATGAAGGTAACGAATTAACCATTAGTGAGTTAGCAGATAAATCAAAAATTTCAAGGGCAACTGCCTATCGCTATTTTCCTACACAAAGTGATTTAATTTCGGCTGTTGTTGATTATTCACTCGAACCAATTTTACGTTGGCAATCCGACGAACAGGATTTGGGAAAAAAAATAAATGATTTTTTATCATTTGCTTTTACCCACATGATAAAACACGAAGGGGCTATAAGGGCAGCAATGCGATTGTCTTTACAACAATGGGCAACTGAACGTTCAACAACATCATCGAAGTCTGAAAAATTTGTCCGTGGAAATCATAAAGAAGTGCTCTCTAATTTACTGCAACCATTACAATCCCAATTAAATGATGAACTGAATAATAAATTAATTTATACCTTGTCGATAATTTTTGGTTCTCAAATTACAGTATTAAAAGATGTATGGAATTTAGAAGATTCCTATATTGTATCACTGTCGCAATGGATCATTAAAGCTGTTATTAATCAAGCTAAACAAGATGCATCCAAGCTTTGAGTTTTAATTATTACTATATTAATCATAATTTTATATTGTTTGATGCAAGCGAAAGATCATTTTTTTAGAATCGACTATAAGAATGAAATGCATTGATTTAATTTAAATCGTTGCTTTTTTCCAAACTTTATCATCTATTTCAATAGTTATGATGTTTCTTGAATAAACATGCAATTAATATTTTAGTTAATACCGTAATGAACATAATGTAAATCGATTATTTGTGCCAGAAATTGTCTGTTTTTGAAATATTTTTATTAACATTAAATATTTTAAGAAAAAAGCTTCAAGTTATCCAAAGTTAATCAAAAAAATATCGGTAACATTTTCATTAGGATTTAGACTATCATCAAGAATTTTTCTTCTATAAATGGTAAATTTCATACTCACAATAAGACATTATCCGATCAGTATTTGTAATCTAAACGCATCACTATTTGTAATATTTAATCGCAACATAAGAAAAAATTATCAAACTTATAATATTGATCAGGATGTGCTTTAATTGTTAATGTTTCCGTTCTTTATTTATGTTGTCAGAAAGTCACTTACTTATTGCTAATGTCTATTGATAATGAAAGATACAATATCTCACTTATTTTTTAAAAGCGTTAATAGCATTTCATTGAAAATAAGACGGTCTTTACCCAGAACCGAAAAAAACTGATGATCAATTTCTTCAACTAAAGGAACAGTTTTATTGATTTTTTCAAAACCACTTTCGGTTAGAATGATGGATTTTGCTCGACTATCTTTAGCTGAAGTCATCCTTATGATGAATGATTTCTTTTCTAAATTTTCTAAAATTTGTGAAATTGTCATGACATCAATATTCGTTTTTTTCGCTAAAAGGATTTGTGTTATTTCATTTTCATATTCAGATAAATAGGCTAGGGTAGCAAGTACAATAAATTGAGGATGAGTAATCGACTCTTTCTTTAGGCAATTTTTTATTTTAGTCTGCCAACAAGAATAAGCCCTCATAAAAAGAAAACCAACTGAATCAGAGTCCTTTTGGAATCGTGTTAAGAGCTTATTAACTTTTGTCATAATTTACCTTTCAACAAGATTTTTTAATGAAAATGTTTTATCAATGATATCATCTGATATTTGCTTTAGAAAGTCATAAGCTAGTTTGTCATCTAATTCATCGACAGGTTTTAATGAAATTTCAGATTTGAGATTATATTGATTAGGTTCAACTTCAATTATTTGATGAGAAAAAGATAAAAGCCCAATATCTGGCATATTAAATTCTTCGGTAAATTCCTTATTCTCTAAAACCTTTGATAAAGTGAACTCCATCTCTGGCATATTTTCCAATTTAAAGATGCCTTTAGCTCCTGAAATTAATCCATCATTTACATAAAAATCTTCTAAATCGGTCTCCCATAATTTTCTCAAATTGAGATCAACATAATATTGCCAAATCACTGATGGCTTAGCGGTTGTTGGTAATGAAAATGTGATTGATAGTTTATTCATGATTTGATTCTCCATTTAATAAGTAATCTTATTATATGTATACTTATAATTTAAAGCAATAAAAATTTAACTTATTTATTTATTTATTTATTTATTTATTTATCTTTAATAGTTGGATACGGTCATATAAAAAGACACTGTTAGGTTAGAAAGTGAAATAGAACATGATAAATAATAACAGAATGATGAGATAAATGGGATATAACAAAATAAACAGGGAAATAATGAAATTGTTTTTTGAAAAAGTGTTACAAGATATGAAATAAAAAATTGCCTAAAAAATTTTGCTCTAAAATTAATTAGGCGTCATTAAAATCAAACAATGTTGGTTGTTTTTCTTTTATCATTCGTTTATGAACTCGGTCGATTACTTTTCTGATACCTCGTTCTGTCATTTTATATTTTTGACTTAGTTCTGCGTAGTTATTGCCTTTAAATGCGTCATAGAT
Source organism: Gilliamella sp. B2828 (assembly GCF_026537125.1). Lineage (NCBI taxonomy): Bacteria > Pseudomonadati > Pseudomonadota > Gammaproteobacteria > Orbales > Orbaceae > Gilliamella > Gilliamella sp. B2828. The sequence continues at coordinate 138,203 of NZ_JAFNMU010000005.1, forward strand.
TTGCAAGTCTCGTTGGTTTAGTTTAAATCTGTAGTCGCGTGGAAACGTAATGTTCTGACCGCCGAACAGTTCTGAAATTGTATTTGCAATACTATCGCCAAGATGAACCGCAATATCTTCAGGTAGACCATAATCCATGGCTTCATTAGCCACAGATAATGATATATGCGTTAGCAGTTCATGACGTTTAATAGATATTGCAGACTTGGTCATAATTTACGCTCCTGTTTTCTTCTTATACCAATCTAGTGCGCCTGGTATATTTTTTTCTAATTTACTAAAGTCAACACCAGCCCTATACATCTGTTCAAAATACTCTTCATTACTGCTACGAGCGGGTTTGTCTTCTTCTTCTTTATGTTCAACGTACGCAAATAAATGTTTAGTAGAATCATAAACTGACTTTAGATAATTATGATTTTTAAACGGTTTGTACTCACTAGTTAAACGCTTAGCGTGAATATTATTAACCGTTTCCCGTAGCGCGTGTGCTAGATGCCTACTTGGTTGAAAAAGTTGTAGTACCTCATTTATTAAATTTACCGCTCGTGAGTTACTCAAATTTGATTTTTGAGTACGAAACAAACCAATATAGGCAATCATCGGCTTAGCACAGCCATAGTTTAAATTACTTACTAATATAAGTAGTTCTCTGCCTGAATCATCCTCTACCAATGCTTCTAAATTAATTTCATTATGACAAATTGGGCAACGTGTTAATTTCATTTTTATTCCTTGTTACGCGACGCGTTCTAGCCAACTTTTTAGGCTTTCAATTACAACCATTGCTTGTTTTTGAGTAATCCAATCCATCACTTCAACACCAGTAATACGTTTTACATAAGAATTGATAGCTTTTTCAGAACGATTTTTGATTTCACCTGCATCAGCTAGCTCTAGCCATAATGAGCGTATTTTTTTATGAACTGGTTCTGTAGCAGTTATCTTCCCTGTTTTTTTTGATGATTTAACTTTAAAACCTTTTGATTTAAGGTGATTTAGAATTTTTTCCAGTTCCCAAACTGTCATATCCTTGGTACTAGTTTTTTTAGTTATATTCAGTAATAGATGACGATAGGTATCGTCATCAAGATTAAGTTGAGATTTTGCAATATGAATCAGCTTGATATATTTAGATTTCATCTATTTACCCCCTATTAATGATGGAGAATAACCTGAATTTGATACACCATGATTCAATTGAGCGGTTTTACCTTGTAAGTAACCAATAAATTGTGAAGAATCTGAACCATTACACTTTTTAGCATCTCTAACCTTAGCTGGCGATAACTCTTTTGTCTTTCTATATTCAGCTAATAGATTTAGTTCCTCATCAGTCATTGCAAAATCTTCAATTAATTGATAAAAACCATTAACCCAGCCAACACAGAACGCATCAGCTCGGTTAATTTTAGTGATTTTTTTACAATTACCATTTTGTTGCGATAAGAATTCTTTCCGAGCTTTAACTAATTGAACACTTAAAACGTCAAAGGTATAAGCGGCTAATTGTGGTCGTTCCCTTAGTCCATAAAATGAAACCTTTCGTTTATTGTTTTCCCGAGTAAAATAAGCTCGCACGCCAAATGCGCTTGAAATGATACTTACTAATATTGAAAAATATCTTGGTGGTTTCTCTGCATTTGAAGGGGCATGTTTTGACACATGTTCCTCAATTTCAGATAATTCCACATCTTTATTACTGATATTATGTTTTACCATCAATTTGATGGCTTGATTCATAGCAATAGCAGCTTCGTTGGGATTTGTTGATTTTGCTAACGCTAAAAGTTTTTTGATTTTTTCAATATACTTTTCATTATTATTTGTCATAAAAACACCTTAAAAAACTAACAAAACGCTGTTTTAATGTTTTAGCTGATTTTAATTTTACATATTCAGCATAAAGTTCATCGTACAGCTTTCCATCAACATAACCCTGACCAGTTACTTCACGCATAAATGAATGTTCATGGCTGATTGAAATATAATGGTCGGGCATATAACGTTTAGGGCTAGAAAATTTACCCATTAGCTAATTCCTCTAGCTCGTCAATGATGCGATCCGCTTCAAATTCAGATAAACCATACTCTTTACAGTGAACTATAAAATTAGCTGTCTGGCTTAATATAAATTGATGCAAAATATAAAAATCTTGTGTTTGCATGATTAGATAACCTCCTGTTCAAAAGGCACTATCGCAAAATCTTCTACATCTTTTTTAATGGTAATACCTGGCACATGAGCGACAACGTTTGGTTCATTCAAAATAGCTTCTTTATTAATTTCTTCTTTTGTACGAATAAATCGTTCCAGTTTTAGCTTTTTTAGTGTTTCTATAACCGTTTCTAAACCACGAATAACACACGACGGTGGGCGGTTACGCCATTGCACTTCACCAGTAACTAAATTGGCTGATTTAACTTTACCATTGTTTGTTAAAACATCACGGTTTGCTTCGCACCAAATTTGGATACCTTTTTGTATTTCTGTCGCCTTCTTTTTTAACACTTCAATACTTGATGAATAACTTTCTGTAATATCTGCGATTTTGTCGTTCATTTCGGTTTCTAATCGGATTAATTCACGCTGTATATCGCCCAAATATTTAATAGCTTCTGATGCTTGTTCTTTAGATTGCACAACATAGATTGATGCGGTAGCTTTAATACGTTTTTTAGTCTTTATCATTTCTATAGCTCCTATTCGATTAATGCAAGCGACTAATATCACGTTCTTTCCATATAACTCGACAGCCATTTAATTCAAACTGCCCAAATCGATAGTGCCCTTCGTGTCGATAATACGTTGCTTGACCAGCATCTATATATTTATTGCACTTAGGGTGATGCTCAATTTCAATAGTTGGCTTTGAAAGTGAATCATGATAAAAACCAATGACAGTTAATTCTTCATTAGATAATATATTTACAGCCTTATTAACCGCATTGATGTTATTACTGATTAGTTGGTTCTTTTTCATCAGATATCTCCTCGATCTTTGATACACTCAACAATTATTTCACCTGTAACTTTTGGCGCACCAATGCGTGCAGCTAGATTTAATGCGTTAGAAACAAGGTTATTTACTGCTAATGGATAGCATAATGATCGCACTTGTTTTTCACCTCGACGTGTTGTTGCAACACGTAACCGATTGATGATTTCAGTAAATGCAGATGAATCAAATAATGTTGTATAGTCCATATCAACACGTGAAAATTTATGCTTGATATATTCTTCAACTTTAAAATCAAGTGGTTTTAAGTTCACAACTTCGCAGCGTTGCACAACTTCACGAACCTCTGGGTTATACTCTGATAGTTTTGTTTGTAGCTCTGTTTGTCCAATTAGAATTATTGATAGTAATTTTTTAAAACCTTCTTGCAGTTCATAAAATCGCTTTAGATGCTTTAGCGTTGGAATTGGTAATCCGTGTGCTTCTTCAATAATTAACAGATGTTTACGACCTGATAGCGCACTATTTTTCAGTAATTCGTGCATTTGCCTTGCACGGGCTTCTGCACTACGTTTTGGTTTAGCTTGGGGGTTGATAGCGCTTATAATTGCACTACTTATATCCATACTTTTGAGCGATTTTCCTTTAACCTCATTGTCTTCTAAACCTAGTACATACGGCTCGATAACAGTTATTGGTTCATGATTAATATTGATCCAATCAATTAAATCATGTCGCAATGTCGATTTACCGCTTCCCGATTCACCTATCACTGACAGCATTCCACCATGCTTGGCTGTTTGACGCATTGCTGCACGAACGTAACGGATATCATCAGATAGATAAACATCAGCGTCTTCGGTCATTTCGTCAGTGAACGGGTCACGAGGAATGCGAAAATGTGCACGCGCATCTCGATTTATAGTTTGTTTTCGTAGTAACATATAGGCTGACTCCTTTGTTAAATGTTCATTTTCATTTGAGTCAACTGGCACAGCGTCGTCCGCCAAGATTTCGGCTGTGTCAGTTTCTTCTTCAAAAATATTTAGTAAATAATCATTGCTTAAACCTAATTTTATTAATGCCTTTTCAATCTTCTGCTTTAGTTCTTCATGTTTAATAGAGCGTGGCCAAATATTGTGATTAACGAGCTGGCTAATTACTGCTTGGCTGATTGAATTGCCTTTATAATCAATATGTTTAGCGAGTTGCGCCTGTTTGATATTGAATTGCTTCATTACGCTTTTTAATTTCAACATTATTTAACACTCCTAAAACCTGTTGTACCGTCTGCGATTGCTGTAACGGGCGTTGTAAATGTACGAATCAGTGATTCTAACGAATCTTCGGGAACACCATCTTGATAACGAGCGGATAGCCACTTATTTTCATCAGTTGTTAATCTGCGACCGATTGAACTGGTAATACGCATTAAAGCCGCGGTTAGCGTTAATGTTGTGGTAGCTGGCTTTAAATGTTCCGGTGTTTCAATTTCATTGCCTTTTTGTTCAAAGTAAGCAGGATGATTAATATCTTCTAGATAACTGAGTGTATTGAGCTGACCGCCGAACGGTGCTACTTGTTTTTGCTTCGCTTTTTTGATTTCATCTTCGGTCATGTTTGGGTATGCCACTTGATCCATCGCTTTTGTTGCTTGTTCAATTTCAGTATCACCTTTAGATTTATATTCCTCGCCAATCACTGGTGCATCTAAACGTTGTCCAAACTTATCAAAATTGCGATCTGGATCAACACGATAAATCAGTGCTTCACCGTCATAACGGGGGACTTCAATTTGAATAGCACAATCACCGTAAACTAATGAACGCACACTGACTTTATCTTTAACAGTAATACCATCTAAGCCTTTTAAACTATAAATCAGTGAACTGTCAGCTTGAGGATGTTTGAAACTAATGGTTAAATCCGCTTTAACTTGGCGCTCTTGTTCTCGACTTGCCATTAATGCTTGGCAAATTTCTACTGACGGCAATATTCGTAATTGTTCTGCTGTAATATGCTGCCAAAGCGATTGACGTGATACAGGTTCAGCAAGTCCAATACGACGTAAACGTGTATCTTGTCCTGGCAGTCTGTTGGCGTTATAGGCTTCTGCCCAGTTCATTGCTGCATGATTTAATTCATCAATACTGTTAACTGGTTGAAATTTTAAACGACTTTCGAACTGTGTTTCGATGATATTATTGGCATTTTCCACACCACCTTTGGCACGCGCATTACCTGCCTCGTGTTCAAGGTATTTCACTTCCAAATGGTCCAATAAGTTTTTGATAGCTGATGAAGTATTGGATGAACCTTTATCCCAGTAAAGCAGCTGTGGTACACCATGAAATAAACGTCCATCTTGCTTACCCCACGCAAACATTAAAAATTGGAATAATGAATGTTGGTTTTCGCCAGCAGCTTCAACATACCACGGTATAATCATTCCTGATGCCTTGTCGTATAAAGTGTAACGCCAAACCTTATATTTAACTTTTGCGTAATTTTCTAACTTGTTTTTATAAAAATCCCGATCCCGCATAATATGTTGTTTATTTTTCATGTAATAAATCAAACATAGTGACGGATCGATTTCGTGAACGTGGTTCGGATGTAATGCACGTAATGATTGCACAGGGTTAGCAGCTTGTTGTGCTTTTACATTTAGCTTCCTTTGTCTCATCAAACGGTTTAGAGTTGCATTACTCACATTAATCTCATGCCCGTTTTGCTCAAGTATGCCACGAGCGGTGGTGGTGAACATGGTTTGTTTGCCATTATCACGTGCTGATTCACGGCTCATTGTTGCCAGTGCTAACAATGAATCAGTTGAAACAAATATTTTTCCTTTATCCGTTCTAGCCTTACGCTCACTTGACCAACCGCAAACTTTTTTTAACTGTCTGTAGATTGTTTGTCTTGAATAACCTAAAAATGTTTGTGCTTCATCCAATATCTGACCACGTTGACCGTGACCAGCATTATCAAGTTTGATGGCAACATTATTTAGATATTCACGAATATTCGGCGCGATCATCATAATCACCTGTGTTTAATTGTTTAATGCTTCATTAATAATGTTGTCACCATCGCTCAATGCAGGTTCAATATCATCGGCAAAGTTCATCCATAATTCACGGTAAGTGGTTTTGGACTGTGCAACAGTTAGTTTTAACGATTCGTGTAGTGTCATCAATGTGATCACCAGTGATGGTGGTAATGAGTATGGTTGTTCAGGGTCATAATTAGGATCACTTTTTATGCTCTCTTTTTGGAAGTTATCCATTAATTGCACATATTGGCGTTGTTGTTCTAGTAGTTCATCAATGCGTGATTGTGTTTCTGCTATCTGTTTTTTAAACGGCTCTAAACGCTCATCAAGTGGCACGGTTTTCATTTCAAATTGAGCTAGTTTTATTGCTAATTCTTCCTTTTCTTTCGCTACATCAGCATTACGTTTGCTTAATGCTTTGTAGTCAGCTTGCAAATTACTATTTTCTTTTTTGAGCTGCTCTTTTTCTTTAGAATTTTTAGCAATAAACTCTTCTGCTAACTCAACTAAGGCTTCTTTATCGCCTGCTTTAGCAACTTCAATTAATGCCGTTTTTTGGTCTTCGGGCAGTTTGCGGTATTGGCGTAATTCACGGTAGCCAATGCCCATTTGAGACATACTTTCAAGAGCCTCTTCTCCGAATTCTTTTAAATTTTGAATATCTAAATCAGCCTTCTGTACAGATATACCTAATAAATTACAAAATTCTTCCCAAGTTCCTGTTAAAAAGTCATAACCGTTAGGACTTTTTTTACCTTTCAAATTACGATATAGTTTGTTTTCTTTAACAAAATTTAATTTAGAAGTCCTAACTGTTAGGGAAAATTTAGCAAAAGCATCAGCCATTTGAGCCTGACCTAAAAGTTGGTTAACTAGGTCACGTTCTTCGTTATATTCACTTTGAATACTAGTCATGGTATTCATTGCGTCATTAATCCCTTGCTCATCAATTGCAGGTAGTTCAATTTCTTCTTTTGCTTTGTTTGCGGTTCTTGCCATTTTGGTTATCCTTATCTTGCGCCAGCCGTAATACGCTGATTGATTTCTGTTATTTGGTCTTGCATTTTAGTGATGTGAATTGCATGTGCTTGGGCTATTTGCAACATTTGCACACTATGAGCAAACAAACCATTATCTAACTTAATTACTAGTCCTTCCTCGATTAGTGTTTGAAGTGAACGCGTTACATTAACAGGTGATTCATTGATCATCTTTGCGATATCGCCATTAGATAAACCCGTTAATGTATAACCTTTAAGCGCTTTTAGTACCTTAAGTATCCGAGTACCAGATGTTGAAATTTGTGATTTGTTCATGTTTTTCGCCCTTTTTCTGTATATGAAAAACTGTTACAATCAGCATTAGTAAGCTTGTTTTAAGCCAAGTTTTACTGCTATATCGTGTGTTTTACCGCGATGAGCACGACTTAAACCGTTTAAAACGTTATAAACAACAACGGGGTGGTAACCATTTTCAATCGCCCAGGATTTGATAGTTTTACCTTTTTGTTGAAATTGTTGTTTAACTTGTTCGGGAGTGAGAACTTTAGACATTTTTAGCTCCTTGGATATAAGTTATTAATAAGTGATTTATAAATTATGTGTTAAATTATGGTATAAATATTTATACCTGTCAAGATAAAAAGTATGCAAAAAAATATCGGATTAAGACTAAAAGAAGAACGTGAACGTATGGGCCTTAGCCAAGTTGCTATGGGAGAAATTGCTAATGTAAAGAAATTAACTCAACTTAATTATGAAAAAGGTGAGAGATTTCCCGATGCGTTATATTTATCTACATTAGCCAATTTTGGGTTAGATGTTCAATATGTTGTAACTGGTATTAGAACAACAAATAATTTATCTATTGATGAGCAAGATTTAATTGACAAATTTAGAACAGCACCATTGGCAATTAAAGCGGCAGCCTTAGGTGCACTAACGGCAGGAACGGCTCAGCAGACAGGGGTTAATATTTCGAATAATACAATTCGAGGTGAAGGTCAAATTGCTGGTGGAAATATTTATACAACTAGGAGGCGGAAAACAAAGTGACGGTTGGACTTCAAGATAATACGGCAGAACAAATAGCTGGTAGAGATATTTATAATATTACGTCAAGTAATGATGATGAATTAGATACTCGCCCGTTGGTTCCCGCTCAACGAAAATCCCTTAATAGTTTAATTTCTGATATTGAAAACTACGGGGAGTTAACGGCACCAGAACTATGGCTTAAACTACACGCTACTCTTGGTGTTTGTAGTATTAATGAAATAACTGTTTCACAATTTCCTATTGCTGATAAATTTTTAACTGATGAATTTGAAGCAGCTAAAGAAAAAGCATCTTGCAAAATGCTTATCCATTTGATTCTTTGTGAAATTAATGGCAAAGATGAATTAAAAGATAAGATGAATCATTACAGTAAACGGCAATTTTGTACTTCAGATTTAAAACGGCTTAATAAAATGCAGCTACAAAATGTATTAAATTATGTTGAAGAACTTTCTAATTTAGAGAAATTAAATAATCAAAATTTATATAACCAAACAATAACTTTGTTCAGAACTCAAATAAAACCCACGTTAGCAATATTTGCCGTGGGTTTTATTTTGGGGGCGATTATTTTTTAAGGATTAAAGATGAAAAAATTATGGTTATTTTGTATTTCGATTTTATTAATGGGCTGTGATTATCCAAATGATAAGTTGGCTGTTGATTTAGGAAAAGAGAGAGCTGAAAAACACTTGAAAGATCCAAAATTTAGCCGAGTATACTTTGTAGAAGAAAATAATAGTTCCGATGATGCATTTCGTAGTTATGTCTGTGGCTACGCTGATTTTAAAGACATGTATGGTAATTATTATGGTTTCCCTCTTCGTTTTTTTGTTAAAGTTGATATTACAAAAAATGGTTCACTAATCGATACAGAAACATCGAAATTTACTATTGAACCATTGATTAATAAAGAATGGTTTGAGGAAAAATGGAAAGTTAATTGTAATAAAAATGATTAAATTTGGGATTGGCTGAAGCTCTCAAAGATGCGAATAGGCGGTTGGAGCAATTAAAAGAAGTTGAAAAGAAGAAAGATTGTGGGGAAGAGTAAGTTTGACAGTAATAGAATAATTAACATTAATGGCTAAATATAATAAACACCTATAACTATTGTCAATTTTGAATATGAGGGATAGATATGGATAACTTAAAGATACAAAAATTCGCAGAAGTTAATTTTTTAGATCCTTTTTTTGATTCGTTAAAACGCGATTATGCTCATGGCTTTGTTGATTGGTGGAATAAGAAAGTAAAAACAAAAGATACTGCATTTGTTTTATATAATTATTCATCTATCGATGGTTTTATGTATTTAAAGTTAGAAAATAATGTTGATGATATTACTCCTCCATTAACTAATGGACGTTATCTAAAGATTGGTACATTTAAATTCAACCCGGCAGGAGTATTACGTGGTGAGCGTTTTATAAAAAAACATTTGATAACGCCGTAGCAAATAATGTTTCAGGGATATACGTTACAGTTTTTGATAAACATAATTATTTAATTAATCTTTTTAAACGATATGGTTTTTGTATACATGGTACAAAACAAAGTAATAATGGTACAGAAAATGTATTACTAAAAAAAGAACTTTTTTGGGGGATTTGGAAAAAGATTACCCATATATTAATACTAAAACAAATAAATATTTATTGGCTGTATACCCAAAATACCATACTCAACTTTTCCCTGATTCAATTTTAAAAACAGAATCAAGCTCAATAATTGATGATGTTTCTCATACAAATAGTATTCATAAAGTTTATATTTCTAATATCCCAATGACTGGTAATTTTAATAAAGGCGATATTGTAGTAATTTATAGAACAAGGGAAGAAGGTAAAAGCGCCTATTATTCTGCCGTTACGACATCAATCTGTGTTATTGAAGAAGTAAGGACTATTTCTTCTTTTTCTAGCAATAAAAAGTTTGTTGATTATTGTAGTAAATATAGTGTATTCACATTAGATGAATTGAATCAATTATATTCTAAAAATTATTACAAAAACTTATTCTCCTTGTTATGTAATAAAGTTTACATATAATATCGCATTATCTCGTCACCCCAATAGAGCAATACTAATCAATGAGGTTGGTTTGAACGAAAAAGAAAGATGGTCTTGTTTAAAACTAAGCGATAATCAATTTGAAAAAATATTAAAACTAGGTGAAATTAATGAAAGTCTTATTATCAATTAAACCAGAATTTGTTACAAAAATATTATCTGGTGAAAAACGATTTGAATTTAGAAAAAATATTTCTAAAAATAAATCGGTTAAGACTATAGTGATTTATGCGACAATGACTGTTGGAAAAGTCGTTGGAGAATTTGATATAGATTACGTAATATCGGATAATCCTGATTTAGTGTGGGAAAAAACAAAAAAATATGCGGGTATAAGTAAGCGGTTTTATGACGCATATTTTGAACAAAAACAACAAGCCTTTGCTATCGCTGTTGGTAGAGTGACTCAATATGAGGAACCTAAACCTTTGAACTATTTGGGTAATAATATTGTGGCACCTCAATCATACCGTTATTTATAATTGAAAATATCAATTACATTAAGATTGTTAATGAATAATCTGCCCCCGTTCAAATTACATTTCAAGTAAGTAAGATCATAATAACCTCATACATTACTAATTAATTATGAGGTTTTTTATGGAACACCCTATCAAAAAATTATCCCAAATTCGTCTGCTTAAATGGTATTTAGTCGCTATTACTTTATTTGCAATTATTACGCTACTATCACCTCAACAGTTGCCTGTTGTAGTTTATAAACTATCTCTTGTTTTACTTTCTGCTGTTGTTGGTTATCACCTTGACCGTGCGCTTTTCCCTTATGCATCTCCTGGAGGTTATTTATATAACGATTGGAAAGAGTTTGGTCCTGATTTTTATACCAAGCAATATATTGAGTCTTTAGAAAACAATGAACAACCAGAGGCAATGGATTCCAAAATGTGTGCGGAATACCCTGTTCTTGATGAGTATCGAACTCTGTTTGCGGTTGTTCTGATTCGTCGGGCGTTGATTGTTTCCGCTGTGATTCTTGGCGTAACACTTGGATTATAGCCATGCGTTGCTTAACCTTACTTATTGTATTTATGCTATTTAGTTGTCATTTAACGCCTGCTATAGCAGGTGTACCAAATGATGCTAAGCAACATCAACGGGAACTGACACGTAATGCACGTGCAATTTTTGGTCTTGATGCGCCAATTGCATTGTTTGCAGCGCAAATTCATCAGGAATCAAGATGGAAAGTAAACGCAAAATCACATGTGGGTGCTCAAGGTTTGGCTCAGTTTATGCCAACTACGGCTGATTGGATTGCAGGGGCTTACCCTAAATCATTGGGTAGTAATGAGCCGTACAACCCATCTTGGGCACTGCGTGCCTTAGTTCAATATGATTATTGGTTATATCAACGTGTAAATAAAGTGGCTAGTGATTGTGACCACTGGGGATTTGTTTTATCAGCTTATAACGGTGGTTTGGGTTGGGTTAATCGTGATCGTCAGCGAGCAAAACGAGAATACCAAGATGCCACACACTACTGGGGTGTAGTTGAAAATATTAATGGCGGACGTAAGAGCATTAATTTTAAAGAAAACCGTGATTATCCGATTCGCATTATCTACCGTTGGCAGCCTGTTTATATTTCTGAGAATTGGGGTTTAGGAGTTTGTAATGATTAAAAATATATACAAATTAATCAAAAGCTTTTTTGTGAGCAATAAAAGTTATTTTTTGTTGGGAATAATTTTGATTGTTGGTTTTGGTTCACTTTACCAATTAGGTATCAGTCATGGCAAATCAATGGCTAAACAAGAATATATTGCTTTAGAAGCACAACAAGCAATGGATACTTTAAGTCAATTGATTGAGAGCACAAAGCAACTAACTAAAAACGCTAATGATGCAAGTTATTCATTGTCACAGCAGATAGCAGAAAGGAAATTATATGATGAACAATCAACTCAAGCATTACAGGATGCACTTAACAAAACGGCTAATGATCGCAGTCATTGCGTGTTTGATGATAGTGTCTTGCAGTTCATCGACTCAGCCCATGCAAATGCCGCTCAAGCAACAACCCATGGTTTTACCAGCACAACTGACGGTACCATGCGAATTACCCGTAAAACGGCGAAATAATACGGCGGATGGTTTAGCTGAAGCCTTAAAACAGCTTTATGATCAATACGGGCAGTGCTCAGGTCGACTTATTGAACTAATAAAATATATCAACGAGGTAAACAATGGATAACGCTGATTTAGCATCAACTGTTGAAATGGAAGCACGAGAACGAATATTAGCAAAACATCAAGCAAAAACGGGAGTATCAAGCCTGTATTGTCGAATCTGTGAAGAGCTTATAGCTGAAGCACGTCGAAAGTTAGTCGTTACTGATTTATGTATTGAATGTGCAGTATTGGAAGAAAAAAGGAATAAACAACGATGAATTTTAATGAACTTACCTTTAACTGGCAGTTTCTGCAATGGGCTGTAATGGCGGTGGTTGGCGTTTACTCATGGTTAATTGGTCGCCAATCGGCTAGCCAAAAAGAGCTACTAGACTTACGTATTCGAGTAACACAAGTTGAAGAGACGGTTAAGTCATTACCAACTCAGCATCAGGTAACAAAATTGATTGAAAAATTAAGTAGTAATGAAGCTACTTTAAATCAGTTATCTGATCGGCTTTCAGGATTATCTCGTCAATTAGATAACATTAACCAATTTTTATTAAAGAACAAGTGAGGAATTATGAGCTACGCTGAATTTTTAAAAGAAGATCAACGTTTGGTTATTTTGCGTATCTTATATGAAATGCCAAGTTATAGCAGTAATTCTAGTATTATCTATAGTGCGTTAGATCACTATGGCCACGCTATTAGTCGTGATCAAGTTAAAACCCATTTAAGTTGGCTTGGACAACAAGACTTAATTAAAACCGAAACAATCGGTAGTGTTGTTGTTGCTCGTTTAACCGATTTTGGTGCTGATGTGGCCACTGGTAAAGTTGTTGTGCCTGGTGTAAAACGTCCAAGCGCAGGAGCGTAATTATGGGACGTAAATCAACGATCCACAAACTAGAGCCTGAGGTACGTAGTTATATTGAGAAACTACTACGAGCAGATCAACTTACTCTTGATGAAATGATTGCAGAGCTGCAACAAAAATTCCCAAGTACTGATACGCCAAGCCGTTCTAGTCTTCACCGCTATCAAAAAGGTTTTAATGAAATGACTAATAGCTTACGTGAAATTGAAACAGCATCACGTATTTTGGTTGATGAACTTGGTGATAGTGTTGATGATAAATCAGGGGCACTACTTGCTCAGGCTGTTACAACGCTGGCAACGCGTGCTGCATTTAAGGCGCATGAATCAGAAGATATCACTATCAAGGATATTAGTTTTTTAGCGAAAGCCGCTAAAGAAGCCATGCAAGCCCGTCAATTAAGTTTTAAAGAGCGGCAGGAAATCGAAAAAGCAGCACGTGACAAGTTATTGCGCGAGCAAGAGTCAAATCTTAATAGTGTAGCCAAAGCACAAGGTCTTGATGAAAATTCAATCCAATTCTGGAAAGAAAAAGTATTAGGGATCAAATAATGAAGCAACTTGCATCCACCGTTAGAGTGATTGAATGGGAAGAATTACCCGCCCGTGCCCGTGATATTCCTGATAATTTTAATCCGTTATTTGATGGCGTGTTGATGAAACACCAAATTGAAGCGTTAAAAATTCAAGCTGCTATTTTAGCTATTCCGAAAGGTCGTCGTACAGGTATTACTTTTGCATTCAGTTTTGAAGCGGTACTTGTCGCTGGTGCTCGTAAATCTGCTGGTGGTATGAATGTTTTCTATATTGGTGACACAAAAGAAAAAGGCCTTGAATTTATCGGCTATTGTGCCAAGTTTTCTAAAGTTATTGCCGAGCAACAATCATCATCAGTATCAAGTATTGAAGAGTTTCTATTTGAAGATGTTGATGAAAATAAAAATTCACGTTATATCACGGCGTACCGAATTCGTTTTTCATCAGGCTATCAAATTACGGCGTTATCTTCTCGTCCCGCTAATATCCGTGGTTTACAAGGTTTAGTCATTATTGATGAGGCTGCGTTTCACCAAGACGTACAATGTGTACTTGATGCCGCAACAGCTTTATTAATCTGGGGAGGTCGCATCATCGTTATTTCATCACATAATGGTAAATTCAATCCATTTAATCAATTTGTTATCGATATCGAAAACGGTATATATGGTGACACAGCACAAGTTTACCGAGTGACATTTGATGATGCTGTTGCTAACGGTCTATATGAACGTGTTTGTTATATGAAAGGAGAAGAGCCAACCATTGAGTCAAAAAAGAAATGGTATACAACAATTCGTAATTCATACGGACCAAATAAAGCCGCTATGCGTGAAGAGCTTGATGCTATTCCTCGTGATGGTCAAGGTGTCTGTATTCCGGGTGTTTGGATTGAACGTGCTATGCGTGAGGAACGTCCAGTATTGCGCTTGATCTGCGGTGATGATTTTGCTGAAAAAGATGAATTAGATCGCATTTCGTGGTGTGATAACTGGATTCAGCAAGATATAGAGCCATTGATAGCAGTCTTAAATCACCAACATGAGCATGTTTTTGGAATGGACTTTGCTAGACATCGCCATTTTTCAGTTATTTGGCCAATGGCTATTGAACAAAATTTAATGCGTAAAGTGCCATTTTCGGTTGAGTTAAATAATGTACCATCCGCTCAACAACAGCAGATTTTATTTTTTATTATTAGCAAATTACCGCGCTTAATGGGTGGTGCAATGGATGCTACGGGCCCTGGCATGGTTTTAGCTGAATATACAGCAGATAAATTTGGTCGACCATTTATTGCAGAAATTAATTTAAACCGCCAATGGTATGGACTGTGGATGCAAAAATTTATCAGCGCATTTGAAGATGGCACAATTGATATTCCACGTGATTCAAATATTGAGCAAGATTTACGTGCCGTACGCTCTGTTGACGGAATTCCAATGGTACCGAAACTGGAGAGGAAGGACTTAAAAGATCCTGATTTAGTTCGCCACGGTGACTCTGCAATTGCTGGCTGCTTAGCTTGGTATGCAACGTTAAATAAAACGGCACAAATTGAAGGACAATCAACAGGCGAGCGTGATATTTATCATCAGTTATATGGTTATGTGAATGATTCATCATTTGGACAATTTGCCGATACTGGTTTTGGAACAGTTCGTGGCGGTAACGATTTTGGAGGATTTATTTGATGTTATGGTCTAAAGGCAAAAAGCCAAGCGTTGAAACTGGCCGTGAAGTAGCCGGAACAGGTGATGGTAATGATATTACTCGTCCCTATGTGGGTGCACTAGCGCTACCCGATGATAGTGTGCTTCGTAATCGGGGTGGTGGCCGTTTAGATATTTATAAAGAAGTTTTAAACGACGATGAAGTTAAATCAGCATTTACTCAGCGCCAAGATGCAGTAATCTCTCGCGAATGGAAAGTCGAACCAGGTGGAGATAAACCAATTGATACCGAAGCGGCTGAAGCTATGAGTGAGTTACTGAAGTCGGTGGGATTTGATCGTGTAACTAAGTTAATGCACTACGGTGTTTTTTACGGTTATGCTGTGGCGGAGTTAATTTATGGCATCAAAGATAATCTATATTGGATTAATGATATCAAAGTTCGTGATCGGCGTCGTTTTCGGTTTACTCCAATGGGTGAACTGCGCTTATTAACGCCCAATAATATGCATGAAGGTGTTGCTTGTGATGCACCGTACTTTTGGCATTATGCCACAGGTGCCGATCATGATGATGAACCGTATGGACTTGGACTTGCTCACTGGCTTTACTGGCCAAGCTTTTTTAAACGCAATGATATTAAGTTCTGGCTAATTTTTCTGGAAAAATTCGGCATGCCAACGGCTGTGGGAAAATATAGTACAGGTGCAACACCTGAACAAAAACGGGACTTACTGTCACTCACTCGTGCAATTCAGACCGATTCAGGCATCATCATGCCAGATGGCATGACGCTTGAATTGCTACAAATAGCACGCTCAGGCGCAGGCGATTATAAGGCATTCTATGACTCAATGAACGAAGCAATTAGGCGTGTAACCGTTGGGCAAATCACTTCTTCAGGTGGTGCATCTAGTTCAATCGGTGGTGATGAGTCATTACAAGCTGCGGTACTAACATCAATTGCTAAATCAGATTCTGATGTAATGTGTGAAAGCTGGAATCGTGGACCTGGTACATGGTTTACACAGATGAATTTTCCCGGTGCTGCTGTTCCTCAGGTTTCACGTATTTTTGATGAACCAGAAGATTTAAAATCAATGTCAGAACGTGATAAAAATATTATTGAATCCACTGGCTACCGCCCAACGTTAGCTCATGTGCAAGATACGTACGGCGGGGAATGGGAAGAAAAACCGCAACCAGCACCAGCAGAACCGATTGATGTGCAATCTTTAAAAAACGTTGATTTTGCCGAACAGCAACCGAATAACTTTGCACCTGTGTTGCAATCAAATCGTTTAAATACCGAGATGCAACCTATTACCGACCAATGGATTAATCAAATTAAAGAACTGGTTGATAGCGTACAATCATTAGAAGAATTACGTGATAAGTTATTTAAGCTAATTCCCGATATGCAATTAGATGAATATGCAAAGGTCATGGCTGAAGCATTAACAGCAGCTAATTTAGCAGGTCGCACAGAACTACTTGAGGATAGCAAAAATGGTTAATGTCGCATATGGCTCGTTGCCATTTAAAGAGCAAATTGAATTCTTCAGACGTAAAGCAAATGTGCCCACAAACAGCTATGTAGATATCTACAATAATGAGCATGATTATGCCTTTGTTGTGGCGGGTGCTAATCGTAATGCATTACTAAATGATTTTCGTGCAGCTATTGATAAAGCAATTAGCCAAGGTACTACACTGGATGAGTTCCGTAAAGACTTTGCTGAGATAGTAGAACGTTATGGTTGGAGTTATAACGGCGGTTTTAACTGGCGTACTCGTATCATCTATGAAACGAATTTAAATTCATCTTATCAAGCTGGACGTTATCAACAATTACGTGATGCTAAATTTCCATATATGGAATATTTGCATAGTGATTATGTTGAACACCCTCGTGAACTTCATCAAAGTTGGGATCATCTGGTATTAGATTTTAATGATCCTTGGTGGAATACTCACTTTCCACCCAATGGCTATGGTTGTCAATGTCGTGTTCGTGGGCGAACTAAAGGTGATTTAAAAAGAATGGGAAAACACCAACCTGACAAAGCACCAACAATAAATTGGGTTGATAGAGTGATTGGTGAAAATAGTGGTAATCCGCGTATTGTAAGAGTGCCAGAAGGGATTGACCCAAGTTTTGAACATATCCCCGGACAATCAAGACTTGATAATTTTGTACCAAATCCATTAGATACAGATCCAACTTTAAAACGAGGTTTACCATCAAGCAAAGCAACTGATGAATGGCCAGCTATCCGTGAAGTAAGTAAAAATAGACTGTTAGAAAAAGGCCTAACTGAAGCAGATTATGCCAATATTTTCTTAAATAAATTTGGCGCAACGTTAACTAAACCAGCTATTTTTAAAGATGTAGCCGGTGATGCATTAGTAATCGGTAAACAGCTTTTCACTGTTAGCAAAACTGGTGAATTGAAAGTTACAAAACGTGGTCGTGAGCAATTTTTATTGTTACTTGCGGATTCGTTAAAACTGCCCGATGAAATTTGGACAAGAATGGAATACTTTGATCATCTACAAAAATCGGTAGTTCGTCGGCGTTATATCTCGCGTTTTATGATTGATGGTGAAGTTAAGCCAATGCTTGCGGTATTTGAAGTGGGTGATGATGGTTGGCTCGGTGTGACGACATTTGCGCCTGATAACCCCGACTATCTAGAGCAACTGAGGGTTGGTGTTCGAGTGTTTAAACGAACATAAAATAAAACCCAATCACCGCCACGATTGGGTCGCTGTACGTGGGATTCGAGGCTTTGGCGGAAGCTGCCCGTACATACAAACTAGTATAGGTGAAAAAATGACTGGCGTAAATATTGAGTTTAATATACAAGATGCACTTGATGCTATGCTTTATATTGAAGCAGCCATAGATGATACTCAACGTTTATTTAGTCATATGGGCGAAGTATTACTTGATATTCATGAAGCACGCTTTAATGCACAAGAATCTCCAGACGGTATACCATGGCAAGCATTATCACCGTGGTATCAACAATCTAAACCCAAACAAAAAGATAAAATTTTAACGCTAGATGGTAATCTAAGAAGTACGTTGCATTGGCAGATTGAAGGTAATACATTATTGTTTGGTACCAATCTAGTGTACGGTGCTATCCATCAATTTGGCGGAATTATTAAACCCGTCAGCGCTAATGCATTAAATGTTGGTGGTCGTCCAGTAAAACAATTGGTAATTCCAGCAAGACCATGGCTAGGTATTAGTGCCCAAGATAAATTGCTATTGGTCGATGTTGTGCGTGAGAACTTGGGTTTTGCTTAAAACGCAATATAACGCGTTTTAAGCCACTTTACTAAAAAAGGCTAATTAGTTTGTTTACGAATCACTTTAATCGTGTTGTAAATGCTTTATAATAAGTTTTTAGTGTATATTTCTTCTATTATTTTGCCGTTCCCCTTTCCAAATCATTAAAAAATTATCTGCCCGCGTTCAGATTACCCTTTTCTCAAAATAAGTCATGATGCTCTATATCAATTTGTTGGAGCATTTTTTATGGCACTTATCCCCGTTTTTAAACCTGGTACGCATACTGCGGTAGATGGTCGAAAAATCACTTTTACTTTAGAAAACTGTATTGATTTAGCTGAAAGCTATGATCCAACGCTATCTGAAGCACCTGCTGTAATTGGTCACCCCAAATTAACTGCTCCTGCGTATGCGTGGGCAAAATCATTTGAAGTAAAAGATGGTTTGGTTTATGCCAAGTTAGATCAGATTAATCCAGAATTTGCTGAAGCCTATAATGCGGGCAGTTATAAAAAACGTTCACTTTCAATTTATTTACCAGATTCTCCAGGCAATCCTAAACCCGGTCATTACTATGCTCGGCATATCGGCTTTTTAGGTGCTGCAGCGCCGGCCATTAAAGGCTTGCCTGACGCCAGTTTTGCCGAATCTGACGGCAAGCAAGGTGCTGCTGAGTTCTCGATGGCTGATGAAGAATTTGATGAGAATTTGATTTCAATTTTAGCTAATTTGCGTGACCTACTGATTGAAAAAGCTGGCATTGCCAGTGCTGACTTATTTTTACCGCAATGGCGCCTTGAATCATTGCGTGCAATATCCGACAGAAAACAAAAGGAGAAAGAAAAAATGCCACAACCTTTAGACGCTAGCTTTGCCGAACAACAAGCTGCAATTGACGCTAAAAATGCTGAACTAGCCAAACGTGAACAAGCATTGCTAGAAAAAGAACAAACTAACAAGCGAGCGGAATTTGCTGCTTTTGCTGATGAGTTAGTTAAAGATGGGAAATTATTACCTGCTCATAAAACTACAGTCGTTGAAGTGTTTATGTCACTAGGCAATGAACCAATTTCATTTGCTGAAGGTGATGCAACTGTTAACAGTTCCCCAGTTGATTTAATCAAAAAAGTACTTTCAGAGCGTCCCGCTTTTATGAACTTTGCTGAAAAATCGGCTGCTAGTGATAGTGAAGATAACGTTGATAAACAAGATCCAAAAGTTATTGCTGATGCAGCCAAGGCATATCAAAAAGAACAGGCAGACAAAGGCAATACAATTTCAATTAGCCAAGCAGTTACGCATGTAACCAAAGCTAAAAAGTAAGAGCATTAATTACAGGCTGATTATTAATATCAGCATCATTTTAATTTTAACCAAAAGGTTTTTATATGAATATTCCAGGATTAACAGTAGCAAAAATCGCTGAAGGCGAAATCAAACCCCGTTTAATTGTGTGCCATGGTAGTGAAGATGGGCTAGCAAAAACAGCGATTGACGGTAACGCATTATTAATCGGTGTATCAACAATTGTTGGTGGTGGTGACGGTGAAGTGTTTGATGTTGTGCGCAGTGGGTTGGCACAAGTTTTTTATAGCGAAACAATTGCGATTGGTGATCCAATCACAGCAAATGCCGATGGTCGAGCTAAAAAAGCAATGTCAGGTGATTTTATTATTGGCTATGCCGAAGTTGCGGGTGATGCCGATGAGTTAGGCACTATTTGGATTGCACCAAGCAAACAAGCTTAACCTTTTATTTAACTAATGGTCCATGGTCTTTGATAAACAATTTTATAAATAGGAGTTTTATATGCAACGTCCTTTTCCCGTTGAACCGCAGTTGACTGCAATTGCTATCGGTTACCGTAATAATAAGTTAATTGCCGATGAGGTTTTGCCCCGTGTGCCTGTTTCTAGCACATCATTTAAATGGCTTGAATTTGATTTTTCAGAGCGATTTACTTTGCCTAATACCAAAGTTGGTAGGACGTCACAACCGAATCAAGTTGAGTTTAGTGCCAAAGAAAAAGAAAGCTCAGTTGAAGATTGGGGACTCGATAGCCCTGTCCCTCAAGATGATATTGATACAGCCATTACAGGCTATAACCCACTTGGTCATGCCGTTGAGGCCACGACTGATTTAATTTTGTTAGATCGTGAGGTTCGAGCTGCAAATTTGCTATTTAATGGTGCAAATTACAGCAATAAACAAACATTAACTTCTGCACAGCAATGGAATAATCCTGATAGTGACCCAGTAGCATTAATAACGGATGCATTCGATGCAATGGTTCAGCGTCCAAATATCGGCACACTAGGACGTCGAGTTGCCACAATATTACGTCGTCATCCAAAGATTGTTTCAGCATATCATGGAAATGCCGGTGAAAGTGGTTTAGTTCCTCTCGGATTTTTAGCTGACTTATTAGAGTTAGAAGCTATTTATGTCGGTGATGCATTTTTAAATAGTGCAAAACCAGGTAAATCGCCAGCATTACTTCGTGCTTGGGGCAATAAAGCATCATTCACGGTACGCAATAAATTAGCAAATACTAAAGGTGGTGTGACGTTCGGTTATACAGCTCAATTTAAAGATCGTGTTTCGGGTTCGATTGTTGATCCTGATATCGGTTTACGTGGTGGTCAACGTGTTCGAGTCGGTGAATCGGTCAAAGAGCTAGTTGTGGCTAAAGATGCGGGCTATTTGTTTGAAAATGTTATTCCAGCAAATGGATAATAATGTGAACTAAAACCAACAATAAATTATTGTTGGTTTGAGGGAGATAAGATGAATGTTCCATATATTACATTGCTTAACCTCGCTGAGCGCCCGGGTCTTATTGAACTGTCGCAAATAGTTGCTCAAGATGGTGAGATCCCTGTTTCGAGTGATTTACTTAGTGCAATTATTCATAAACAAGATACGTCTTCCTGGTCGACGGATGATGTGGCTGCGGCTCATGCAACGATTTCGCGCATTACTGAGTCAATCAACGATTCGGAAGCTGAAATCAATGGTTTTTTGCGTCAGCGTGGGCATAAGCTGCCATTAACTGTTGTGCCTCGATTATTGACAGATTGGGCACGCATTATTGTTCGTTACAAATTACATCGCAATCGTGTTTCTGATGAAAAAAGCGATCCTATCGTGCGTGATTACAAACAAGTTCTGGGCTTTCTAAAAATGGTCGCTGAAGGGAAATATTCACTAGGCATTGATGATGCATTGCCTGTTGCAGGTGGTGTACCAAAACAGACTGGACCGGTAAGAGTATTTGATATGAACACATTACGGGATTTTGGACGATGAGTAGCGCACCATTTGATGTTTCAGTGATTGCTGAAAAGCTAAGAAGCCTATTAGCGGATAAAACCTTAGTTTTTGTTGGTACTAGTGCTGAATACAGTAAGTTAACCGATTTAACTTCAGCGCCGACACCAGCGGCTTACGTTTTGCTTGGTAAAGAAACACCCAACGATAAGCCCGCAGGTACACGGCAGTCAGTCAGTGTTAATTTTGGTGTTGTGGTTGTTGCTCGTGATATTTCTAGCCAAGCAACCAATATTCAAAATGTTAAACAGCTAGCTAACCCAGTGATTGGAGCTGTGCGCGATTTGTTGATTGGTAAAACAGTTCAGTTTATTGACGGCGTTCGCCCAGTTAGTTGGACTGGTGGGCAAACGTTAGGTTTTCAAAATGGCGTGCTGGTTTGGATTGATTCATTTCAAACCCAACACTTCATCGGTAGCCGATAAATAATTTTAGGAGAAAGATATGTCAGATTTATTAATGAGTTTACAAGGTACCATAAATCTTGCCACCCGTAATACCGCCAGTTCACCCGTTCGACCTAATGCCTTTCGGCATGTGGGTACCGCTGACTCTTGCGAGATGGAGTTAAGTGTTGAAACCGTGACACAAAATGAATCATACACAGGACAACGCTTACAAGTTGGTGAATTAACACTAGGTAAAAGTGGCACGTTAAACTTAACGCTAAAAGATTGGTCAATCGAAAACATTGCGTTAGCGCTTTATGGTGAAAAAATTACTGTTGAGGCAGGTATTGTCACTGATGAAAAATTACCAGCCGACTTAGTCATTGGTGACCGCATAAAGTTAGCTAACCCCTTTGTTGCTGATGTTGAGTTAAAAATTGCTGATGGAACTACATTAGTATTAGGCACAGATTATGAAATCGAATCAGCCTATGCAGGATTAATCAAATTATTAACTACAACGGCATTAACCGCAACGATAGATTATTCATACGCTAAGACTGAAAGCTTGGGCATTTTTACCCGTCAACCGCCTGAGCGTTGGTTTATGCTTGATGGTATCAATACTGACCGTGAAAATGAACATGTAATTGTGGAGCTATTCCGCGTTAAATTCAATCCAATTTCTAACTTTTCGTTACTACACAATGAGGGATACGGTGAATTACCGCTTACTGCCACGGTCTTGGCTGATATGAGTCAAAACAAGGATAGTTCACTTGGTTATTTTGGCTCATACGTTCAAAAGGCGAAATAAATTTATTTTATTATGCGGTGATGTGTCACCGCTAATTATTCAACTCTCTAATTTTATTAGTAGGTAAATAACATGGCAGAAAAAGTGACAGCAACAAAAGAAGAATCAAATGATTTAGCAACATTAATGCCGAATCGTGAGATCGTGCTAGCTGGTGAAACAATTACAGTACGTGAATATTCATTTAAAGATGCACTAACAATCAGTAATGAGATTGACCAGTTTGTTGCATTAATTGTGAATGAAATGAACGGTACAAACAAAATCACTATTGAGCAAGCCGACACAATTATTATGGGTAATTTAGAATTGGTTTATTCATTAATCAGTACCTCTATTCAAAAACCGATTTCGTTTATTGAAGCGTTGTTATATGAAGATGGTTTGCAATTACTTGATTGGTGGTGGGTTGTTAACTCTCGTTTTTTTATGAACGCGGTAACTCGCAAAATCATTCGGCAAAACGCTGCAAAACAGGCAAATCAGTAAGCTGGAGTGAAGTTTTTACATTATTAATTAAAAATGGACATGATCCACAGCAGTTACCGCATTATACGCAACGCCAATTACTGCTGTATTACGATGAATTAATTAAGTTACAAAATCGAGAACGAGCCAACAGAGTTGAAGATATTTGTGTTGGCTTTAATGGTGGTAAACAAGTTACAAAGTTTGTAAAACAGTTACGCGGAGAGCAATAATAATGGCTAATAACGATATGAATATTGCAATGAAATTCACGGCTGATGTGAATAGAGCAAAAGATAATATCAGTCAATTAAATGCTGAACTGAAAGAGTCAGCAAATGTTGCTCAAGATGCTAACAAAAAAAGTGCTCAAAGCATCAAAGATGTTTATACGGCACAAACTGAGGCAATGAACCGTGGTGCGCAAGCTGCCGCTGCTGCTGAAAAACAAGCTAAAGCACAAAGTATTGCCGCTAAAGCAGCTGAAGCGCATAAAAAAGAAGTTGAAAAACTGCGCCAAGGTTTAGACAAATTACTTGCTAGTATTGATCCTGCTACAAAAGGTCTAAGTCGTTTAGATGAGCTAGAAAGCAAATTAAGGAAATCCAAAAAAGCAGGCGTGATTGATACTGATACGTTTGATGATTATCTTGGGAAAATCAATAATCAACGTGCTGCATTATCAACGGTTGAAACGCTCAATGAAAGTACTAAAAAATTAGATTTAAATACCAAAGGCGCCCGTCGTAGCATCATCAGTATGTTTAAACAATTATCGAGTGGTAATTTTGCATCAGCGGGAAATTCATTGCTGACAATTGGCAACATGACTGGACGATTACCGCCATTATTTAGTGCAGCCACATTATCCGTTGGTATTTTTGTTGCTGCAGCTTACAAAATGTCACAAGTGATAAGTACGATAATTTCAGACCAAGACCGGTTTAATCGTGCCTTAATTTCAACGGGTAATTATGCCGGTGCTACCGCAGGCGGGCTTGAGGCTATGTCTCAGCGTATCGGTAAAATTAATCATAACTACAGTGAAACACGTGGTGTTATTGCAGAACTGACATCAGCGGGGCGATTATCAGCAAAAACGATTGAAAATATTACTACTGCATCAGCCTATATGGCAACTGTGACAGAAAAAAGTGCCCAAGACGCCGTTCAATCATTTAAAGGTATTGAAAATTCGGTCACAAGCTGGGCTGTTGAAAGTAATAAACAATATCACTTTTTAGATCTGGCTACTTATCAGCGTATAAGCGCATTAGAAGAACAAGGTAGAACCGAAGAGGCTATTGCAATCGCTACAGATAAATATGCTTCAGAGATGGAAGTCAGCGCTAATAAGATGAAAGAACAGCTAAATTGGTTAGAAAATGCGTGGCGACGCTTCAAAAATGGGGTTAGTGTTCTAGGTAATGAGTTAAAGAAAGAGCTTAAGTTTGATTTAGGATTATCAAGCCTAGAAGAAGATATTGAAAGAATGGAGAAAGCTAAAAAAAGAGGTTTTTTTATTGTTCCTGGGTCAGTATCTATTCCATATACTAAAAATGATGATAAAGCATTACAAGAAAAACAGACTCAACGAGATAAACTTCAAAAAGAAGCACAAGAAAAGCATGACACAGATGTAATTAATGAAAAAGCAATCAATGCCCAAAAGGAGCTTGATGAGCTACATAAACAAAATGCCAGTGATGCTGAAAAACAAGCCAAAGCGGTTGATGAATTACGTAAAAAATATGAAGTACTGTGGGCTGATGAAAAGGGTCGTAAAGATTTACAAGCACAAGGAGTTAAATCAAAAGACGGTAAATCATTTTCAGGCGGTCAATATGATAAAGATGTAAAAGAAATCACGGATAAACAGCTAAGACAATATAACGAACAATTAAAAAATAAAGTTGCGTTACAAGAAAAAAGCACAGCAGTTGCTAAAGCACTTTACGAAATTGAAAAAGGTCAGTATAAAAACGCTAGCCCAGAGCTCAAAAAAGAGATTATCGCTAATGCTCAATTGATAGATGAGCAAGAAGCAAAGAAAAAAGCAATACAAGAATCAGCTCGAGCGGCAAAATCTGCAGCACGTGAAACAGAGCAATTTATAAAATCGCTGGAATCACAAGCTGATAAGCAGACACAAAAAACATATGCAACTCGGCAAACGTTGATTGATTCTCAAAAATTAACATTAGAGCAACGTAATCGAGCTAATGCGGCAAATAATGCAATTACAGCACACGAAAATAAAAAACTTAATGACGAATTACAAAATCAACTCAATTCGTTATTGTTTGACCCAACCAGAATTAAAACAGCAGAAATTGATAGATGGTATCAAGCCGTTATAGCGCAACTTAAAGCCAATAAAAATATTGAAGGTATTGATTTAATTGACCAGTTATTGCCACTAAAAAAAGCTGAAGCAAATCTTGCCGAAATTTTAGCAAAAGTTCAGCAAGCACAATCACAACAGTCAATAAAAGAACAAAGTATACAAGCACAAGTAACTGCTGGTTTAATTACACAAATTGAAGGACAAAGCCAATTAGTTGATTTGCACAAGCAAACAGCGCAAGAACTTGCCAAATATTTACCTACTTTGCAAGCTATGACAACGCTTCCGGGTCAAGTTGGGGAAAATGCACAAAAAGCACTTGCTACACTTCAGCTGCAAATTGCAGAACTAAATAAAACTACCGATGCATTAACCAATGCATTTAAAAACGGGTTGCAAAGCGGTATCCAAGGTAGTCTTGATTCTTTAGCAAAAGGTACGTTTGAATTAAAAGACGCATTATTAAACCTTGCACAAAGTATCGTATCAGCAATGGCTCAGGTAGCAAGTAAAGGTCTTGCTGATATTGCCATGAATCAACTCAGTAATTTGGGTAAATCACTTTTTAGCTCAATAACCGATACAGCAGAAAATGCCAGTGCTATCGCTTCAGCAGAATTGATGAGCACAGCAATAACCTCTGCGACAAGTGTTGGTTCGGTTGAACTGGGCACTTCATTAACTACCGCAATGACAACGGGCACCGCAGGATTAACAGGTGCAATGGCAGGCGC
Source organism: Gilliamella sp. B2828 (assembly GCF_026537125.1). NCBI lineage: Bacteria > Pseudomonadati > Pseudomonadota > Gammaproteobacteria > Orbales > Orbaceae > Gilliamella > Gilliamella sp. B2828. The sequence goes on from NZ_JAFNMU010000005.1 coordinate 164,958, forward strand.
ATTTTCAAGTGGTGCAGCGACCTTATACACAGCAATTACATCGGCTAGTGCGGGTAGTTCTGCTATGTCTGGGTTAGCCGGTGCAGCATCTGTTGTGGCAGCGACTGGTGGTTATATCAGTGGACCCGGTACAAGCACATCAGATTCAATCCCTGCTCGCTTATCAAACGGTGAATTTGTTGTGAAAGCTGAATCTGTGAAAAAATACGGTCTCGACTATCTTCACGCTATCAATACGGGACGATTACATTATTATGCAACAGGTGGACCTGTTAGCAATGTCAATATTCCAAAAGCGCCATTACTTGATGATAACCAACAACGCAAAAGCTCACCAACTGTATTAAGTCCCGTTATTCAGCAAGAACTATTCATTGATGCGGGTGATATGGTCAGTCGTGGCATTAATAGTGTGACGGGTGGTAGAGCATTTAAAACATTTATTCGAGCAAATAGACAAACAATTAAACAAGATTTGGAGATTTAATCTATGGCGTATCAAAGTGGAATTGCAGATAACGAAATCGATTTACTGGATAAATTAAATCTATTTTTAACAACTGATAGTGAATTAGTTAAAACAGGTGATAACTGGACAGAAATTTACAGCGGCGAAACTGCAGCTACAGCAACTATAGCAAAACGAAAATCATATGCATGGAGTGCACCGGGAGCGACTGTTGGCAATAATATTTATGTTGCGTGTAAAACAGATAATAGCATTTTAAATGATACTTATAATCTTTATTTCTGCGGTGGAACCTACTTTAATGTTGAATTAATCAATCAACCCAATGACATATTTAGCGGTATGTTAAATTGCACACAAGTTGGACTATTTGCTGATAATAATCCACTACATTACTGGTTTTTTGCTAATAATCGTCGTTTTGTTGTGGTAACAAAAATGACAACTGTTTATTCAAGTTGTTATTGCGGATTTATGCTACCAAACGCATTGCCAAATGAGTACCCTTATCCACTTGTCATTGCAGGTAGTTGTAATAATGAATTACTGCGATATTCAATCACAACAGATTATTTTTCCTCAATTATCGACCCGCGTAACAATCATTTTTATGTATTTACCCCAGCGCAATCATGGCAACAGTTTTATGGTTCAAAAGGTAGCCAAACAAAGTTAGTTTATCCAAGAGGTATTGAACAATTTTATTATTATGGCAATAAAAAAATCAATGCATTAACTGCATCACCTGATAGCTACTCACCACTTTATCCTGTTTCCATTGTTGACGTGACAAAAGGTGCAACTCAATTTTGGGGAGCGTTAGATGGTGTTTACTGGGTACCAGGATTAAGTCGAGCGGCAGAAGATACGATTAAAACCGATGATGGTCGCGAATTTATTATTTTTCAAAACGGTTTTCGTGTAACAAATATTGATTTTTTTGCAATTGAAAAAATATAGGATAGGAGCTAAACATGGCATATCAAACGGGTAACGCCTCGTCGGTTATGGATTTATTATCAAAATTGGCGACATTTGCACAATCAGTTAATGGGTGGGTTGTTGATAAAATTAATACTAAAGAAAAAGAACTCTATTTACATAATGAAAAATGTTTTTGGAGCCTAAAAGTTGGCACATCAAATTCACTCCCCACGTTGTACATTGCCATCAATAATCAGTTTAAAGCAAATTTACCCTGGGACAATCAAACAGGCTCAAGCTCGTTTAACGGTAAAGCAAATTTCTATCGTTATTATTGGGGTGCTGGTACTAATTTTCATAATGAACCATTTGCATCATATACATTTTTAACAACAGCACAATATATTCATGTTGTTGTACGTGTCGATTCTCGTCGTTTTCGTCATTTTGGTATTGGAACAATAAAAAAAGATGGAATTTACAATGGTGGTCATTATGCGTACGGAACACATTCAACAAACACTAATGATACAAGTTACGCATCATATCCCTTCACCAGTGATATGTACTTGTATATCGGATCGCTCCCTTGGCGTACATTCGCTAACGTTATTAGAGTTGAGGACAAAGATTATTTTTTTGGCGCAAATGAGTCAGGTTATGAAGGAATAGGCGCAATGGGTATTGGTGATGCAACAATTCGGCGTGACTATAAACCCCACCCTGATATGTTGCTTGTTGAGGCAAGTTTATCTCAATTTAATAATTTGATAACGTTGGTGCCACAATCCATTTATCTGCATTTGGCTAGCAAACAATATCAACGCATCGGTGTAGTTCCTGATTTTTATGTTGCCAGAATTGATGGTGTTGTTCCTGGTACTATTCGTGAAATTAATGGTGAAAAATATTATTGCTGTGCGGCAACAATGTTTCAAACTGTCACAGATAAAGTTCAAGATGAAGATAACAGTTATGACCTTGGCTACTTTTATAGAGTAATTGAGTGATGAGTACCAAACATACAGGATACGTTATTAATGGTTTGAAAAAGCTACGTGGTCAGCGCAGCTTTGATTTGCAACAATACCAAGGTATGGCTCGTCTCTCCTTTGTCGTTGAAGACAAAACAGGGCCAGTTACACGCGGAATACCGTTGCAGTTATTCAATGTGCGAAAAGGTTACATTACACAATCATTTTTAAATATTATTTATAACAAGCTCTATATTAATCCATCCACTATTGATGTTGGTTATGTTAGTAATCAACGCACTATAGAAGTATCAATTTTCAATGGTTATTTCAGCAGTAAAATTTTGACTGATATTACCTATAGTGACAAACAAGGGGTCACTGTCAGTAATGTGGCGTTACCACTTTTATTTAGTCGATTAAGCTTAAAAGTGTTATCGATTGATATTGATAGTCATGGCACGGATAGCATTGACTGCACAATTTCGTTTCATTTTTTAAACGCTGAAACCGTTACATTAGTTGTTAGCGGTAATCGTTCGCTACCGCTTTCCCTCTCACCGAATTGGTCGCAAGGTATTACTGAAACATTAGAATGGAAAACCAATATACATCAATCACAAACAGGGGCAGAACAGCGAGTAGCAATGCGATTAACACCACGTCGCACATTTGAATTTCAAATACTTATCCATCAACATGAACGTCGACAAATTGAAAATATACTATTTCATAACTATTTAAGCTCATTTTCATTGCCGATTTATAGTGATAGTGCATTACTGGATAAAGAAATCAAACCAGGTGATAAGACAATCTATTTATCAACTATCGGGCGAGACTATCGTGTTGGCGGTAATCTAACAGTTATGAATGATAGTAATACGATTGTGTCCAATATTGAGTCAATTACAAATTCAAGTATTACTCTATCCGAACCAATATATACAGCTGTTTTAAAAGGTGCCAAAGTATTTCCTATTAAATCAGCAAAATTGACTGAACCACCTAAAATTATCAGGCGAACAGATGAATTAGCAACCGCAGAGTTACGATTTTTAATTGTTGAAAAAAATGACATTAACGTTAATGTTGAACTACCTATGTACAATAATTTTTATGTACTGGAGCAAGAACCAGATTGGTCAGATGATGTACATGTTTCATATGAATCAATGCGACGTGAAATCGACAATCAAACTGGTATCGTGTACTACTCAGATAGCGCAAATCGTGTTTTTATTACTCAATCCCATGAATTTTTAATTAATGGTCGTAATAAACAACTTGAACTGCGTGCCTTGTTTTATGCCCTCCGTGGTCGCCAAAAACCAATTTTTGTACCCTCGTTTAGCAATGATTGCAAACTAGTTGATGATGCAACCAGTGAAATTTTAGATATTGAACAAAATAACATGACTGAAACTTATCTCGGTAGACAGTTCTTAAGAATTTTACTGAGAGGTAACCGCATTTTATATCGTGAAATTGTCAACGTAAAAAGCAATAACAAAGGTGGACTTCGGTTGTTGCTCAATAAAAAAGTTGCATTTATGTGCCAAGAAGTAATCAAAATATCCATAATGCGTCTATGCCGTTTAAATGATGACAAAGTTGTATGGGAGCATTTAACTGATGCTGACGGCACGGCAAAAATAAACGTTACATTTAGGGAGGTACGGTATGAGTTGGAATGAGTTTGAGTATTCTGTTGCAAATGGTCAACCATTAACACTGTATGAGTTTAAAAGGCAGAATTTGTATTACCACTATACAAATGCCGATCGCTCAATAATGGTTAATAATGCGCTATGGGAAGCGATTGCAATTAGTGATAATGGATTATCAGCAAGCAGTAATAATAATGTCGAAATTATCTTACCGGTTACGAATAAAGTGGTTTCTTTTTACCGAGGTGTGCCACCGAGTACATCGGTAAAAATTAGAATTTATCGCATGCATTATCATGATAATCAACAAGAGTTACGGGTGGTATGGGTAGGTAATATCACTGAAGTCAAACGTGAAAAAATTGGTGAAGCCAAAATTATCACCACTAATATTGTTAATACATTTGGTCGTCAGGGATTAAGGTTGACCTGGGGCAGAAAGTGCCCTCATGCACTTTATGATAGTAGATGTAAGGTTAAAGCCCGTCATTATGTCATTTCAGGATTAGAGATCACCGCATTAGATGGTAAATCAATTACATTTAATGTACCACAAGATATTAATAATGGTTACTTTAGTGGTGGCTATATTGAATATGAGTTTGAAGGTCTAACAGAAAGGCGAGGTATTCGCATGCATAACAACAATAATTTAAGCCTATATGGTGGAACTTACGGCTTAAGTGTTGGTTTGATAATTAATGTATACCCTGGTTGTGATAATACAATTAATACCTGTGAAAATAAATTTAATAACCATTTGAATTATGGTGGTTGTCCACATATGCCCGGCAAATCACCGTATAGCATTACTAAATTATTCTAGGAGGTTCATTATGTGGTGGGCGATTGCGCGTTTTGTTGTTGTACTGGTTGCATCCTATTTTCTAAATCAAGCATTAGCCAAAAAACATAATAATAAGGTTAATGCAGCAACGTTTGATGACTTTGATTATCCTCAGCCAACAGAAGGAACACCACAGTGTGTGTTTTTTGGTGACTGTTGGACTGCGGATTGGTTTGTGCTGGCTTATGGAAATTATCGTTATGAAGCAATTAGAAAATAGTATATGGATAACTATGGCCGATATTCGCCGAGGAGGTGGTTGTGCGTGGGGTCTAAAAGCTTGGTTTAAACACTATAAACTGAGTTTTAATGATTTTGTTCAAAATGGTGGGATTGATAGCGAAACAATTTTAAGTACAGGTGATGCGTTAGCTATTCGTATTGTTGAACTGGCAAAACAAAGAGTACAGAAGAGGTAAGTATGGGCAGTAAAAAAAAGAAAACAACTATTGGCTATAAATACTACTTCAGTATTCAGTCAGGCCTTGGGCGTGGACCGATTAATGAGTTAGTTGCCATTACTGCTGATGATAAAACAGTTTTTGCAGGTAAAGCAAATGAAGTCACTGTTAGCAAATCAATTTATATTGATAAGCCGAATTTGTTTGGTGGTACTAATGTTGGTGGTGAAGGTGGAATTAAAGGCATATTTGAAATTGCAATGGGTAATGCAGATCAGGAGCCAACTAGTCGTGTAAAAAATTTACTGGGCGGCGTTGTGCCTGGTTTTCGGGGCATGGTTACGACGTTCTTTGACGGTTTAATTAGTGCTTATTCAGCAAGTCCAAAACCGTGGAAATATAGAGTCAGACGTACAACACAAGGTTGGTCAAATAGCGAAGTATGGTACCCAGAAAAATGTATCATCATGTTATATGATGATACATCAACAATTCATGAAAAAGATAATGGAATAAATAGCAATTTAAGAACTATTCATGCAATGAATCCTGCGCATATTTTGATAGAGTGCGGAACTAACAATGATTGGGGACGAGGATTGCAACTATATGAGGATTTTGATTTAGATTCATTTAAAACTGCTGCTGATATTCTATATAATGAAAAATTCGGTTTATGCTTTCGTTACAATCGACAAGATGGATTAGATACATTTATACAGCAGGTGTTAGATCATATAGGCGCAGTACAATATGCCGATTTAACAACAGGAAAAATTAAACTAAAACTGATTCGTGATAATTACAAAAAAGAAGATTTACCATTGTTTAATTATGATAATGGTATTTTAGTGGTACAGGACGACGATAGTAGCGCTTCCGATAATGTACCAAATGAAATTGCCGTAAAATGGCATAATCCAGTAACGAACGAGGATAGTGAAGTTCGGGCACAAAATTTAGGTGCAATTCAAGCTGTTGGTTTAATCAGTAGCTCTATTGAATATAAAGCACTACCCACATTTGAGCTGGCTGCACGTGTTGCACAGCGAGAACTGGAATCTGGAATTGCGGGTTTAAGGCGTTTAACAATTCAGTTTGATCGCCGCGGTGAAATATTAACTCCTGCTGATTGTTTTCGGGTATCACTGCCAGACAGGGATATCAAAGATATGGTCATGCGGGTTGGCTCTATTAACGAGCACGAAGATGGAATGATTGAAATCACCGCAATTCAGGATGTTTTTGGATTGGCAGATACAGTTTATAACAGTGGTAATCAATCTGGAACAGGGCTAGTTCAAGATACAACACCAAGGCCAGTTGAAAATTATATGTTATTCGAATCTCCCTATTTTGCAATGAGCCAGTTATCAAATCATGATGTTAATAACGAGTCAGGCTATATGCTCCTAGTTTCTGCTCAGCCAAATTCACAGTCAATTAACTATTTATTACAAACGGCAACTGAAGGGGCTGATTTTACAATAAAAGGAACATGTGACTTTACACCAAGTGCGGTATTAATAAGTAAACGTCAGTTAAGTAAAGTAGATACACAATTAAGCGTGATTTTTAACAAAAATATGACAGATGTTTCAATTGGCAGCGCAGCTATTATTGGTAATGAAATCATTCGAATTGATGCATTTGATGAGTTAAATGGCACCGTAACAATAGCAAGGGGATGTGCAGACACATTACCACAAACACATAGTAAAGATTCGTTTATCTGGTTTTTTGATAGCCTATTTGAAACGGACGGCATTGAATATTTAAAAGGTGAAGTTGCTTATGTTCAACAGTTAACACAAACTAATACTGGAACACTCAGTGCAAATAAAGCTCCTATTCGAGCACTAAAATTTAACGCAAGAGCCGCACGACCATACCCTCCAGCTAATTTACAGGTTAATGGTGTTATTACAGAGACAATAACACTAAAAGAACAAGAAACAATAGTATTAACATGGTTACATAGAAACAAAGAAATACAACAAGATAATCTCATTGCATATAATGAGGGCAATATTGATAAACCAGAAACTGTTGAATATCATATTGAATATTATTTAGCTGGTGTACTAAAGAAAACAGTAGTAACAAATGAAAATTCTCACGAATTGGAAATTAATGACACTGAACGTTTTGATGAAATTCGGATTTACACATACGACACAAAATCCGAGTTAGAAAGTTTACAAAAATACATTTTACAAATTAAAGCTTAATATTTGTAATTTGTTTTCATATGATGAAAAATACAAAATAGTTAATTATCACTTAATTTGAGCGTGATTTATCACGCTCGGCATCAAGAAAGCATCTTTTTATACACTGAGGATTAAAATTAATTAGGCTGTTCAGTTTTAAAAAAATTAATGATATTGAACTGTTTGTTGTGTCTGTTCATCGTGAACTAATAATAAACACGTATCACTGTTTGAGACGGCTTGTTCAATACGTAGTTTATCTTGCTCATTAAGATCATTAATACAAGCAACAATATAGCTACAGGTTTTGCTTTTTAATGCTTTTTCAATAGTAGATATTAAATTTTCATTTTTAAGATTACTTAATTGCACCACTTTTTGTTTATCAAGTCCTGCAATATTTACCCATGAACGCTTTAACATTGGTCGATCGGATAGCCATAATTGCCATTTTTTAGCTTTATTAAGTGATTTCAACAAAGGGCGCTGTTGTTGTAAAATCTGCTGAAAAGGGGATTCAAAATTAATCGCCATAAGTTGTGATGAAGAGTGTTCAATAAGCATAGTAATCCCATTACTGTATTAATATACAGTGTATATTAATACAGTAATTTGTGATTGTAAACTCTCTGTGTGATCATTTTTTATATAATTTTTTATGTAACAGAATTAAGAACGCAATAACTGATAAGAAAAAATCCCTAAAAAAGTCATTAAAACTGAACCAATAACATGAATGGCAATAGTGGTTAATCCCCATGCAATACGGCCCTCTTGTAAGAAATTCACGATTTCCGCCGAAAAAGTTGAAAAAGTCGATAATCCACCGCAAAAACCAGTGATCACCAATAAACGCCATTCATTAGGAAGGTTTGAATGATTAAAAAAAGCAATTGCAAAGCCAATAATATACCCCGCAACCAGATTTGCCAATAATGTTCCCAAAGGAATGGCAAAAGCGAGAATATTTAATTTAAGTGACAGAAACCACCGCAATAAACCACCGACGACTGAACCGACCGAAATAGCTAAAATAAGTTTTAACATACTGAATCCTTAAAATTGGGCGTATTTTTATTAACAATAATGTTTATTCTTATTAGTAAAGAACGATAACTATAACCGAGATAATAAGAAAATGCATAATATTCATTGCTGCATCATTTTTAGATTAAAAAAATAATCGTTATATCATTGTGTTTTAGAATTATCAATAAGATAGAATCATGCCCAAGTAAATGTGCTTAAGGATAGATAATTACCTGGTAATTAAGTAGAATAGTTGAAAATTTTCGTTTAATTCAAGGATACAATATGTATACAGGTATTGTGCAGGGTCAAGGTAAAATTATTGATATCATCGATCAAGATAACTTAAGAACTTATAAGGTAAAATTGCCTGAAAAATTAACGCAACATATCGAAATCGGCGCATCAATTGCTAACGATGGCTGTTGTTTAACTGTGACCGATTTTAAAGATGATTGGGTCACCTTTGACATAATGAAAGAAACATTAGCACTTACTACATTAGGCGATAAAAAGCTTGATGATTTGGTTAATATAGAACGTAGTGCCAAATATGGCGATGAAATTGGTGGTCATATAATGTCTGGGCACATATCTTGCACCGCCACAATTGTTGATATCCAAAAAACGACAACGAATTGCCAAATGACTTTAGCTTTACCCTCTAAATTCACCAAGTATGTTTTCTACAAAGGTTTTATTGGTGTTGACGGTGCTAGCCTAACCGTTGGTAATATCATGGATAATCATTTTCAAATTAATTTAATTCCTGAAACACTCGCGATTACGACTTTAAATACAAAAAAAGTAGGAGATAGAGTTAATATTGAAATTGATTCACAGACTCAAGCAATTGTTGATACAGTTGAAAGAGTTCTAGCGGAAAGCAATTAACATTTCCTTTTTAGATTAAATCATTCAAAAAATGATTATGTTAATTCTAAACATTCCTGTTTTGTCGACTTTCGAACATTTTAATGTATTGAATTCATCGTTACTATAGGGATGCTTGATTTAAGGCTTTGTTATAAAAGCCTTAATATCCCCACAACCATTCAAAAAATCTTAAACTTTGTTCTTGAGCAATCCTTCGACGGCTAATTAAGGATATCAATAAAAGTTTGCTATTGTCATTAATGGATTATTTTTGTGAAAAAGTTTGAGGTTGTGCATACGTTTAAGTAAAAAACACATTTAAAACATCACCAATCGAATATCAATGATTCCCTCTACTCATCTTTTGTTGGTGCTAAGAGGTCAACTTTTGATAAGCTTTTTTCAAAAAATAATATTATGGAAGTTATCTATCTGAACTTGATTTAAAACTTGTTAAAAAAGTAAGATGAATTTTACAAAGTAAGAACTTGTTGGCTGATTTATCAGGTTGAGTTTTTTTAGCTTTTTTAAAGCTCTAAAGATCTTTATTCGTATTTTAGGAGCAGTATATTTATGTCGGTATTCTTAACTATAAAAATTTGGATAGGCTAGAAGATTTATTTACTTGCACTATAGCGAAGAAATAACAGCGTATTATCAATATTATAGGTGGATATAAAACTGAATTTACCACTTGTTTGACTTAATGACATCGATAACTGATCTGCTGTTACTCAATTAACGAAAGGTTAATGCTGCATTTTCAAATTAACCTCAATGAAACATACTGAAGCAGATACTTAAACAGATAATTGAGATTGAATATTTCAGTAAAGAAAGGATCTCAATAGAATTTGAGAAGTTAAAATCAGAGGTGTACGAAAAATTCATTCAATTCATTCAATTCAGTCTGAAAAGATGAGTATACTAAAAGTAAGTTTCATTGAAGAGTGATAATAACGAAATGGTATAGACTCCTAAATATTTTTTACAAATAAATAGTATTATCAATAAAAAGCTCAAACCACAAACCTCTAAATAGAAATTAATATAATCAATTCATTCACGGTTTAAAATAAAAAAAGTAAATCTAAAAAATGATATTTATCTTTTTATAGACAACGTTTATAGTATTCATAAAGTATAATTATATGACTTCAATTAAATGAAATATTATATAAGGATTAATATGAAGATTATTAATAAATTAAAAACTGTAATGTGCTGTGCTTTATTGTTGAGTTCTGCGAGTTCTTTAGCCTCTGAAATGCAGTTAGCTGTTCCTGATCTTGTCAAAAAAGGTTTTACTAATAAATTTATTTATAACCAATTCGGTTGCCAAGGAGAAAATCAATCTCCAAATATTTCGTGGCATAATGTACCTAAAGATGCAAAAAGCCTAGTGATAACTATGTATGATCCTGATGCACCAACAGGCTCTGGCTGGTGGCATTGGACGGTAGTCAATATTCCAGTTGATGTGACTGCGCTTAAGCGTTCTGCTGGCAATAATCCTGATCTATTGCCCAAAGGCAGTCAAGTGGTTCGCAATGACTTTGGTGTAGCTGGTTACGGCGGACCATGCCCTCCAGAAAAATCTGACCACCGTTATCAATTTACACTCTACGCACTTGATATTGATCATTTAGATGTTGATGACCAAACGACACCAGCATTAATTGGTTTTATGGTTAATTCGCATCTGATTTCTAAAGCAACTGTCACTTATCATTACTCACGATAAAATGGATTAGCTATTGGATAACAACTACCGAATTAATGAATCAGTTCGGCAGTTGTTATATTGTTGTACTTGAATTTTTGCGCGTGTGATGAACTATTTTTTCATTAATAACTGATGAATTTCCACAATATCCTCAGGAGTTGTTTGGCAACAACCACCGATTAATTTAGCGCCTAATTTGGTCCAGGCATCTAATTGATTGGCAAAGGTACAATTGTGATCATGGTTTTTATGCCATAGCTTGGTCGTTGGATCATACTGCTCGCCTGAATTAGGGTAAACGATTAACGGTTTACAGGTTAGTTGACTCAATACCTCTAAAGCAGGGGTGACTTTCTCCAGAGCAATGCAATTAATCCCAACACTGACAATTTGCTCAATACGATTTAAATAGTCAATAACTTGTATTAAGGGAGTACCGTCGCTGAGGTGTTGTTGATCTTTTAATGTTAATGAAAACCAGCAGCTAACCAATGGAAATTGTTGTAATAATTTTACTAACGCTTTGATTTCCAAAAATGATGGTAATGTTTCACAAGCTAAAATATCTACACCTGCGTCAATCAGTGCTGCAATGCGATCTTTGTGAAATCCAATAAATTCATCCTCATTGAGGTGATAATCGCCAGTATATTCGGAGCCATCTGCAAGATAAGCACCATAAGGACCCACTGAACCTGCAATTAAGAGAAATTTATTTAGTTTGATCTCATTGAGGTATTGTGTTCTGGCTTGTTTGGCTAATTTTACACTGGTTTTGATTAGCTCGATTGACTCCTCGATCCCAATTCCTTTTTTGGCAAATCCCATTGGTGTTGCTTGATAGCTCGCAGTTATGGCGCAATCAGCTCCAGCTTTGAAATAATCATAATGTACTTGTTGAATTAATTCTGGCTGTTCAATTAATATTTTGGCTGACCATAAACTGTCGTTAAGATCGCTACCTCGACGTTGCAGTTCGCTAGCTAATGCACCATCAATAATGATATAACCTTTTTGTTTTAAAAGGGTTGTTATAGAACTATTGTTTTTCATTATTTATGACTCTTGTTTTGATACGTTTGGGTAAAATGATGAGCAATAAAGCAAAAAATCACGAATGGAATACCACAATATAATGCTATACGTTGTTCAGGATCGAACGCTAATCCAATACAAGCAATTAGACACAGAATAAAGCCTAAAATTGGCACTACTGGATAAAATGGTGCTTTAAATTTAAGATTTTTTTGCTCTGATGCGGATAATTGCTTTCGATAGAAATAGTGCGAAGCACAAATACTTAACCATACGGCTACCACAGCAAATCCTGAAATTGCCGTTAAAGCAACAAATACAGTATCAGGTGCAATGATACTAGAAAACAGGGCTAACAATCCCCCTAACATACTGACAGCAATTGCAGTAGTTGGGATACCTTTATCAGTTAATTGAGCAAAGCATTTTGGTAATGTGCCTTGATTTGACAGTGACCAGAGCATGCGACCTGAAGCATAAAGTCCAGAATTTGCTGCTGATAAAATCGCAGTTAGAATGACAAAATTAAAGATATCGGCAGCATAAGCAATACCGATATTTTCAAAGACCATCACAAAGGGACTGGTTACAACACCTGCTTGATCCATGGGTAAAAGTGCGGCTAAAACAAAAATAGTGCCAACAAAAAATATGATCAAGCGTAGAATAGTGGTTTTTATGGCTAATGGAATCGATTTTTCAGGATTATGAGTTTCGCCAGCGGCGATCCCGATAAGTTCAGTTCCTGAGAATGCGAAGTTGACCGATACCATTGTCATAACTATTGGGATTATGCCATTAGGAAACCAACCGTGATCAGTAATATTGTGCAAAAATGGGGCTGGAATATCATTTTTCATTGGAATAAAGCCGAAGATAGCGGCAGTACCAGCAATAATAAATACGACAATGGTGATGACTTTAATTATTGAGAACCAAAATTCACTTTCAGCAAAAAACTGTGCTGTAACGATATTGAGTGCAAAAATCACTAAACAAAAAATTAAACACCAAATCCATACTGCAATATCAGGGAACCAGTATTGCATACACATGCCGGCAGCCGTTAGGCTTGAACCCAATGCAACTGTCCATGTCAGCCAATATAACCATGCAACAGTATAGCCTGTAGCTGGGCTGATAAAGCGCGAGGCATAGGTATGAAAGGCGCCTGTTTCGGGCATAGCAACAGCTAACTCACCGAGGCATAGCATGACCAAATACACCACTAGCGCACCAATTAAATAAGATATTATTGCACCAATTGCTCCCGCAGTAGCAATAATGTATCCAGTATTAAAAAACAACCCCGTACCAATTACGCCACCTAAAGATAGCATAATTAAATGTCGGGTTTTCATAGTGCGTTTGAATTGATTTTCATTTGAGGATAGAGAATGAGTATTCATAATTATATTATTTTGAGCTTTTAAGGTTAATATTCCGCCAGTATGGCTGACGGAAAAGACTATTTGAATTGTTATTTTTATTTATCAAAAATCATGAAAGAATTCTTTTTTCGACATGATTTCACCATTGACTTGAACTTCATCACTGTCTTTGGTTAAGCTCACGTCTGAAAAAAGACCTTCGGTTTGTCCATTATCGAAAACAAAAAATGGTACGTTACCCAAAAACATTTCAGCACTTAACTTAATATTTGATTTTACGTTATTAACTTGCTGTTCGGTAACCTCACTATTTTGAGGATGTTCGAATTGCGCATAAAATTGCGCCATAACATCAAATGGTGCTTCAACCTTTAATTTTAATGTATTTATTTTCTCATCAATATCATTTGAAAAATCACTTTCTTCATCAAATGTGTAATTAAAATTGTTGATATCAAGAACGAAATTTGCATTAATATCACCGGCAGAGTTATGCCAATTGAATTTATTTAGAGTGACATTGGTATTATTTGGCATATCCTCAGCTGTGTCTTGCAAATCTTCAAAAGAGTCCACATAAAATTGATTCAATAAATAGCGCTTGTCAAGACCTTTAAAGCTTAAGTCGAGTGAGCCATTACCTAAGTTTTGCTTGCCGTAGAGGATTGAAGCAACACTGGTAAATAATGATCCATCTATTGCGTAGTTTTGGGGATTCAATTCAACGTGTTGGTTTAGGACAAATTTATTCAATTCAATGCGATTAACTGCATCAGATGCGTCTTGACCAGTAGATATAATAAGTCGATGAATTTCACTTTGGTCACTAACCTGATAATCTTTATAGTTAATTTTTCCTTTAGAGGTGAGATCATCAAAATCGATGTTGGTATTAGAACCAAATTCAATATTTTTCATATTTAAACTGCTCATTTTCATCTCATAGTTAACAGAAGCAGTATTTTGTTCAGGTTTAAATGACACATTTAAATCGTTAAAAGAAATAATGTTATTTTGATCTATTACCCAATTAAGTTTATCAAATGATGCTTTTATCGATAGATCAGAGTCATTATTTTTATCAATTACAAGATTTCCCTTACCCAGTTCAATTGCATCTTGATCCTCAATAAGATCAAAGTCTGAATCGGTTAACTTAATACCTTCAGTTTCTAATTTGACAGTAAGATAATTGCTATAACTCAGACCAGCGTGACCAGAAATAAAAGATTGATTACCCGCTAACTTCCAAAGGGTCGGATTCGTTTTATCGGTTATCGCAAATTCTAACCAGGCTATTTGTGGGATGAAATAGCCATTAGCAAGTGCGGCTAAAGGGAATGGACCATGATGAATCGTGGCCTCATCATCGTATAACACTATTACTGAGGCATCATCATTATCAATTTGTTTTTTTTGTGTCAAGGTGACTTTTAGATGTGTTTTGGTCGAAAATATTCCTTTTTTATCATTACTGTGAGAAATATTTAGATTGTAAATTTGTTGGCTGGTGTTAACCTGCTGGGTAAACTCAGCTAAGTTAGTATCGAGGTTTTCTTCGATTAAATTTCCGGTATAAATTGAAGTGCCAATATATCCAAATGCTAATATTGCAATAACTCCTGTCGCTACTATACTTTTTTTCATCATCATTCTCTTTTTATATTTTATCCGCTATAACTCTTGGTGGTTAGAAAAATCAGCCAACAAATTTTTAATATACTCAATACGATCACTTCTTTGTAAATGTGAGCTCAGTAATTTTAATCGATTTGTGCCCTCAAGGCGATAATTTTTTGGTGATTTTTGAATCATTTCAATTAAATAATCGACAGAAATTTTATTGTTTTTGCCAAATTCGATAAAACCGCCTTTTTCACCAAATTCAATTTTAGTAATTCCTAATTGGTTTGCCTGATAACGAATTTTAGTTGTTTCTAATAAAAAGAGTACAGCATCGGGTAGTTTACCAAATCGATCCCGCATTTCGATTTTTATATCGGTTAATTCCTCAATTGCTTCAATACTAGCAATACGTTTATACAATGACAGACGAGTATTCACATCAGGAATAAAATCGTCAGGAATCAAAGTTGGCAAACGTAATTCAACTTCGGTTTGCTGATTATTAAGGAGCGATTCAAGCGTGGGTTCTTTACCTTCTTTGAGTGATTTAACCGCATCATCGAGCAATTCAATATAAAGATTAAAACCAATTGTTTCAATTTGACCGCTTTGATCGCTACCCAATAATTCACCTGCGCCTCGTATTTCAAGATCATGTGTTGCTAAAGCAAACCCTGCACCTAAATCTTCCAGTGATGCAATTGCCTCTAAACGCTTTTTAGCATCTTTACTGAGCAGTTTAGGATGCGGTGTTAATAAATAGGCATAAGCTTGATGATAAGAACGACCAACCCGACCTCGCAACTGATGTAATTGAGCTAACCCAAATTTATCGGCTCGTTCAATAATGATCGTATTTGCATTCGGGATATCGATCCCAGTTTCGACAATTGTAGTACAAACGAGTATATTAAATCGTTGATGATGAAAATCATTCATGACGCGTTCCAAATCACGTTCATGCATCTGACCATGACCAATAGCAATGCGTGCTTCAGGAACCAATTCAGCGAGTTTTTCACTCACTATTTCAATGTCTGAGACATCATTATGTAAGTAGTAAATCTGACCACCACGTAAGATTTCACGTAATATTGCTTCACGAATAACCAGATCATCGTACTCACGTACAAACGTTTTAACTGCAAGACGCCGAGCAGGTGGTGTAGCAATAATAGAAAGATCACGCATGCCGCTCATTGCCATATTTAGGGTGCGTGGTATTGGTGTGGCGGTTAGGGTTAAAATATCAATATTGGCACGCATTGCTTTAATTCGTTCTTTTTGACGAACACCAAAGCGATGTTCTTCATCAACAATTAATAAGCCAAGATCTTTCCATTTTATGTCTTCTTGTAATAATTTATGAGTACCTATTACGATATCCACTTTACCTTCACCCAAAGCTTGAATAATAGCTTGTTGCTGTTTAGCTGTTTTAAATCGTGACAAGCTTTCAATTCGTATTGGCCAATTCGCAAAGCGATCACAAAAGTTTTCATAATGTTGCTCGGCAAGTAGAGTAGTAGGAACTAAAACCGCAGTTTGTTTATGATTTATCACAGCCAAAAAAGCGGCTCGAATAGCGACTTCAGTTTTACCAAAGCCAACATCACCACAAACCAATCTGTCCATTGCATAAGGTGAACACATATCGCCAATTACCGCACCAATAGCGTTTTGTTGATCCTCCGTTTCTTGATACGGAAAAGCTTCGCAAAATAATTCGTACTGTTCTCGATCTTGCTTAAATTCAAAACCTGGTTTACTTTCTCGCTCAGCATAAATATCAAGTAATTCGGCTGCAACATCTCGAACCTTTTCAGCAGCTTTTTGTCTGGCTTTACTCCATGCATCAGTACCAAGTTTATTCAGAGGAGCATTTTCTTCATCCCCGCCTGAGTAACGACTGATTAAATTCAAGGATGACACTGGCACATAAAGCTTTGTATCATTTGCGTAAAGTAAAATCAAATACTCTGCATTAATGCCACCGGTTTCAAGAGTGGTCAGACCAGCATATCGTCCTACTCCATGCTCTAAATGCACCACAGGTTTGCCAGGAGTTAATTCAGCTAAACTACGAATCAGCGTATCAGTATTGATAGCTTGCTTATTTTCTTTTTTGCGGCGAACAATCCGGCGACCCAGTAATTCATTTTCAGTAATAAAAGCAAAATTATCGGATTGATTAATAAAACCTTGCTCACTTGCACCTAAAATTATACAAAAGCGATCATTAACATGATGGATTTCATCCAGTTGGTTAATCGTTATTGGATGAATGCGAATGCGACCTAAAATTTCTTGTAATGCTTCTTTGCGACCTTCTGATTCGACCGAAAAGACGATTTTACCTGTATAACGTTCAATAAATTGATGGAATTGCAAGTAAGGATCTTTTTGTTGAATTGCAATCGCAAGATCAGGCAAATTCGAATAAGGCATATTGACATTTTTATTCGATTCGCTGATGAGTTCATGCGATACAACCAATCTCGGATATTTTTTAAAATCGGCAAAGATTTCGTCGGTTTTTGACCAAATGATTACAGGTTCCAATAATGGTCGCATTGGATCAACCTTACGATTATCGTAGCGTTGGTTGATATCTTGCCAAAATTTATTGGCATGAGACTCAATATTTACGGTGTTAAGAATGAGTGTGTTAGTCGAAAAATAGGTAAACAGCGGAGTTAATGGCTCATTAAAAAATAAGGCCTGCCAATATTCTATACCAGTGGGTAAAATATTTTTGCTGACTTGTTGATAGATACTTTCTGGCTCTAATCTGACCGGAAATTTTTCACGCCATTGGCTTCTAAAAAGCTCAATAGCGGTTTTATCAAATGGAAATTCATGCGCAGGCAATAACTGTATTTCAACTATTTCATCAATTGTACGTTGAGATTCAACATCAAAAGTGCGAATGCTATCTATTTCGTCATCAAAAAAATCAATACGATAAGGTCTATCACTGCCCATTGGATAAATATCAAACAAAGCACCTCGAGTGGTATATTCGCCATGTTCCATTACTTGACTGACAGAACGATAACCTGCATTTTCAAGTTGTAAACGTAACTTTTCGCGGCTAATTTGCAGACCTTTTTTCATCATAAACACATGCCCACCCAAATAGCTTTGTGGGCAGACTTTTTGCATTAAGGTGTTTATGGGTAAAATCAAAGCTCCTTTAGTCAAATTTCTTAAATGATAAAGGCAAGATAGACGTTCAGAAACAATATCTTGATGCGGTGAAAAACTATCATATGGCAGTGTCTCCCAATCAGGAAAAAAGATAGCAGGATAGGGTGAAAATTGTTTTAGTTCTTCATGGATACGCGTTGTTTGTTGCATATCATCTGTAATAATCACCACTAAGCCATCGTGCGCATCCATTGCTTGAGCGCAAAATTGGGATAGGGACGATCCAATTAACTGCCCAATTTGTTTTACTTCACCTGATTTTTTAGGAATTACTGTTGAAATATTAAGAGTTTTAGACATGTTGATTTTACATGGTTTTGCTAAATAATTAGTGGTAGATTATAACGTAAGAATGAGGTTGTTTTCTATAACTGTTTAATCCTGTATGATAAGCATCTTGCAATTAACTAGCTAAACTTTGTCAAGAAGTTTCAGGTAATATATACATTTATGTCAAAAATATTTCGTCCATTAGTGTTTTTTATCGGTTTGCGCTATGTCTATGGGCAAAAGACTGATGGTTTTAGTCGCTTTGTATCATGGTTATCCATGCTTGGTATTATGCTTGGCTCCATTGGTTTGATTGTTGTGTTGTCGGTCATGAATGGGCTAGAAGATCAAATGCAGAGCAGTATATTAAAATTTCTTCCTCAGGCTCAGGTAACCACATCGCAAGGTCATATCGATCCTAGAGAAATTTCTGGTGACCAATTTATGAAAATCAATGGCGTTAATCATGTGGCACCTTTAGTCACCGGTGATGTAGTTTTGCAAAGTGAAAAAGGTATCATGGTCAGTACGTTAATGGGTATCAATCCGGAAGATGGTGATCCTATTAACGAATACGTTTACACGGGTTCAGTATCCGATCTTATACCTGGGCAATATAACGTCATTATCGGGGTAACTTTAGCTAATCAATTGGGTGTTACTGTTGGCGATAAAATACGCTTAATGGTGACCGATGCTAGCCAAATTACGCCAGTTGGTCGGATTCCTTCACAAAGACTATTTAATATCGTTGGTATGTTTTCAATTAATCATGATATCAATCAAGCCTTGATTTATGTTAATCAAACCGATGCCCGTCACTTACTTCGTTACCATGAAGGAATAATAACGAGCTGGCGCTTGTTTTTAAATAAACCATTAGATATTACATCTGTGACCAGCATGCCATTACCGAAAGGATTAGTCTTCAATGATTGGCGAGCAAAACGCGGAGAATTATTCCAAGCTATCAAAATGGAAAAAAATGTCATGGGATTATTAATCAGTCTAATTGTCATTGTGGCTGCTTTTAATATCATTACCTCGTTAAGTTTATTAGTGATGGAAAAACAAGGTGAAGTGGCGATATTAAAAACTCAAGGACTGTCTCGTTTTAAAATCATGTTAATTTTTATCATTCAAGGAGCAAGTTCAGGGGTAATTGGTACATTATTAGGAAGCAGTGTAGGACTGTTACTGGCTTATTACTTGAATGAAATTATGCAATTATTTGGATTATCGTTTGCTGGTATTCAATTACCGTCGCTGGTTGAGCCAACACAAATTATCTTTATTATTATTGGATTACTCATGTTATCGATAATTTCAACTATTTATCCTGCCCATCGTGCAGCCAATATTCAACCAGCCGAGGCGTTACGTTATGAATAATTCACAAATCTTGCTTTCAGCAAAAAATCTTTGCAAAACCTACAATGAAGGCAAAATGGTAACCGAAGTTTTAAAGAACGTTTCGTTTGATATCTATTCAAGATCATTATTAGCAATTATTGGCAGCTCAGGATCGGGTAAAAGTACTTTGTTACATCTTCTTGGTGGATTAGATAAACCAACATCTGGCGAAATCATTTTTAAATCGCAGCAATTAAACCAGCTATCTGAAAAAGAAAAAGCACACCTTCGTAATCAAGAAATAGGTTTTATTTATCAATTTCACCACTTATTGCCCGATTTTTCTGCTTTAGAAAATGTTGCAATGCCTTTATTAATTAGTGGTGCAAATCCTAATGATGCCAAAAAGCGAGCAATGGTTATGCTAGAATCGGTTAATTTAGCTAAACGTGCAAATCATAGACCGTCTGAACTGTCTGGCGGTGAACGTCAGCGTGTGGCGATTGGACGAGCACTTATCAACAATCCAGCATTGGTTATGGCAGATGAACCGACAGGTAATTTGGATAAAACTACCGCTAATGCCATTTTTGATTTATTAATAAGTTTGAATCGTGATCATGGCACTGCTTTTTTAGTGGTCACGCATGATCTAGAGCTAGCGAATAAACTCGATAACCAATTAATTATGTACGATGGGCGATTGACTAATCGTTCACTAACTGAAAAAATTTAATGGATAAT
Organism: Gilliamella sp. B2828; assembly: GCF_026537125.1. Classification (NCBI taxonomy): domain Bacteria; kingdom Pseudomonadati; phylum Pseudomonadota; class Gammaproteobacteria; order Orbales; family Orbaceae; genus Gilliamella; species Gilliamella sp. B2828. Next base: position 185,716 of record NZ_JAFNMU010000005.1, read on the forward strand.
GACAATGAATTTATCATTAATCACCGCCATTAAGTTCCGCAAAGGACGCCGTAAAAGTGGAATGGTATCGTTAATATCAATTATTTCAACATTCAGTATTGCTATTGGTATTGCCGCTTTAATCATTGGTTTGAGTGCAATGAATGGTTTTGAGCGTGAACTGCATAATCGAGTGCTGTCAGTATTACCACATGGGCAGTTTTATCCCGAAGATGGCTATCTAGATAATTGGCGAGAAGTTCAAAATGAATTAAAACATAATCGTCACATTGTTTCAGCTATGCCTTTTGTTAATTTTACTGGATTGATTGAGAATGCGAGTAAACTTGGCGCCGTAGAAATAGAAGGGGTCGATCCTGATCAAGAAAAATCAGTCAGTACGCTGCCTAAATACGTTTTGAATAATCAATGGCAAAAATTTAAAGCTGATAGTCAACAAATTATTATAGGAGCGGGTTTAGCTAAAAATTTAGCCGTTAAAGAAAGAGATTGGGTTACATTATTAATTCCAGTATCAAGTGGTCCTAATCAACTTAAACCACCAAAGCGTGTACGTTTACAAGTTATCGGTATTTTGGAATTAAGTGGAAGTCTGAGCAATAATATTGCGTTACTTCCTTTAGCGGATGCCCAAAAATTACTGAATATGGGGGACAGTGTTACAGGTGTTATGGTGAATGTTGATAATGTATATCAGTCCAAATATATTATGAGTCAGGCAGCATTAGCTCTTGATGAAAATTTATCTTTTAATAGTTGGGAACAAACTTACGGTTTTATGTATCGCGATATTCAAATGATCAGAGAAATTATGTATCTAGCTATGATTGTTGTTATTGGTGTTGCTTGTTTCAATATTGTTTCGACATTAGTGATTGCCGTTAAAGATAAGCAACGCGATATCGCCATATTAAAAACCCTAGGTGCAACCAATCGATTAATCAAACATACGTTTATTTGGTATGGGATAATTTCAGGACTAATTGGGAGTTTAATTGGTGTAATGTTAGGATTGATTTTATCATGGCAACTATCAAGTATCATGGCTATTGTGGAATCTTTAATAGGGCATAAAATCCTTAACAGTAATATCTATTTTGTTGACTTTTTACCGTCTGAAATTCATCTTTTTGATGTTGTAATTGTGTTTATTACTGCAATGTTGCTAAGTTTGGTTGCGAGCTATTATCCTGCTCAAAGGGCCTGTAAAATCGATCCCGCTCGAGTATTGAGTAGCTATTAATAACAACAAAGCATAAACGCTAAAGGTGCGCCGTTTGGTGCGCCTTTTTTATCAATACCCATCGATCAAAGAATAATATTGATAATGTTGATAACCCCAATATAAAAGTAGAGTTGCAACAGCAAAAATTAGGGCTGTTAGCGTCGTACAAATTTTGCTTGGATATCGGAATTTTCTTAAACAAAATGTGATTAACCCGCCCAAAACAAAACCGGTTACTGCACCTCCAATGTGTGCCATATTGTCAACAGAAGGTAGTAATCCCAATCCGGCGGTGAGCAATAAACTCACTACAATTGATTTGATAGGCATTTCATGCAAATCCGTTCGATTAATTAACGAGTAAGCAAGCAGAGCGGTGATAATACCTAAAATTGCCCCTGAAGCGCCGCAGCTTATAACGTTATAATGAATTGTGGCGATATCACTTGCTAAACTGCCAAATAAACCCGAGAGCAAATAGATACCTAAAAAAGCGAATGGGGGAATCAATCTTTCTAAAATCATGCCAACACTCCACAACGCTAACATATTCATAGCAAGATGAGCTAATCCTATATGCATGAAAATGTTGGTAAAAAGGCGCCAGTATTGGCCAGAAAAAGTTATTTGAGCAACATCAGCTCCCCAGTCAATTAAAAACTGATTTTGATTTAAATCTGACAGACCTCTCATATCAAGAAGTCGAGAAAAAATAAACCAAGCAACATTAATACAAACTAAAATGCTGGTAATTTTAGCTTGACGATATAAGAACTGAACATGTTTTACAAAATTCATGTGTTGAGTTTTCCTTTTGAAAAACGAAATGTTTAAAAATAGACAGAGGATTTAAACCAACTGCTTTCCATAAATAACCAAATCACGCTTAACGTCATCCAGTTCCGCAATTTTAGGTAATAATCCCCATTGTTGATAATTCATTTTTTTGAATAAATTTATGCTAGGAAGATTATGACCAAAAATATAGCTAAGTATGGTTTCAATACCTGCCTGTTTGGCAAATAATTCAATGTGTTTAATGGTGGATTGACCAATGGTTTTCCCTCTAAAATCATGATGCAAATACAAACTGATTTCAACCGTTTTAACATAAGCCGCGCGACCATAAAAAGAGGATAAACTTACCCAACCACAAGATTGATTCTGATATTTGATTAACCAAAGTGGGCGATTTTGAGGATTATGCTGTTCAAACCAAACCATACGACTTTCAATCGATACTGGCTGCAAATCCGCCGTAATTTGACGGCTCGCTATGGTTTCGTTATATACATTTATAATAAAAGGCAAATCATCTAAAGTGGCATCAGTAAAGGTAATCATAAAATAAAATAACAAGGATTAATTATGCCTCATTGTAATGGCTTTAATGATAGCAAGCAATATTTAAAAAAAAGATATAACTGTAGAAAAATCATTAACTCACCTAAAGAGTGCCTACACAATATTATGACACTATTTTCAAACAGATTTTTTAATTAGATCATTTATTACGAATGAAATGTTTAAATTTTTTAAGAAAAGGAAGAAAAATAATCAGAACAATTAGCCTATTTTAGGGTTTAACTTGAGTAAAAAAATCAATAATGGCTTGGTTGGACGCCGTGATTTTCAGATTTTTTCGCCAAACAAGGTAAATATTAATTTTTAATTTCTTATCTTGGTGGGGATTTAATTTTTTGTAAGATACGCCATCAACTTTGGCTTGTGCCATTGATTGTGGTAAAAGCATCATTCCTTTACCTAAAGCAACTTCTAGTAACATAGAAAGATTATCTGCAAGCTCTGCTCGCCTAATTATAGGCTTGTCTAAACGATTGAAAACGTTTTCACATTGTTCGTAAAAAAAGGGATTTAAATGTTGTTTAAACCAAAATAGTGGTAAATCGGTCAAATCATTAAGATCGATATTTTCTTGTTTGTTACAGCGATGATTTGCAGGCAAAACTAAAGTCATAGATTCTTGATAAATCAGTAATGAATTTTCAGTGAATGTTCGATTTGGATAATCAGAAACAATAGCGAAATCAATATTGCCTTGCTGCAATTCACGTAATAATTCTTTGGAAATATAGTTGTGTTGATAGATTTCAGCGTGTTCACTAAATTTTGATAAAAAAAGTTTAAAATAAGGAATATAATCAAAATTTAAAGTTTTTGTGGTTCCTATCATAACTTTTTTAATACTAATGCTTTTAGTTGAATTAACGATTGAACAAAGATCATTTAACAATTGACTTACTTGAGATTTCAGTATTTCGCCTTCTTGAGTTAAGGTAATATTATGTGAGTTTCTTAAAAACAACGTACTTTGTAATGTTTCTTCCAATATTTTAATTTGTGTTGTAAGTGGAGGTTGACTCATACCTAATTTTTTTGCGGCACGGGTAAAACTCATTTCCTCACAAACGGCAATAAAGTATTGTAATTGTTTAATGGATGGTAATCTTTTGCTATAGATATCCATGATTTTCATCATTCCTAATTTGATACTTCCCTAATTTTTTAATCTGCTTTGCAGTTAATTCTTATTAAAGATCATCTTGATATTATGAAGGATTTTTTTATCTTTTGCATTTGTTTATCGTATTTTTTGCTATACGAATTTCGTATAGCAAAAAATGTATTTCCCAATTTTTGGTCTCTCAATTAGGATTTCATCAGAATTTCAATTTTACTCGATTGCAATTTTTTATTTTTGTTTCGTTATCCCATGAAGCATCAACAATGTTTTAAATTCTAGTAGTATGCAACTCATTAGAAATGAGAACAATAAAAAATCAGCTAATTCAATATTAAGGGCCCCAATTATGAAAAATGACTTATTACGTATAATGATATTGATATTTTGCTGCTTTTATGGAGAATTAAGTATGGCAAATTTAAGAATGCTAGCTTCGGGCTTTAATGCACCGACAGGAATCGCTTTTGATCGCTCCGGTATGATGTATGTGACAAATTGGTCTGGTGATTCAATCGTAAAAGTGAACAGCAATGGCAAACAAGAGATCTTCTATTCTGGTATTGCGTCACCTGCAGGAATAGTCATTGATAAGCAAGATAATGTATACGTTTCATCTTATCGTGATGACTATATTTTAAAAATTACGCCTAATGGTCAAACACAAAAAATATCAGAGGGCTATCATACGCCTACGGGAATCGCTTTTTCTAATGATGGTCAACTATTAGTCACGAATCGTTCAACAGGAGAAATTGTAGCACTTGATTTAGAAACCAAACAAAAGACGATTCTAGCCCAGGGATTGACTACACCCGTTGGGGTTACTCAACTGGCAGATAATAGTTTAATTGTCTCTCAATATAGCGGTAATTTGACCATGATTCAACCTAATGGTAATAGAACGGAATTAGGCGATCAATTCGATCGTCCTGGGGTGGGTATTGTTACAATTTCGTCCAATATTGTCGCAGTCATCGATCATGGCGCGGGAATGGTACGACAAATTGACATAAAAACAAAAAAGGTAACAACTTTAGCCTCGTCTCTATCAGGAGCGGTTGCATTAGCCTATTATAAAAACCGTTACTATATCGGAGTTTGGGGTAATGGTTCAATCTATAGGCTGGATAATAATTAAGTTCAGATAAGTGAACACAATCACGTTAACCGATGAGGGAAAATGGAGTTTCATATTAACAGGCAAGTTGCAACTGGCTGGATTATCAAATCAACATTGAGACTAGGATAATTATCAGGATTTCCATCGAATCATAAATAAAATAATTAAGTTAGTTTCCAATTCATCATTGAGTCTAATGATAGCGATCACTGAATATATTAAACAACATTCAGCATCGACATGAAAAAGACAATAAAAAAAATTGATCCTAATGAAGGGCTTTTTCATTGGAGCGTACATTTAGATTCGATTGACAACAGACGCGATTGCAAAATTTTACCTTTAATTAATCGTCAAGATTTACCGAAATGTGTATTGATGATGATGGATGGCTCAATCGTGGCTTTTTTAGCAATTGTTTTCTCTATTTTGATTTTATTATTCAATTAAATCATTCAGTACATAAAACATGAGTCTTCTTATTGCATTTCACATTCTTGTAGAAGAAAAGGAGGATGGATTGCGAAGTATGAATGAACTTTAATCGTTAATGATCATCTGATCTAAAGTAAAATCACAAAATGATAAGATATTAAAAAATAAAAACCGATGCCGCGATCTATGGATTTTACATTAGTTAACAAATCTTTATAAGATAAGTTTGCTAATTTTTTATAAAATATTATACTTCGCAACATAAGATTGAATTTATTGAACAAAGCAATCCTATGTAGAGAGGACGTAACAATATGTTAAAATGCAATTGGTTTGTAGGGGGTCATAATTTAGATTCATCTTTAAAGTTAAAAATAAAGGATGATTTTTTGACTTCAATTTCTTCAAGTCCCCAAAAGTATTTTCAGTCAACCTTTAATTTTGCATGGAACTTATCTAAAATAATTTTAGATAAACCTTCTCATTGCAAGATTTTGTTGATCAGTGCAAGTATTTTAGTTGGGCTAAGTATTAATGATGTAACCGCATTAAATGTCAGGACAGCAAATGTAATTCAAGCTAATCCGCCATATTTAATTGATAATGGTTTGATTAACACTGAGGAAGCAGAAACACTATTAGGTTTAACTTTATCAGATGGAACTGTAAATGAAGGGATTGATGATAAATCAGATACAGATGATCAACTTGAAGATCCATCTGAATCAGATGATGACCAAATAATAGAGACTATGCCTTTATCGGGCAGCAGCCACTTAATTAAATCAATAAACTAAACAATTAAAGTATTAATACGCTGATGCTGGGCATAGTGCGGTAAATAATACTCAAAAAAAGGAAATAATAGGAATAATGGCACGAGTAAAGCATATAAGGAAATTATGCAGAAGATTAAAGTGCATTTTAAACATCATTTAAATCAATGATAAGTCCAACTTTCAGTCAATTCAAAATCTAAGATGACCGACAAAATACTAGTATGTATTTAAGTGTTAGTTAAACTTACCATATGGCATTTAATCATGGACCAATTAATGCAAACATAAAATTTTAGGTTTAAAAAATACCTATCCTTCTTGGATGAAATAATTTATTTCACCAAGTCTTTTTTTACGAAAATTCAACCTAAGGATAGGAGAAATTCCGAATCATTGAAAAAAATGGCTTGAACAGTCGGATACGAATGAAATCAATGGTAAATCTTGCAAGAGTGATCATTTCATATCTGGCTAACAGAGTTATATCATTTTTTTTAATTCAACCGGATTTCTTATATCCATCATTAAAATTCTTTATTTCAAGATTAAAATATCCCAATAGCCTATTATCGAACGAAAACAGTTAAATAACGGCTTATATAAATTTGTGAAACCATAAACTTGATTAACGAAAAATCAAAAAAATTGCATTACTCTATCATAATGGTTGTTTAGTCAAAGGGATGGCAGTACAATTTTAAGCATAAACTTTTAAGCATAAATCAAATAATGCAGTGGAGTGATATCTCATCTTTTACTAAAACGTCCAGTTAACCTTAAACTTGTTCACAAAACAATCGAACTAAAATTTACAACGCAATAATGACTCTACCACGTGTTATATCACTTATAATTTTTTGTAATATCAATAAATTATCTTTGGTAATGGCTATGCTTACCTTTACCCCTTCGGCATCGAAATCTTGATTTTCAATAATAGCATCCAGTTCTTTAAGACGATTTTCGATAATTGGCCATTCGTGATAATAGCAATGAAATTGCAATGTAACGCGTGCAATAAGCTCAATCAAAGTTGCTTGTTGAAGGCAGTGACTGGCAGAACCGCCATATGCACGAATTAACCCTCCAGTACCCAATTTTATGCCACCAAAGTAACGTGTAACCACCACTACAATTTGATCGCAATTTTGTCCTTCAATGGCCGATAGAATAGGACGTCCCGCTGTACTGCTTGGCTCACCATCATCATTAAAACGATATTGTTGACCAATCTTCCAAGCCCAACAATTATGAGTGGCATTAGGATCACTGATTATGTCAATGAATTTAGTTGCATCTTCCACTGAGGTTACGGGTGCCGCATTGACAATAAAACGACTTTTTTTGATCTCTTCGGTGAGTTCTGTAGGAATTGCTAATGTATATGGCATTCGTATTCTGTTAAAATTATTTCATTACAAGTAATGATACTGATCATAATTAAAATGTCTATTAATTTGCAACAATTAAAACAAACCCAGTTATTGTTGGCTAATCAAGTCAGATTGTCTGATGAATTTAGCGAACCAGTAAATTTTATTGGTGGTACCGATGTAGGGTTCGAAGAGGGAGGTAATATTACTCGGGCTGCTATTGTTGTGCTAAGTTACCCTGACTTTTCTGTCGTTGAATATCATGTTGCTCGTTTAAAAACCGAATTTCCCTATATTCCGGGCTATTTATCTTTCCGGGAATTTCCTGCGTTATTGGCAGCGTGGCAAAAAATTGAAATAAAACCGGATTTATTATTGGTGGATGGTCAAGGCGTTGCTCATCCCCGACGCTTAGGGATTGCCAGTCATCTTGGTTTATTGTTGGATAGACCGACTATTGGAGTGGCTAAAAAACGATTATGTGGGCATTTTGAAACATTACCAAAACAAGCAGGCAATGTTACCCCTTTATTAGATAAACAACAGCAAATTGGTTGGGCACTACAAAGTAAAAACAATTGTAATCCCTTGTTCATTTCGGCAGGGCATCGTGTTACTCAAGCGAGCGCATTAAAGTGGGTTAATTTGTGTTTACGAGGTTATCGTTTACCTGAGCCAACTCGTTGGGCGGATGCGATTGCGTCAAATAAATCTCTATTCAAGAAGTTATTAAATGATAAATAGTCATCAAGAGCCTTTAAAAAAAGGTGGTTTTACGTTTAAACGTTTTTTTGTTGCACACGATAAAAGCCCTATGCAAGTAACAACAGATAGTTGTTTACTGGGCGCTTGGGCTCCAATAGACCATCATCCACAAAAAATCCTTGATATTGGAACAGGATGTGGAGTGATAGCGTTAATGTTGGCTCAGCGTTTAGCTCATTATCCTTGTCAAATTGATGCCATTGATATTGATGCTGATGCGGTTAGACAGTGTCAGGAAAACAGTGTGCATGCTGACTTGCTTTCAGTCAAGGCACAACAAGCTGATATTAATGCATTTCGTCCAAATATTTCGCCTTGGTATGACCTGATTGTAACAAATCCGCCTTATTTTGAGCCAGCCGTTGATTGTCGTAATAGCCAAAGACAACAGGCCCGTTATACAGAAAGTTTAAATTTCGAACAGCTTATTCATTCAGTTAAACGTTTATTAAAACCTACGGGGTTATTTTGTTTGGTCCTACCCTTTGATATCGCTCATCAGTTTACTTGTCTATGTGAAACACATCAGCTTTTTTTACAACAAGAATTGCAAGTGAAATATAATGAGAACAAAAATTTTTCATTGTCATTATTGGCGTTTTCTTTGACTAAAAATGGTCATGTGTTCAGTAAACAACTTTGTATGCGTGATGATGACGGGCGCTATTCATCAGCATTTAGACAATTACTGGTTGATTTTTATCTGTTGCGAAAATAATCCTTGATTTTAACTTAAAAGGGTAGCACATAAAAATAGAATATGGCGATCGTTGCTAAAATTATTATTGTGATGGCATAGATTTTATCATGTAGGAAGCCGAAAGCTGGAAGTGCCCGTTGTTTTCTCGCATACAAATAAAATATCAGTCCAACGCCATATAAAATCATGGATAATAATAGGTAAGATATTCCACCAGCATAGATCAGCCATATACCATACATTGAACCTACAGAACCTAAAAAGATTAAGTAAGCCTTACCTCGATATACCGACAATTTGAGTACGAAAAGAGCTGATAGTAAGTAAGGGATGAGCACCATGGAAGTAGAGAGTTGAATCAGTGTGTTATAACCCGATTGATAAAAATAAGCAACGATGATGAGTATACTGATTAAACTTGAAGTTAAATATAATGCATTAGCGGGCGTACCTTTTTTATTAAGTTTACCAAAACAACTGGGTACGGTGTGATTGTTACCTTGTCCACTTAAAAACAGCATTTCAGCAGCAAGCAGTAGCCATGATAATAATCCACCACTTACCGATACGATAAGTCCGATATTGATTAACGTTGCTCCCCAGCTACCTATAACTTGTTCAATGACTAAAGCCATGGAAGGGTTTTTCATTTGTGCTAATTCCTGCTGAGGAACAATCCCTAAAGATAATACCGATACGCAAACCAGTAATAAACTTGTGATAGCAAAGCCAAAAAAGGTGGCTCGACTAATGCATAACAGATTCTTAGCTCGTGACGCGTAAACTGTCGCACTTTCAATCCCTAAATAGACCCAAACCGTATAAAGCATAGTGTGTTTTATTTGATCAACAATTGAGCCTAATTGCGGTGTTCCCCAAAAATCTGTTTTAAATGTATTCACTTCGAACGCTAAAATGATGCAGACAATAAATAATCCTATCGGTATAATTTTAGCTAACGTAACGAAACAATTTAATAAAAATGCATGATAAATTCCTTTCAATACAAACGAATTAATCGTCCACAAGAATATAAGGGCACCGATAACAGCAGGAAATGTGGTGCCATTGCCAAAATAGTTAAAACAATCAAACGAGCCGAGTGCACTAAATAAAATGACCAAATAACTCGCGCATGACATCCATGCCGAGATCCAATATCCCCATGCGGCATTAAAGCCAATGTAATCACCAAATCCTTCACGTACATATCCATATAATCCATCATTAATTTTATAAAAACGGACGGACAGATATTGAAAGATTCGGGTTAGCATTAGCATTCCAAATAAAGTAATAAGCCATGCAATTAATATGGCACCTGCACCGGCTCCTTCCGCCATATTTTGTGGTAGGCTAAAAATACCACTCCCTACAATACTTCCCACTACCAGTAAAGTGAGAGGAAGTAGACCAAGCTTTTTTCTTACTGGCGTATTCATATGAATTTCTTATTTAGTTAATGAGAGGATTGAGGATTTTATTCTTAAAATCGCAATGACATACAACTTACACCGCCATCGATTTTACGGTATTCAGATGTATCAACTTCAATCACTTGATAACCCAGTGCTTCAATTTTAGCTTTAGTCATTGGATATCCATAGGGCATAATGACTCGTTCATTTACCCAAATACAGTTAGCGGCATAGCTTTCTTTATCAGGAATTTCAATAATATTAAGATGTTGAAACTCAGGTTTAGTAATAAATTCACCCGTGGCTAATAAATTATCATGTTCTAAATAAGCAAGACCGGTTTTTAAATGCAGCACCTTTTCTAAGGTAACCACAGAACCTGATAATCCATGTTTTTCTAAGATAGCAATCATTTGATCTGCACCAGATTGATTAGTTCGCGCGGATAAACCAATATAATAACGATCGCCAACCATCATTATATCGCCAGCTTCAACTGTACCAGGTGCAGAAATGCTTTCTACTTTATTAGGATAAAATCTTTCAATAGTAGCCTGAATAATTTCGGTTTCGCCCCGACGGCTTACAGCACCCGGTCGAGTAATAATGGCGCAATTGGGTGTACATAAAACCGTATCTTCCACAAAGACAGAATCAGGAAAACGTTCATTTGCTGGTAAAATCGTAATATCAACATCACATTGTTGCAAAGCTCGAATATAATCATTATGTTGATCTAATGCTTTTTGATAATTGGGTTTACCCAAGTTAGCCGATGTTAAACCATCAATAAGTGATTTGGCTGGTGTTCGAGCGATAATATGATTGAATTTTTTCATCAGTTTTAAATCCTTATTTCTTTAAATAATTATGCTTTATTTTTGAATAATAATTCACAATAATAACTTTATCAAGAGTTAATTTGATTTTTTATGCAATTGTTGTATTTTTTTATTCAAATTGTAAAATGAAGTGAAGACAGAAATTTGAGATCAGAAAAATAGAGGCTGAATCGATTTTATAAAAAAGGGTAATAAACATTACCCTTAAAATTTGATTTATAGCAATGATTTGGCGATTATTGGTTATTCACCACCAAAATCGACCAATGTGTAACAATTAATTCCCATCTTGGTTAACTTAGTTTTACCTTGTAAATCTGGCAAATTAATAACAAACGCTGCATCTTCAGCTATTCCTCCCGCTTTTTGAATTAATTTAGCGGTAGCAGCAACGGTTCCACCTGTCGCAAGCAAATCATCAATGATTAAAACGCGTTCATTCGGTTTTATTGCATCACAATGTATTTCTAATGTATCAGTACCATATTCAAGTTGATATTCTTCTTTAAAAACGTGACGAGGTAACTTATTGGGTTTTCTTACCGGTACAAAACCTACACCTAAAGCTAATGCTAAAGGAGCAGCAAAGATAAAACCACGAGCTTCAGTACCAACAACTTTGTCAATTTTTTTATCTTGATAATGATCAATTAAAAGATCGACAGATGTTTTAAAGGCGATAGGGTCTTCAAGTAAACTGGTGATATCCCGAAACAGTATCCCTTGTTTTGGATAATCTGGGATCGTAATAATGCTATTTTTAATAAGTTCAAGTTTTTGTTGCAATTGAGTCATATTAAATATTCTCTAACTATTTTCTTTAAGAGCGACTAATTTTTTATTATATACCTTTGCTCTTTACAGTGGCAATAAACAAACAGTTAACACACCGTAAAATAGCGAGATAGGCTAGTTAAAAAGCGATTTCTGTGATGCGTTTATGCATCGTTTAATCGCTTTTTTACCCATTTTTACAATTCAGTATTATCTTTGAGCAGTTTGTCATAAAATTTCTAAATGAAATAAAACAGTAACTTTTTCTATGGTATCTATGAAAAGGAAAAAATTGAGCAAATAATTGGTTTTGAAATTGCTTCAGACGATGTTTTGAATAAACCTTTTGCAATTCTTGAATTAAGAGCTAAAAACCATTGCAAAACATGATTTGTAAGTGAAAAATCCAAATTTAATTTATGGCGATGATTATACATTTCGTCATTTTATGATGATGAGCCAATAATCCTTGCTAATAAATTTCTATTTGTTTTGGATCGATCACCACATTAAATATGTCTTTCAGACTCATTCATGTTCATTAAGTTGTAAATGCATGAAAACGTTATTTTTGTGGTAACTGAATGGCTAACCATGATATTTATGCTCAAAGGATTGATGAATATTTAAAAGTTCCCACCAAAATTGATTGCCAAACGAATAAATATTCCATCTCATACTCACCTTCAAAAGAAGGTATGATTTTATGATGGATGAACAATTTAGATAAATGATTTATCTGATTTTTTACTATCAGTTATGAATAATAATTGACTAATTTTAACAGGAAAAGGAATAAAAAATGAAAAAAGTGTCCACCATTATGGCATTATTATTGTGTTCAGGGCTAGCACAAGCAAGAACTTACGATGAAATCATCAATTCAGGTTTTTTGAAAATTGGGGTACCCGCTGATTATGCGCCATTAGCTTTTTATAATTCTCAAGAAAAATTGGTCGGTTTCGATGTTGATATGGCTAAAGAGTTAGCAAAACGATTAAACGTAACGCCGGTATTTTATCTCACAAGTTGGCCAACTTTATCGCAAGATTTAGCCAATGATAATTACGATGTCGCTATGGGTGGGGTGACTTATACCCGAGAACGTGCAGAAAAATTCTTACTATCAGATGAAATTGTAAAAAATGGTAAAGTGGCATTAGCAGCCTGTGAAGTCGCATCAAAATTATCAAATTTAGACAAAATTGATCAACCTGGCGTTAAGGTGGTTGTTAATCCTGGTGGTACAAATGAAAGTTTTGTAAATAATAACATTCATACAGCACAAGTGATCCGCGTAGAAAATAATTTTGATAATATTCAAGCATTACGCGATAAAAAAGCGGATCTCATGGTGACCGATCTTATTGAAGGTCAGTATTATCAATACAAGGAGCCCAACGTTTTATGCTTAGCAACTAACGCGCCATTTAAGGGGACAGAAAGCTATAAAGCTTATATGGTTCAATTGGGCAATCAAAAACTACTGGATGTCATTAATAGTTGGCTTCCTCATTCTAATAAACAGCAATTAGCGGTAAAATGGGGAGTAAAAACTCAGTTAAATTAATTCGCAAATAACTTAATACTTATGGCGGTTGAATCCGCCTCAATTAGCCTAAATAATTTCTATTTCAGTCCTATTTTAGTTGGTAACCCTTAGATCTTTGTCCTTGCGCTAAACCATGTCGATCAAACCTTTTATGGGAGTAATACTCAAATGAATTATTATGATTTTTCAGTTATTGCATTAAAATTATTGGTTGTTTTTATTTGCATCATCTTATTTTTAAAAATTACGGGTAAGACATCATTATCGCAAATGTCGAGTATTGATTTTATTGGTAATATGATTTTAGGTGGAATTGCTGGAGGTATCATCTATAATCCTAAACTTACTGTCTTTGATTTTTTGGTGGTTTTACTCATGTGGACGGCCATCATGTATACTTCCAACTATTTGAAGAAAAAAAGTCAAAATGCCAAAGCATTCATCGTTGGTAATCCGATTATATTAATGGAAAAGGGCAAAATTAAATTAGATGCCTTTACTGCCGTTAATTTGGATTTTTCCAGTTTTGCAGTACTACTTAGAATGAAAAACATCTTTACCATTCATGCGGTGGATAAAGCTATCTTAGAACCTAACGGACAATTGACCGTTGTTAAAAAAGGGGATAAAGATATTTCTGTCCTTGTCTTAGAAAATCAAAGTCCAAATGAAGATGGGTTAAAATCCATTGGCAAAGACGAGGATTGGCTAAAATCTAAGTTGGCTGAACAAGGTTATGTAAATTATGATGGATTATATTGCGTCGAATACTATGATGAGAGACTTTTCGTGATACCAAGTGAACTTGTTAAATGAATGAATTTTTATGCGAAATCTACACTTAATGCACCTTAACCATTGCTTTGGTTAAGGTTTATAGGTTTTTTCTCTTAGCCATATAAAGGCGATTTGTTCAATGCTTTGACAACAAAGCTTGGTACCTGAAAGTTATTATTAAGTTTTTGTTGAATTTGTTTCGCTTCTCGTTCGGTTTGACATTGGGTAAAAATACAGGCACCGGTACCCGTTAATCGGGTTGGAGCAAATTGAGAAAGATAGCGAATGACCTTATCAACTATTGGATATCGCTTTCGGACAACCATTTCACAATCATTTCTAAACTGATCAAATGACAAAGCCAATAAATCATCAAGATTTCTACTGGGAGTATTACGAGTAAGCTCCGGATCATTGAAGACTTTAACGGTGGATATTTCAATATTAGGGTAGGTAACTAAATACCAGTATTGTGGAATATCAACCGTTAAAAACTGATCACCAATACCTTGGGCAAAAGCCGCTTGACCATAAATAAAGATGGGTACATCAGCACCAATTTGCCGTCCTATTTCAATTAATGTAGCGGTTTTTAAATTGAGTTGCCATAATTGATTAAGAGCGACTAATACCGTTGCCGCATTTGATGAAGCCCCGCCTAGTCCGCCCCCCATAGGGATTTTTTTATCAATAGTGATATCGACGCCTAAATCCTGACGATTGGCATAAGATTTTAAATGATTGGCAGCAATAATCATTAAGTTTTTGTCTACAGGGACATTAACAAACTCGGTAAGTAAATTGATTTGATTATCCTGACGCATATTAAAAGTTACAACGTCACAATAATCGATGAACTGAAATATGGTTTGCAAATCGTGATAATTGTCAGGACGGCGCCCGGTAATGTAAAGAAATAAATTCAATTTTGCTGGTGAACACCACTGTTTCATCATGACTTCCTTTTATTGCAAAATCCAGTTATTGATCTTCAGACGAATGTGTTCATCATTATGATGCAACTCAATAATTGCAGGTAAATCTATTTTTTGGTTTTGATAGGTATAAGTGGAATACTTGGAGATGTTCAAGTTCCATTGATTATTGTTTTGCATAAAATTCGTTGATGCTAATCTACCTAAGGAGTCTAGTTTATCATTCAAACTATTAGAATAACCTTTTAACCAATTATGCAGAGAATTAAAAGGAACATTAACATTCGATACTTTCTTCATCAAGGTTTCAATATTAATATCTTTATAATGATTACCATTTTTATCAATAAGTTCCGCAAAATCAGGCTCAGATTTTAGCGTTAAAATAGTTGTTCCAACAGGCGTTGTTAACTTAACTTCGAAATGATTAACGGATTGTTGGGAAATGAAAAATCGACCATAGTTACGAGATGTTTCGCTTGTTTGGGCAATACTGCCATGAACACGAAAAGTATTTATCTGTTCAAGAGTCTGTTGATGAGTTTTCCATTGTTGTTCAATTGATGCTGTATCTTTAGGTTTATTGATCTGGCAAGCGGTGATAATAAAAGGTAAAACCAGAATAAAAGCATATTTGATTTTAGACATGAATCATCTCTTGTAGTTGAACGATAGAATTGCTTTATTATAACTGATAATTACCATAATAAGAAAAAGTAACTGTAAATTAACGTTTAATATTTTTTTATGTATAATATTACGCAAAGAATGCTTCATAATACAGTTATTCATCAAAATAAAACTCAAGAAGACACAATGCAATGTCAATCACAATATTAGGTATTAATCATAAGACTGCACCATTAGCATTAAGAGAAAAAATTGCTTTTCCTAACGAAACAGTCAATAAAGCACTGTATAGCCTTTATCAACATCCTCTAATTGAGGGGTGTGTAATATTATCAACCTGCAATCGCACCGAAATTTATTTAAACTATGAACATCAAACAAATTATTTAAGGTTAAAAGAATTCGTTGAAAATTGGTTAGGTCAATTCCACCATGTTAATCTTGAACAGTATAAAAACGCGCTTTATTGGTATGAAGGTCAACGAGCTATTGAACATTTAATGGCCGTTGCCAGTGGTTTGGATTCAATGATCATCGGTGAACCACAAATTTTGGGTCAAGTTAAAGTTGCCTATGGCATTGCACAAAAAAATCACTGTTTGTCGATGACTTTAGAAAAGCTTTTTCAAAATATTTTTCATGTAGCAAAACTTGTGCGCAGTCAAACCAATATTGGCTCTAATACTGCCTCGGTTGCTTATGCTGCTTGCCTTATTGCGCGTAAGTTATTTACAGACACCTCAAAATTAAATGTCATGTTAGTTGGAGCAGGGGAGACAATAGAACTGATTTCTCGCTATTTAAAACCTCATGGGTTTAATCACGTTCTTGTTGCGAATCGTACACGTGACAAAGCATTAAAATTAGCATCTATTATTGATGCTGAAATCATATCACTACCTGATATAGCTAATCGTCTTAAAGAAGCCGATATCGTTATCAGTTCCACCGCTAGCCCATTACCTATTATTGGAAAAGGGATGGTTGAACGCACATTGCAGGCAAGAAATTATCAGCAAATGTTATTTATTGATTTAGCTGTCCCTCGTGATGTCGAACAGGAAATTAACCAACTCGATAACGTACATTTATATACGATTGATGATCTTCAAAAAACGGTTGAAAATAATTTAGAACAACGCGCCATTGCTGCTCAAAAAGCTCAACATATTATTCAAGAACAATCTGAGCAATTCACCGATTGGCTTAAAGCTCGTTACGCAGTTGACTACGTTAAACAGTATCGCTCTCATGCACAAATTATTAAACATGAGTTAGAAACCAAAGCGCTAAAGGCTATCAAGCAAGGAGTAAATGTAGATGAAGTCTTGGCGGAATTTTCTCATCGATTAACCAATAAACTAATCCATGCGCCAACTCAAACTTTACTTAATGCAGCAACTCATGGTTGTGATGATTGTTTTAGAGTATTGAGTAAAGGTTTAGGTTTGAAAAGACATAACTAAGGTTTATCCTTAACAGAAAATAGAATTGATTGGATCAACTTGAATTTTTTAGATATCAACGTTTGGTAAAAAGTTTGTAAAACTGATAATTACGTTAGAGTATAAAATGATTTCGTTGTAAAACAGTCAGCTTAGTTGTTAAATTTTTCAGATACTAAGAAATAATTCGCTTGTATAACAAAGGGCACAAATACATCGTTATCGATTATTGTAACATTAACACCCAAAGCGCCCAAAAACACACCTTACAAGGTGAACTTAATTTTTTAGATTTTATTCTTGTTACCTATTTTCAATGGTAACTTGTAATCTATAACAACTCGGAGTAGCATTTTTCGTATTAGTAATAATTGCAAATAATGCATCATCATTATTAATTAAATTGAGATCATCAGCGATGAAAATGTGTATAGCATGTGGTATGCCAATGACTACACTTGGTGATTATCCCTTGCATGATATGTCAAAAAGTTATTGTAAACATTGTGCTCATAAAGATGGCACAATGAAAACTTTTGAAGAAAAATGGCAAGAAGTTGCTCTGGGTTATGCCAATAATCATCATATCGATTATTCAATGGCTAAACACACTGCATATGTAATATTAAAAAAATTACCTGCTTGGAAACGTCAGTGGTAAAAAAACAGTTATTTTAAATTAGCAGGTTTTAGTTAAAAAATATAACAATATTGACAAATAAGCAGAATAATCCGCTTATTGAGTTGCCATATTCAACATAAAATACAATCAAAGATCCATCAAATTTTAATCAGTAAATTTAAAATGTTGTAACCTTTGACTAATAAAGATCAGCATTTCATCAAATCCTGAAGTCCAATAGGACCAATCATGACCGCCATTGCGGGCAATGAATGTATAGTGAATCTTATTTTTTTAAGATTCATACTTAATAGGGTATTACCTAAAAGAAAATCATCTTTTGAACCGCAATCAAAATAAAAATATCCTTCCGATTCCAACTTATTCGATGTTTTATTTAAAATGTCATATTTATCCTAAAATTTATTATTCACTCTGTTTTTACCTATTAGATTTAAACCATAGGCTTTACCATAAAATTTTTCACTAAACCAGTAAACATAAAATTCAGTGAAAACGGTTCATACAATTGACTGCATTTGAAGTCTCTGTCCAGTAAAAGTTTGTTGAATGATAGACAACTATTTTCAATTCATCACTCTACATTCAGACTCTACTCACAAACATCCAATCCATTTTTTATACATTATATAAAGAATTTATTGAAAAATTTTTGAAAACACATTAACTTGATCCCGATAATCATTTTCGAGTATCAAATATAGGAATTGAAGGAGTAAACATGGCGAACAAATTAAACTCACTGATTAATACCGTTGGTGAGGGGCTCTTTAATGGAATAGCAGATGAGGTATGTCATAACCGCTACACCTTAATGGTCGATAATTTGATTTCGCCGATTAGTGTTATACATGTTCAGGGGGATGAGCAGCTCAATCAGCCATGGTATTACACCATTGACTTCACCAGTATTGATAAAACTTTATCGCCTGATACGATACTCAACCAAAAAGCGTCCTTCTACTTTAATCCTGCTATGAATAACGTACTGGAAACGGCGATTCGTTCGTTAAGTGATCT
>NZ_JAFNMU010000006.1:0-149624 GCF_026537125.1 Gilliamella sp. B2828
TTTTAATCTTTCGTCTCGCAAGTGCCCACACAGATTGTCTGTTTCTTCTTTTTAAAGAGCTGACAGCTATTTATCTTTCACTAAATATTTTGTTATTCAGTTTGCTGTCTCAAGGGTTGCGTATGTTACTCACTTCACTTGCTCTCGTCAACCCCTATTTAAGAAATTTTATTATTTTTAGATTGATTGACTGCTTTTTACTCAAAATGATGTGTTATAACGTTATTTGGAGTCGTTTAACCGCATTTACGGCTTTATTTACCGCTTCGGAGACCGTTTCGGCTTTTGCCAATGCGACTCCCATTCGCCTTACACCATCTACTTCAGGTTTACCAAATAAACGTATATCTGTATGTGACTCTTGTAATGCTTTTTCTAAATTAGCAAATGTAATTTGCTTTGAACAACCATTTACTAAAATAACCGCAGAAGCAGCAGCACTGTATTGTTCAATCATAGGAATTGGTAATCCCAGTATAGCTCTAGCATGTAATGCAAATTCGGTGAAATTTTGAGATATTAATGTTACCAACCCAGTATCATGCGGACGAGGAGAAACCTCACTAAACCAAACATGATCACCTTTTACAAATAATTCAACACCAAATATACCTCGTCCTCCTAGAGCATCAGTTATTTTAGTTGAAATTTCTTTTGCTAGATTTAAAGCTTGATTAGACATTTGTTGCGGTTGCCAAGATTCTCGATAATCCCCTTTTTCTTGACGATGACCAATAGGTTCACAGAATGAAATACCATTAATATGTTTGACAGTAAGTAAGGTAATTTCGTAATCAAAATTCACTAAGCCTTCTATTATTACTTTTCCTTCACCTGTACGTCCACCTTCTTGAGCATAGATCCATGAGGAATCTATATCAACTTCACTACGTAATAATGACTGACCTTTGCCGGAAGAACTCATAATCGGTTTGACAAAACAGGGAAAACCAATTTCTGTTATTGCTTGTTTAAATTCTGTTTTATTTGAAGCGAAACGGTAAGGTGAAGTAGGTAACTTTAATTTTTCAGCAGCTAGGCGACGAATACCTTCTCTATTCATTGTTAACGCTACTGCATTTGCAGTGGGAATGACCGTAAATCCTTCACTCTCTAATTCAACTAAAGTTTTTATTGCAATGGCTTCTATTTCAGGAACAATATAATCGGGTTTTTCAGTTTCAATGACGTTTCTTAGTTCATTACCATCTAACATATTGATAACATGAGAACGATGTGCAACTTGCATCGCTGGAGCATTAGCATAACGATCAACAGCAATCACTTCACAACCAAATCGCTGTAATTCAATCACAACTTCTTTTGCTAGTTCCCCTGCACCACAAAGTAAAACTTTTGTTGCGCTGGATGATAGTGGTGTCCCTATTTTTGTCATGATATTCTTCTTATATGTTTAATCATTTTATTTTGTTTATAAGCTTAAAATAAAAAATCGGGATAATTATCCCGATTTTTCTTAATTTAAAATTATACTGAATATGGATCACGTAAAATCATAGTTTCACTACGATCCGGACCCGTTGAAATAATATCAACTGGTGTTTCCGTTAATTCTTCAATCCGTTTGATATAAGCTTTTGCTGCTTTTGGTAATGCATCATAACTCTTGATACCAAACGTCGATTCACTCCAACCTGGCATTGTTTCGTAAACTGGTTTTACTAAACTCCAATCTTCAGCAGCAGCCGGTGCATTTTTGATGACATGACCATTTGGTAATTGATAACCAACACAAATTTTAACTTCGTTAAGACCATCGAGAACATCCAGTTTTGTAAGACAAAATCCAGAAACAGAATTTAGTTGTACGGCTTTTCGAACGGCAACTGCATCTAACCATCCTGTACGACGACGACGACCTGTTGTTGCACCGAATTCATTACCCTGTTTACAAAGGTACTCGCCAGTTTCATCAAATAATTCTGTAGGAAAAGGACCAGCTCCAACTCGTGTAGAGTAGGCTTTAACAATTCCTAATACATAACCGACATAACGGGGACCAAAACCAGAACCAGTTGCTACTCCACCAGCAGTCGTATTAGAAGATGTCACATAAGGATACGTACCATGGTCAATATCAAGCAATGTACCTTGTGCACCTTCGAACATAATCCTTTCACCTTTTTTTCGTGCATCTTCTAAAAGTGCAGGTATATCGGCAATCATAGATACTAAAATATCTGCAATTGCTAATGTGTCATTAAGGACTTTCTGATAATCAACAGCTTCAGCTTTATAGTAATTTACTAATTGAAAATTGTGGTATTCCATCACTTCTTTTAATTTTTCAGCAAATGCCAGTCTATCAAGTAAATCCCCAACACGAAGTCCACGACGTGCAACTTTATCTTCATAAGCAGGCCCAATACCTCGACCAGTAGTACCAATAGCTTTATTTCCACGAGCTTTTTCTCGAGCTTGGTCTAATGCAATATGGTAAGGCAAGATTAATGGGCACGATTCAGAGATAAGTAGTCTTTCTTGAACAGGTATACCTTTATTTTCAAGTTCTTTCATCTCTTTCATTAAAGCATCTGGACATAGCACTACACCGTTAGCAATAATACTCATAACATTATTATGTAGAATTCCTGATGGAATTAAGTGTAATACGGTTTTTTCGCCATCAATAACCAACGTGTGACCTGCATTATGCCCGCCTTGATAACGTACCACATATTTTGCTTTTTCAGTAAGTAAATCGACAACTTTACCTTTGCCTTCATCACCCCATTGTGTACCTAGTACAACAACATTATTACTCATAGACTGTTTACTCATTCTGTTATTTATTTGATTTTAATTTCATATACTGGAAAAACTCACTATCAGGACTAATGACCATCACATCATTACCAGTGAAACTTTGTTCATACGCTTTTAAACTACGAATAAAACTAAAAAACACCATATCTTTACCAAAGGCATCAGCGTATAGTTTAGCGGCATTAGCATCGCCTTCACCTCGGATTATACGAGATTGACGCTCTGCTTCTGATAATATTTTGGTTGCTTCTAGCGTAGCTGTCGCTCTTGTTTCTTCGGCTTTTCTAACACCTTCAAAACGTTTATCACGAGCGATCACTTCACGTTCTGCTCGCATTCTTGCATAGATAGAACCAGAAACTTCAGATGGGAAGTTAATCTGTTTAATTCGAACATCAATGACTTCAACACCAAATGCTCTTAAGCTGGTTTTATTGATTTCAGAATCTTTTTGGGTATCAGTAACCAATTTGTCAATTGGTGCAGTATCAATGGAGTCTTGATGATTTCCATTCAAAGCATCTTTAACTCGAATCATTAAAGAATTTCGTGATTTAGTATCAGCGTTAGAATCATTAATAATATCTTTATTGCTTAATTTACCAATTTCAGCTCTTAAACGACCATTTAGACGTGCTAAAAGTAAGTCTTCAACGTTATTTCCGCCAGCTACTGTTTCATAATAACGATTAAAATCAACAATTTTCCACTGTACAAAATAATCAACAATTAATTCTTTCTTTTGTACGTTAAAAAAACGTTGTTCTTTGCTATTATTAGAACTATTAGTTGTTTGAATTTTAGCATCAATAACTTTGATGCTATCCATACCAGGAACTTTAAAATGTAATCCTGGATCAGATAACCCAATAATTTTATTAAATCTTAAAACAACACCACGTGTTCCTTCTTCTATCACATAAGCGCTTGAAAAGAACATACCAATTAAAATTAAAACGATAGGAATCAATAATTTACGCATACTCATCTTTCTCCTTATTATTGTCCCATAGTTCTCATAGTTCTCGCTGTATTGCTAGTAGAAGAACTATTGTTACTTGTTGTGGCACTTTTTTGTGATTCACTTGCTGTTTGAGGTGTACTTTTCATTGCTTCAGAAGAATTTGGCATATTAAAATTATAATCACTACTTTGATTTACTGTTGATGTAGATACTTTTTCGCCTTTATTTTTTAATAATTGTTCTAATGGTAGAACCATTAGATTACCACTTTTATCATTAACGATGACTTTATGAGTCTTCTCTAATATTTTTTCCATCATTTCAATATATAAACGCTCTTTAGTTATTTCAGGAGCAGCTTTATATTGAGGTAAAATTTGCTCAAAACGTGCAACGTCACCTGCAGCTTCAAGCTCTACTCGGACTTTATAGGCATTAGCATCAGCTAAAATTCTTGCCGATTTACCTTCAGCTTGCTGAACTAATTGAACTTTATCTGCTTCTGCTTGCTTGATTTCACGTTCACTATCACCCTGAGCACGAATTGCATCATCGTAAGCATCTTGTACCTCATCCGGTGGACGAGCCACTTGGAAATTTAAATCAACAATATTAATTCCCATATCATAATGGGTGATTACATTAACAAGTTCATCCTTAGTGCTACTTTCAAGAATTGAACGACCATCGGAAATGATAGCATCAATATTAGAGCTACCCACAGCGGTTCTAAGAGCACTATCTGCGGCTTGGCGAAGGCTATCTTCAACATTAGTAACATTGAATAAATATTTTAAAGGATTGCTAATACGATACTGTACATTCATCTCAACAAAGACAAGGTTCTCACCTGTAGTAACAATAAAGCCTTGGACATTGAAATTTCGAGTTCCTTGAGTATCAACAATATAGACCTTATCAATTAAGGTAGGTTTCCAATTTAATCCAGGTTGAACAATTTCTGGTTGAACTTGACCAAAGCGAGTAATCACCCCTCTTTGGCTTTGATTAATGGTATAAAACCCACTTAAACCCCAGATAAATATTAAAGCAATAAATGCTATTACAATAATTTTGTAGGTATTCATCGGTAATTTAGTGTTTGATGAACCGCCATTGTTATTGCCTAACTTACCTTTTTTAAGTAAATTTTTAATTTTATCCAATATATCATTTGTTGAATTGGAAGGTTTTTTGTTATTACTTCCCCATGGATCGTTATCTTGTCCGTTATTTCCGGGCTGATTCCACGCCATATTTTATATGCTCCATTTAACGATTAGTTGTTATTTTGCGTATTAATTAAGTATAACAGATCTGGCTCCTGTTTACAGAGACGATTCCATTCAATGGAAGGCATTCTCACATCTAGTCGAAAACTACCGTCATCATTAATAAACTCACGTTCTACTGCATTTAACTGATAAAAACGACTTCTTAATTTTGCCAAATGAGCAGGTAAATTCAACTGACAAACTTGAATCTGTTTAGCAAGCCTTTCTTTTAATGCTATAAATAAGAGATCTAATCCTAAACCATTTTGAGCAGAAATCCAAACACGAATTGGAATTCCCTCTTCATTACGATCAATGCTCGGTTCTCTACCTTCGATTAAATCAATTTTATTCATTACTAATAGTGTTGGGATATCATGTGCATCAATTTCAAATAATACTTCTTCTACTGCATGTATATTCTCCAACATATTAGGATCAGCAGCATCAATAACATGTAATAATAAAGCTGCTTCTTGTGTTTCTAATAAAGTTGCTTTAAAAGCCGCAATCAGATCATGAGGTAAGTGACGAATAAAACCTACCGTATCAGCTAAAACAACTTCTCCAACATCATCAACTGTAATCCGCCTTAGTGTAGGATCGAGCGTAGCAAATAACTGATCAGCTGCATAAACATCGGCATGAGTTAGAACATTAAATAGTGTTGATTTACCTGCATTGGTATATCCAACTAAAGATGCAGTGGAGAGATCTGCTTTATTTCTTGATTGCCGATTTTGGTTACGCTGTTTTTCTACTTTAGCTAATCTTGATAAAATTAATTGAATTCTATGACGAATCAAACGTCTATCAGTTTCTAACTGTGTTTCCCCCGGTCCTCTTAAACCAATACCACCTTTTTGTCGTTCTAAATGTGTCCATCCACGAACCAAACGAGTAGATAAATATTGCAATTGTGCTAATTCAACTTGTAATTTACCTTCATGAGTTCTCGCTCGTTGTGCAAAAATATCTAAAATTAAACCAGTTCGATCAACAACGCGACATTCACATAGTTTTTCAAGGTTACGTTCTTGAGTAGGCGTCAATGTATGATTAACTAAAATAACGGAAGCTTGTAGTTCTTTAACTTTTTCAGCAATTTCTAGGGCTTTACCTTCACCAATAAAATATTTGGCTTGAGGTGTTTTTCTTGATGTTGTCACAATATCGAGAATCTCTATTTGAGCAGAAGCAACTAATACTTCAAACTCTTTTAGATCCTCGATATCGCTTTCTTGAGGAAGGAAAACATGGACTAATAAGGCAGATTCTCCGCCTTTATATCGATCAAACAATCAGATTCTCCGCTGATTTAATCAGTTTTCATTTTCCTCTTCTGGCTGAGATACTAATCCAGAAATTGATCTTGATGGTACAACTGTTGAGATAGCATGTTTATAAACCATTTGGCTTACAGTATTTTTTAGTAATATAACAAATTGATCAAATGATTCGATTTGACCTTGTAATTTAATACCATTAACCAAATAAATTGATACAGGAATATGCTCGCGACGAAGCAAATTCAAATAAGGATCTTGTAATGACTGCCCTTTTGACATGAGATTATCCTTTAAAATGAAATAATATGAAGATTGAAATTATATTTTCAAAAATAAATATCTATTGTAATTACAATTATAGAATATTTACGTAAGTAAATATCAAAATAACATAAAAAACACGGTACTTGAACCGATCAATTGCAATTTATGCACAAATAACTAAATTTTTAATAACTTTACATTAACTAGACAAAATAATATACGAAACCGCCTCATTAATCTAAAATATTTTAACAAAACTAAATAAACTATCAATAAATAAAAAGACCAAGTAATAAGCAATGAAAATATCTATTTGAAATTAAAAGAGATGATTTAAAATATTTTCCATATTATTTCTATTTAACCATGTGACAGGTTGCTTCCAACCACGAAGCCAGGTAATTTGCCGTTTTGCTAATTGACGAGTAGCACAAATACCTTTGAATACCATTTCATCATAACTGGTATCGCCACTTAAATATTCCCACATTTGGCGATAACCAACGCAGCGAATAGAAGGTAGATTTAAATGAAGATCGGAGCGCTGCATAAGTTTTTTCACTTCATCTTCAAAACCTTGATCTAACATCTGTAAAAAACGTTGCTCAATATGCTTATGAAGTTCAGCTCTATCATCTGGCATTATAGCAAATTGCATAATATCATATGGTAAAGCTTTACCACTTTCTTGAGTTAGCTCGGTTAAACTTTTACCTGTGATAAGATAAACTTCTAAAGCACGATTTAGACGCTGTGGATCATTAGGATGAATACGCTCAGCCGATATAGGATCAATTTTTTGCAATTCTTCATGAATCGCTTGCCACCCCATTTTATTAGCTTTTTCTTCTATTTGTTTACGTATTTCCATGTTGGCAACAGGAAGCGGAGATAGCCCTTCAATTAGCGCTTTAAAATATAACATGGTGCCACCTACTAACAATGGAATGCGTCCTTTGTTTAGGGTTTTTTCAATTTCGACAATCGCATCATGCCGAAAATTAGCTGCTGAATAACTTTGTGCTGGATCACAAATATCAATCAATTTATGCGGATATTTATGTTGTTCTTTTTTAGTTGGTTTTGCCGTCCCAATATCCATTCCGCGATAAATTAGTGCGGAATCAACACTAATGATATCAATAGGATAACGATCATAAAGAGCCATTGCAAATGCCGTTTTACCCGATGCTGTGGGTCCCATTAATGAAATAATTTTTGGTTTGTTCATGATAAAATCGATTGAGTAAATAATTGTATATCAATTGGATATAAAAAAGTTTGTTGCTGTAACAAATTAATATCTATCTGTTCTAACTGAGCCAATAACTGAATCACTTTAGCTACGCTCCAACATACTGTATGACTGTCATCATACTGATTTGCTAACCAATTAGCTATCTGTGTTGGATTTAAAACTTCCTGTTCTGATTCTGATATAAAACTAATTAATGCTGGCAAAGTTTGTTGCCAATTCATAGCCCGCAACATTTTAGGCACATTTTCTAAGTACAATTTAGCTTTATCTATATAAAAATCAAAACCTAAAAATTGTAATTGTTTTTGATAATTAGTAATCACTTGCTGTTCTTTATGATCTATTAATATCGTTAAAGGTATCAATAATTTTTCCGATTCTTGAGATAATAATTTAATTGTGGTCACTTTTTTTTGGGCCACAGGTAATTTCATTAACATTAATTTTTGCTGATTATCTTCAAACTTTTCAAGCAACGCCATATCAGATTGAATGATAGTTAATACTCGACCAAATTGCACTAATGATGAACTATCAAGTTGCTGTTGTAATGATTGTAATGGCATATTTCGTTTAGGAAATAATGCTTCAATAACTGCTTGTTGAGGTGCAGTTATTAAACCATCATCTTCTGTTGGCTGAAATGATTGAGGCTGAGTTTTTTCTATTTCTGTTTTTGGATTAATTTCAACTAATTGACCATAAATTGCATTTTCTTTAATGTGATTGATCGGTTTTTTAGTTAACGAGCTCATTGTTGGATAATTTTTATGCTCAGTTTCTATTTGTTGATTAAAGATATTTTCACCGGCAGCTTGTCGATTCGGAGCCATTATCACTTTTTCTTTATATGTGAACGGTTGATTTGATTCAAGAGCCATGACAATTGCTTGATAAACAAAATCATGTACTAATCTCGCTTCATGAAAACGAACTTCGTGTTTCGCGGGATGCACATTAACATCAACTTGTTTAGGATCAATTTGTAAAAATACAACATAACTTTGTTGCTCATTAGTACGGCTATTGTATGCTTGTCGCAATGCATGATTGAGCAATTTGTCCTTGATGACACGGCCATTAACATAAAAGTATTGCAGTTCACTGCTTTCACTGCTGGTGACCCAACCTTGAATCACTAAATCATCGTGTTGCCAATCAAGTTTCACTGCTTTTTGTATAAATGCTCGACCGCAAACTAATTCCACTCTTTTTTTTAATTCAGATGCTCGATACTGTTTAACCAATTTACCATTATGTTGCAAATTAAATGAGACATCAGGACGAGCCAGCGCAATGCGTCGCACAAATTCCTCAATATGCATAAATTCGGTTTTTTCCGTTTTTAAAAAACGGCGCCTTGCAGGAGTATTATAGAATAGATCAAGAACTTCAACTGTTGAACCAATAGGATGCGCAGCGGGTTTAATAGTTGGCGTCATATCTCGACCTTCTGCATAAACTTGCCATGCTTCAGTCTGTTCTACTGTTCTCGAAGTTAAAGTTAATCTTGAAACAGAACTAATACTTGCTAGTGCTTCACCACGAAATCCGAGACTAATAATTGCATCGAGATCATCTAACGTACTGATTTTACTGGTTGCATGACGTGCTAAAGCAAGTGCTAATTCATCTTTAGTAATACCACAACCATTATCACGAATACGGATTAATTTACAGCCGCCTTGCTCAATATCTATATCAATTTGAGTACTACCCGCATCAAGGCTATTTTCAACTAATTCTTTAATAACTGATGCGGGGCGCTCTACTACCTCACCTGCCGCAATTTGATTCGCTAATTGGGGAGATAGAATATGGATTGCCATTAATGTTGTGCTCCAAATTTAGGATTCTGTTTTACATAGTTTTTTATACCTTGATAAATGGCTTTAGCAATCTTATCTTGATGGGCATTACTGCTTAACAGACGTTCTTCGTCAAAATTAGAAATAAAACCAACTTCAATCAAAATCGACGGAATATCAGGTGAACGTAAAACACCTAAACTTGCATATTCTGGCTGATTTTTATGAAGCTTAGTTACACTTTTTATTGACGTTAAAACTTGCATTGCTAATTCATAACCTACTCGCTGAGAATAAGAAAATTGTAAATCTAAGACCGCTTGACTTAAATGACGATTATTATCTTCAGCAAGAGCATCGCCAGCTCCGCCTAATAATTGAGATTGTTTTTCATCTTGTTCAAGCCAACGACCAAGCTCAGTATCAGCCCGTTTGGTCGATAAGACCCAAATTGACGCACCTGTTGCGTTACGATTTGGGGCTGCATCAGCATGAATAGAAACTAATAAATTAGCTTTATTTTTTCGAGCGATTTCTGAACGCTGTGGAACCGAGATAAAAGTATCACTACTACGGGTTAATACCCCTTTAAAACTAGGATCTTTATTTAACAAATTAGTTAATTTTTTGGCAATTGAAAATGTAACTGTCTTTTCATATAAATTGCTTTGACCTATTGCGCCAGAATCTTTACCACCATGTCCTGCATCAACGGCAATCACTACTTTAGCTGCATAAGCTGAGTTACAAAGCAATAATAACATTAAAAAAGTAAGTAATTTTTTCATCATCTTTTACCGTTAATGTGTATTGTTAAAAATTAATAATCGTTCGACCCTTTTGGCTTTTTGCTTGCACGCAAGCCGTACGTTCACAGGATAAATAAGCCAAATGAATTTCAATGTCAGCACTTGGTAATATACCTTTCGCTTGTTCAGGCCATTCAATTAAACAGATCGAACGCGAAGAAAAATATTCACGGATACCCATAAACTCAAGTTCCTCAGAATCAATTAATCTATATAAATCAAAATGATAAACAGAAAAGCCATCGAATTGATACGGTTCAACTAAAGTATATGTTGGACTTTTGACATTACCTGTATGACCTAATTGTTGTAAAAATCCACGACTAAAAGTAGTTTTACCAGCACCAAGATCACCAATTAAATAAAGAATTATCGTATCATCTTGATTCAATAAATAGTTTAAACATTGCTTAGCAAGTTTGCTACCCAATGAAATGGTTGCGTGCTCATCGGCTAAAATAATTGGTTTCATGAGGAATTCTTTGCTCAATAAATAGTCCTTATTATATACTAATAACCATTAAAGATGTACCAAACAAGATTAACTTGCTTTTCTGTCAAAAAGTTTCAGGTTAACTATACGTTTAAGTATAAAAAAAGTGAGAATTATGTTACATACTATTTCAACAGCCAACCAATCAACTGTAAATACACAATTCATATCACAACACGATGCCGTTTTATTCTGGCAAAATGGTGTGATTATTGCGCTAAAAAATAATCCATTATTAGATGATATTATCGAAAAAACTGCACATTGCTACATCATCGATAATGATATTCAAGCTCGTGGATTACTCCCATTTATTGATCCAAGAGTTAAAATTATCAATATGCAGCAAACCGTTGAATTAACGGCAATCAACTACCCACAAATGAATTGGCAATAATATGATTTTTCGTTGACATACCCAGCCTGTCAGTTTTAATTACCTTAATCATTGTGTTTTATTATAGATAATTATGATGTTTTAAAATAATCTCAGCTAATTTGCAAATCTAACTCTCTGGGTTTAATATAATTTTCAATCGTTTTAATGAATATTTAAATCTTAATGACAAATTTATTAACAGTATCAGAATGTATTGGTCGTTTAAAAAATGGTGATGTAATTGCTTACCCTACCGAAGCCGTTTTTGGATTGGGTTGTGATCCCAACAATGAAATTGCTGTATTAAACCTGCTACAGTTAAAGCAGCGATCAATTGATAAAGGGCTAATTTTAATTGCGAGTGATTATCAGCAACTGCTTCCTTATATTGATGATTCAACTCTCAATAAAGAGCAAAAGAGGTTAGCATTTACCAGCTGGCCTGGACCTGTCACTTGGATTTTTCCTAAAAATAAAACAACTCCCTATTTTTTAACAGGCAAATTTGACTCTATTGCAGTGCGAGTCACTAATCATCCTTTAGTTTGTCAGCTTTGTGATTTATTTGGTAAACCACTCATCTCATCAAGCGCTAATCTTTCAGGTCATAATCCCTGCCGAACAATTTTTGATGTAAAACAACAGTTTGGAGAATGTTTTCCTGTTTTAAGAGGTGAAACAGGTCATCGTTTACAACCTTCTGAAATTAGAGATATAAGAACAGGTAATATCATTCGAGAAGGATAACTTTATGCAAAATTTGTATATTGGTGTAATGTCAGGTACCAGTATGGATGGTATTGATATTGCTTTAGTAAATATAACAGATAGAAAAATTACCTCAATCGCTAGTAATTGCTACCCAATGCCAGCCAATTTAAAACAACTTCTACTTACTCTATGCGAAACCAAACAGACCACATTACAAAATTTAGGTGAAATTGATCACAGACTTGGCCAACTTTTTGCAGATAGTATAAATCAATTTTTAAAAGATAATCAGATTAAAAAACATCAAATTACAGCGATTGGATGTCACGGACAAACCATCTATCACGCACCAAATGGTGCTAATCCGTTCACCATGCAAATTGGAGATGCGAATATTATTGCGGCAAAAACAGGAATAACCACTATAGCAGATTTTCGACGTAAAGATATGGCTTATGGGGGACAAGGCGCACCACTCGTGCCAGCTTTTCATAACGCGGTATTGCAAGATCCGAATATCAATCGCGTGATACTTAATATTGGCGGAATAAGTAATATTACTGTATTAATTCCTCAATACCCTATTATAGGTTATGACACTGGTCCAGGTAATGTATTATTAGATGGATGGATTAAAGAGCAGTTAGGAAAAAACTATGATCAAGATGGACTATGGGCGAAAACAGGTAGCATTAATCCAGATTTATTAAATTATCTTTATAAGGAAAATTATTTTCAAATACCTGCTCCTAAAAGTACTGGACGAGAACTATTTAATTTATCTTGGTTACATAATAAATTAGTAGGAATGCATTTATCTGCGCAAGATATCCAAGCAACATTAGTCGAGTTTACTGTTTTATCTATTTCTGAAGAAATAAAAAAATTACCGATAAATAATAGATTATCTTGTGAGCTGTTAGTTTGTGGAGGTGGTGCAAAAAATCCTCTCATAATGGAACGATTATCAAGATTACTACCAAAATGGCAAGTTTTGATTACTGATGTGAAAGGCATAAACAGTGCTGATATGGAAGCGATTGCTTTTGCTTGGCTTGCTTATTGTAGGATGAATAATATTCCATCTAATATTCCAGAAGTAACTGGAGCAAACCAAGCAGTAAGCTTAGGGGTTATTTATCAATAATAACCTTTATTCTGACAATTTTGATTGCTTATTATAACCAATTAATTCAGATATTTTGGCGGCAGATTGGCTAATTTCACCGACAAGTTTAGCTTCATCTTCTGCTGTATTACATCTAAAGATAGAGGTTGATAAACTTAAGGCTGCAATAATATTACCTAAACGATTATAAATTGGCACTGCAAAACAACGTAAACCAAGCTCTGACTCTTCATCATCTTTGCCATAACCTAAACGTTTAACTTCATCGAGTTCAGCAAAAAATGCCTCTTTATTGGTGATTGTTTTAGGTGTGTATTGAACAAAATTAATACTATTAACTAAGCTTTTTTTACTTTCATCATCTAACCAAGCTAATAATACTTTACCTAATCCACTGGCATGCACAGTCGCTTGATTGCCTATTTTAGAAGTTAAACAAAGACTATATTGTTCTGATGCCACTTTATTAATGTAGATAATTTGGTCACCTTCACGAACAGCTAAATGAATCGTTTCTTTAGTTTTATCCCTTAACTTTCTCATTTCCAAATCAGCAATAGCTAAAAAGTTTTGGTGATAAAGCACTCGGTTGCCTAAATCAAGTAATTTCAAATTAAGAGAATATTTATCTGAATCTTCTTCTTGATTAACATAACCTAATGATTTCATGGTTTGTAAAAAACGATAGGCTGTGCTTTTGGGCATCATTACTTTTTGCGATAATTCTGATATAGCAATGTCTTTAGATTCGGATAAAGCTTCTAAAATTCCGAAAACTTTTAAAACCGAAGCAACCGATTCTGGTGAGCTATCATTCATTATTAGCACATCTCCTTACTAAAAATTAGTCATTATTCTATTATTAAATGATCAACTAGAACAAATCAAAACTATCGAAAGTATATCATAATTAATAATGAGTCGTTACTAGCTATTTTATAAAAAATCTAATCTTTGAGGAGTAAACATATCAAGCAAAACGCCAGCTTGTTTGCAAACACAACCATGTTCAATATTGGGTTTTTTATATAATGTATCACCAGCACGAACAATCTTAGTCTCATCACCGATAGTAAATTCAAATTCACCAGACAAAACATAGGTTAGTTGTTCATGTGGATGATGATGCATCGCACCAATTGCGCCAGTTTCAAAATGAACTTCAACCGCCATCATATTACCATCATGAGCTAAAATTTTACGTTTAACCCCATTTCCTAAATCAATTAATTCAATATCTGAATTAAAACAAAACATGACATTACTCCTAAATTTATAAAAAAAACAGAGATAATAAATAACATCCTTTTATTTTATTATCTCTTAAATTATCTAATTTTTAACCTTATTTTATTAAGGTTGCTTACC
Source organism: Gilliamella sp. B2828 (assembly GCF_026537125.1). Lineage (NCBI taxonomy): Bacteria > Pseudomonadati > Pseudomonadota > Gammaproteobacteria > Orbales > Orbaceae > Gilliamella > Gilliamella sp. B2828. Next base: position 14,534 of record NZ_JAFNMU010000006.1, read on the forward strand.
AATATAAGCTAAAATACCACCATCAACATAAAGAATATGCCCGTTAACAAAATTTGAAGCTTCTGATGCTAAAAATACGGCTGCTCCAGCCAAATCATCAGGAGTCCCCCATCGCCCTGCCGGTGTTTTAGCGATAATGAACTGATCAAATGGGTGACGAGAACCATCTGCTTGTTTTTCACGTAATGGCGCAGTTTGAGGAGTGGCAATATAACCTGGACCAATACCGTTACATTGAATATTGGCATGCCCAAATTCAGAACAGATATTTTTGGTTAACATTTTTAAGCCACCTTTAGCCGATGCATAACCAACAACTGTTTCACGACCAAGCTCGCTCATCATTGAACAGATGTTGATGATTTTGCCACTTCCTTTTTTGATCATTGAAGGAAGGACAGCTTTTGCCATAATAAATTGACCAGTCAGGTCGATATCAATAATTTTTCGATAATCTGCCGCACTTGTTTCAAGCATCGATTTGCGCTGTATAATACCTGCATTATTAACTAAAATATCAATCACACCATGTTCTTTTTCAATTTGAGCAATCGATTTTTCAACAGCATCTTCATCTGTAATATCAAATAGATAGCCATGGGCATCAATACCAGCAGCGTTATAAGCTTCAAGTCCTTTTTGCAAGTTTTCTGGTACCACATCATTAAATACGATTTTCGCTCCCGCACCAGCCAATGATTTTGCTATTTCAAAACCGATGCCGTAAGAAGCACCCGTTACCAGCGCTATTTTATTATTGAGTGAAAATTTATTTAAAATCGACATAATTTTATTCTCCGTTATAGTTATGATAGACAAAATGGGTCTATCACATTTCTTCTAATATGTTAGCGGGCACTTTAGTTAAATAAAGTGCGGGTTCATCTTGCGCATCACACGAATATAAAACGTATTTATTATCAGGTGAAAACGATGGATGGGGATGAGTAACTTGACGATCACCATCTAAAACACGCCATGTACTGTTATGCTTAACCAATTTATGTGCTGTTTTTGTTCTAGGTGCCAAAATATAAAGCCATGGATCATTTTCAATTTTATAGCCATTTGTATCAATTACGTCAACAGGACTGCCTGTTCCATCACCAATATAAAGTGTACCATCAAAATTACTCATTAAGTGTGAGCAAGCTGGCATTGCCATAATCTCTTTATCTTCATTTGTCATCGGATTATAAAGACGGATATATCGTTCTTGCTGTCCTTTCATATAAGACACATAGGCAAGTCCTGATCCATCTGGTACCCAAAATTCATGAGTGCAACTCTCACCAGGTAAATTATCATGCGCTTTTCGTTCATTTTGACCATCACGATCAACCAACCAAATTCTTGCATCAACTAAATCATGAGGCCCTTCATGGCAAAATGCGATAGTTTTATCATCAAAAGGTCTAAAAATTGGATGACCTAACCATACATTCTGATCAATAACTGTTTTGGCTACACCTGTTTTAATATCAATCTTGATTAAACGGCAGTGCGGGTTTTTATCATAAAATGCTTTAAATATTGTCCAGTCGGTAAGTGGCGTCCAATCTTTTTTATCAATTTCAATGCCTACAATTTCATTACAATCACTATTAGCAACCCATGTACCGTAACCAACCCATTCATCAGGTACTGTATAAATATTTTTTTCTTCTAACGTTTCAAGATTAACTTGTTGCAAGTTGCGTTCATTTTTCACATAGTACAAAAATTTATCGTCTGGCGATAAAAAACCACCAAAGGTATTATCACCAGGTCCTTCGGTAAGTTGTTTTGCTGTTTGGTTTTCAATATCAAGTAAATAATAGTTACGATGAGTATCAAATTCACCCGCAAAAAGTAGCTTTTGACCATCATTGGTAAAGCACTTTTGATAAAAATAATTACGATGGCATAAAATACCTTCTGGCGTTAACCGGATAATTTCATTTTTCGAATCTTCATCTGTAAATGATGAATATGACAGCCTTACGATATTCCCCTTAGCCATATAAACTCCCTGAATATGAATATACAAATGTTTAAAAGATGCTCATTTATAAAATATAGTAATATAAAAAGTGTGATGATTTTGTGACTTTCATCACATTGCAATAATTTTATTAAAACATCGTTTTATTTTACTTAAATAAATTGATATATTTTTTTGCGAGTTTATAATGAAAGTAAAAAGTACTTAGAACAAATTACTAAACTTTGTTATGTAACTGATTATTATTTCAATCAAAAATAGAGGGAAATCATGAAAATAGCATTAATGAACGAATTTAGCCAAGCAGCTAAAAATCCGATTATTTTAAATGAATTAAAAAACGCAACAGAGAAACATGGACATACAGTTTTTAATGTTGGTATGGATGGCGACAATGATAAAAAATTAACTTATGTTCATTTAGGTATTATTAGCGCTATTTTATTAAACAGCAAAGCCGTTGATTTTGTTATCACAGGATGTGGTACAGGACAAGGCGCATTAATGGCATTAAATGCATTTCCTGGTGTTAATTGTGGTTATTGTATTGAACCTACGGATGCTTATTTGTTTGCACAAGTAAATAATGGTAATGCATTATCACTCGCTTTTGCTAAAGGTTTTGGTTGGGGTGCTGAACTCAATGCTCGTTATATTTTTGAAAAAGCCTTTGATGGCGAAAAAGGATTAGGTTATCCGCCTGAACGTCGTGAATCTCAAAATGCTAATGCTGTAATTTTAAATGATATGAAAAATGCAGCAGGAAAAAGTTTAATTGAAGCATTGAAAGCAATTGATCAATCATTACTTAAAGATGCGATCAAAGGTGAACGATTCCAAAAATGTTTATTTGAAAACAGCAAAGATCCAGACATTACCGATTATATCAGAAGTTTACTAGATTAATTTAGAATTTATTATTTACTACATCCTACAATTTTGTGCCATTTCAACTTAATTGATGAAATGGCACATTTCATTATTTTTAATCGTTTATATTTAGTGAATATCTATAACGATATAATTTAAATATAAATTTTAATTTCCAATATATTTTCTTCAAAAAATAGTTAAACGCATTTAACAACATATTAGATAATAAGAATTAAAGAATGAGATGGATAATTGCAAAGATTAAAAGCGCTAAATCTTACTAGATCTAGCACTTTATTATTTTAATTATTTAGCTTTATTTTTTTCGATTAGCGTTTTTAGCTCTTTTGGTAACACTATATTACCGTTTTTATCTCGAGTGATTTTAAAGTCACTATTTCCTTTCCATAATTGATTGCTGGTTACAGATTTAAAATCTTTACTTTTAATCTGTGGTCCAAATGAATCTTTTATCGCTGATTGCCAGCTATCACGAATAGAATAATTGTGTTCAAAAATGACCACTGGTTTTAAAAATTCATAGGGATTAGCGCGTAAAATATAATTATACCTCGCACTATTGATCGAAAGATTATTCTTCATGATATAAGAACCAGTATTAAAATTATCAGTAAAGCCATCCATATTATTATTTAAGGAAATTGAATTGATAATTTTATGATTTACCGGTTGACCTTCTGCTCCTAATTTAAAGCCATTACCTATACTCCCTGTAGCAATATTGGGTTTTGAAAAAGGAAAACCGTTTGAATAAGTAACTGAACTGTCAATTAATACAGGTTCATTTGGGCCATCTTCAATCTTGTTATAAAGATCGAAACCATCATCAGTATTATTATGAGCAATACACCCTCTAAATACATTCCCTTTACCAACACCCAATTTAGCGGCAAAACCATCAGCATTTTTACCTGATTTATCCATATTATTATAAGAATCAGAGTTAAGAATTAGGTTATAAGATGGCCAATAAATTCGATTTTGATTTTTCTTTTTAGCTGAGATTGCCAAACCGGTATCACTATTATTACGTGTAATAACTTGATCAATCACATTATGACTACCCGAAATTCTTAAATAAGCTGGTTTATTGTCTTTATCATCAATATTTCCATCAAAGATAACCTGCTTAATAGCCCAATAGTTGCTATCTAAATTAAACGTAGTGTTAATAAAAATCGCTTTATGCTTATTAATGGCTTGTATGGTTTTTAATTTACCGGGTAATCCACTTAATTGAGCCGGAAGAGTCATGCCGTCATAATAACCATCCATCAAATGAATAATACCGCCCGGTTCAACGCTATTAACAGCCGTTTCGAAATCAACCGGTGATGGTTTGGTACCTTTATTATCCTTTTTACCTTCTGGCGACACAATAATATTAGATAAATTTTCAATCGATGATTTATTTAGATTAATTGTAAAAATTTGCGTATTATTTTTAGCATTATCAGTAAACTCAACAGTAAAGGTATTAGTTCCATCTTTTAGCTGAGCTGGAAACTGTAATAACTTACCAACTTCCGCATTCAACGTTTTATTAATTTCTTTAACAAATACGGTACCTGAAGTATTTGGAAAAAACTGTAGTGTATAATTTTTACTATATACATTTTGTGGTGATGATAAGATTAACGTTGGTTTAATATCAACAATTACCTCAGGTTTAGCGGGTAATTTATCATAGTCAACCATTTCATCATTAAGGGTTAATTTAGAATTTTTAAACTCAACTTTTGCGTTTCTAGAAGCAAAAAAGCCGACATAAATATTTTTGTTATCTTGTTGATTTAAGAATCCTGAATAATCATTGGTTGCCCACTGTTTCTCTTCACCAGTCGCATTATTTTTCATCGATAAGATAAATTGATCTGCCGTTCTGGTCATTGTTAAATGCATACTTTTAACGTCAACATAATTAACATGTTCAACATAACCAACTTTCTCAATTGATATGCCTTCATTACCCCATGCTTTTTTTACACCATCACGTACTAAGCCGGTTACTTTTACTAAATTATCATTTTTTTGATTTTGAGTAATTAATGCATTCATAATTACATTTGAAGCATTTGGAAACTCCTCATAACCAGCCGGCTGAGGATCACTTCTAGCAACCCCAATAGTATCACGAGCAAATAAACCAACCGCTTCTTGAGCGGCAGGCGTTTTTCCATCCACTTCAGGTCCTATTTGCTCTAAGGTAACATCACTTTCTAAAGTAAAAGTTTGATTAACGGGTAATTGAGTATAAAAAACCACCATTCCATCATGCGAGTTAGCAATTTTACCGCCTCGACTCTCTAAATAGAAATCTGACGGCAATTGATAAGGTTGATTTGGAACTAAATGATCTTTTTGACCAGCAATCCAGGCATTATTGGTTCCCACTTTTTCAGGCTTGATAAGTGAGGCAAAATTTAAGTCAGTCGATTGGCCAAATGCTATCGCTTTCCACTCTTGTGCAGAAGCTGAGCTAACATAAAGCGTAGACAGACAAAGTATTGAAGTTAATATTTTTTTCATTATGGGTCCTAACATTTTTGTTTATTTCAATAATTCTAAAGCTTTCCACTACCGACTAATCGATCAGAGTTTTTACTAAATTGCTTAATATCATCCACACTATATTGATAAGGCACAGACCAATACAAATTATCAACAAAACCGCATGACGCTAATTTCAACTTAGATTGATTAAATAAAGAATTTTTATCCCGAAGGTTATCGCCTTTAAACTGTTTAGCTACTTTGCAGTTATCTTTTAAACCATCAATCATAAAGTGATTATTTTCCGAAAGCACACTGCCTTTATAGCCTAAGCCAATAGAGTATTGATATGGGTATACAGTTTTAGATTTATTAACCGATCCTTTAAACAGGTTGTTATACATGTGGATTTTGCCGAACCTTACTCTTGGTGCGCGTTGAGTAATGTCTAAAAAAACATTATGATGAAGCGTGATATTTAACTTATTCTCATCCTGATCAGCATTTTTATCACTATGGCCAATTAACATAGTTTTATCATGATTTTCAAATAGACAATAAGAGATAGTAATAAAATTACTACCACGCTTAATATCCAATAAACCATCATGTTGTACATATTTCCAGCCATCTTTTTTCTGGTACATATTATCGGTAAATTTACCATCAGTTAGAGTAACATGATCAATCCAAACATAAGTTGAGGAAATAATGTTTATTCCATCCCATTCGGCATTCCATCCATCTCCCTCTTCAAATTTTGGTGCAACATCAATTGGTGCTTCAATTTTTAAATTTCGAATAATGACATTATTTACATTAGATAAAATAATAGAACCATTAATAAAACCCGCTTCTTTACCCACACCAATTAACGTAGTATTACTAGGAATTTTGATCAGCGAACGTGACTTTTGATCATCAAAGTCTTTGTAAGGTTTGTCTTCACTAATGTCTACAATCCCAGAGATTTGTATAATACGAGGTTCATCTTTATTTATTTTAATAGCTTCTAAAAGATCTTTCTTATTGTTAACTAAAAAGATCATTTCTTGTTTAGCTTTAGAACCTCCTGTTGTTCCAACATTTGTTACTGAATTGTATCCGCCAAAACCATTTTCAGGTGCAACATCAAGAGCCTGTTTAACTTTTATTGGCGCAGGTGATAAAGCATAACTGGTAAAACTATATGAGTTAATTGCTAATGGAATTAACACAGCTATTAGTCGTTTTTTCATTTTAATTGATACCCTAATTTTTTTGATTAATTTTATTAAGATCCACAACAGCATCTTGTTTTAATAGAGGATCGTTGTTAATAGCTGTTGCAATAATCTTAGCTATTGCTTGTGCACCTTTTTCTTGAAAATGCGTAGCATCCGGATTGTTAATCACGCCAGAAGTTTGATTTTTATAATAAGGATATTTAGGATCATTAGGATCTACAGCTAACCAGTAAGACTGCCAGTCATCCTTGTGTTGGTTCGCAAAATCAATACTCAATGACTCCAAATCAATTAAAGCTACTTGATTAACTTTAGCCGTATGTTTAATCGTATTCGAATAATCTCCCCAATATGCAAAACCAGGTTTATTGGCGGTATAATGCATATGACTAACAGGATTGGTACTTTGATTTTGATGAGCAATGTTATTATTTTTATCTTTATAACGGGTGACTGGTGTCATCAAAATTGGCGTCATATCCAACGCGTTTGCCACAGCGAGATAACCTTCTAAAGAGGATTGGAATGACATATTTTCTTGCATTGATGGATACTGTTTTTGGTTATTATCATCATTAGGATAAGTGCATAAATTAGCAACATCCACTTTACCTCGTTTCGGATTGTTGCCGTTACATTTTTCATCATTATGTCCAAAAGCGATGATCATATAATCGCCTTTTTTCATTAAAGGGATCAGTAAATCGAACCATCCTTCAGTTTTGAAACTACGGCTTGAACGGCCTGACTGTGCGCCATTGATGACAACCGTATCAGCCTTATCATCAATAAACTGATCAAAAACTTGGCCCCATCCCATTCTTGGATAAACTTTTTTATCATAGTTGGACGCAGTCGAATCACCTAAAATAAAAATACGTTGCTTAGCATTTATATTTCTTTCTTTTTGCTTAACTGCCTGATCATAATCAAAAGGTGAATCTTGGCTAATGGGTCTTAAACGCATATCAAACAATACAGTACCACTTACTTTACCAGTAGAAGAATCGTATCCACGATTAAAGTACATTACATTAAGTAGCTTGTTAATATCTGAATTTGCAGTAGTAAGTGGATCAAATAAATTAGCCATAATGCCTACTTGGCGTAATGCTTTATCAAACAGCAAATGATATTTTTTATAAGCATGGCTTAATGCAGCATCATCTATTGAAAAAGATAATTGATTATCAGTAAATTGTTCTGGACCTAGAAGATTGATTTGTTTAGCTAGTTCACTAGTTAAAAAATCAGTTAATGGATTAATATTAACAGTATTTTTTTCATCTTTTTGTAAGGTATGAACGTATGAAACCAAACAATTACCGTTACACATTTGCCCTTCATCCGCTTTTCGGGCAAGTGAGTTTTCATTACTAAAAACAATTAGTGGTGGAGTCAGTTCAGAAACATCTTGTTGATAAAACCCATCGCTATTAGTCGCCGTTTTTAAAATTTTATTATTCACATCACGGACTATCACCGATGAAATAACTGGTTTATTAACATAAACATAACCTTGTATTACCGTACTTGCCAATACTTGATTGATTGAAGTGACAACCAATAAAAATCCGAAAAAAATTTTCTTTATCATTTTTTCACCACTAACTGTTTTTAACACTTTTATCGATTAAAATAAATAAGATAATCCTAGTGCTAACTTAGCTTCCCTTGCGTCAGAATGAACACTTTTTGCCACATCTTCTGCAGCAAAGTTAACTTGCCAAACTTTGGTTGCTTGCCAATTTATATCCAGTTCTTGTTGATAATCATTCTTTTTATCATTGTGTAATACATAGTTCCCTTTTAAGTATGAGAAGCGATAGCCAATGTTCCAATCAGGAGTTAGATTAATATCAGCACCGATATCAAAACGATTGCGCGCTCGATTATCGACATAACCTTGAACACTATCTTCGCGTTTACTTCTTGAAACTTTGCGATATTCAAATCGATATTGGCCATAAAAAGATAGATCATCACTTTGTAACCAAGTCAATTTTAAAGCGGGAGAATAACGAACACCTGGACGTTGTAAATCACTTACATCACCTAATTGATAATGAGGTAAGTTTTCTTCACTTTTAGCTTTATAACCACCACCAGAATAGAATCTAACTTCCATATTTGGTGTTAGTACCCAATTATCAGCCAAATAAAAATTGTAACCTCCATAAATTTGATAATGGCTAGAAACAATATCGTCAAAGAATAATCTATTTTTTAATTGGTTATAAGTATTTACACTTAGACCAACATAGCCTGTCTTATCAAAATCAGTATAAAGACCAAAACTATCACCATGATAATGTGAAGTTAAACCATAATGATGCGCATATTTGAAATAGGTTTTATAAGCGAAATTAGAATCTTTGCTATTTGATTGACCGAATGCGTAATTGAAACCAACTTTAAACTTAGCTTGTCGAGTATTTGTGGTTTTATTTTTCGATACATCAGAAATGGAAAAATAAGGACGGAACAATTTTGAATAATTATAGGTAATTTTAAATTCTTGCTCATAATCAGTTTTTTTATTGTTATAAGCTTTATATTCATTTTTAGAAAAACCGTTCTTTAAGGCTTTATAAGAATTGTTAGTATAATCACCAATATAATAGTTAAAGGTATAGGCAAAGTTAAATGCTTTTATACCCGAATACATTAATGCCCAATCTAAACGATTCCTTCCTGTATTACTACTAGCAACATATTTAACTTGTTTGCCAGCTATTTTTGCTCTTTTATAACGTTCAGCATGAGATATTTTCTTCCATTCATAACGATAGCGCAAACTTGTTGACCAATCACTATTAATTTTATAACTATATTTCAATCCTGGTTGATAAAGAGTTGAATCTTTGTTGAAACCTAATTCAAATGATGGAATAATCGATCCCCAGCCATCATCAAGCGTAAATGTTTTTTGAATAACGACACCACCTGATCCACCTTGCATATCATCATATAAAACATCACGTTTGTTTCCACCACCTTCAGTAACACCAAATTTAAATTCATATTGCCAACTATCGTCGGTTTTATGAATTAATTTAATAGTATCCCCATGAATCCTATCCATAGATTTCCAATTATGTTCATATTGAAAGATTGTTTGACCAGAACCAGCGAAGCTACAGATAGGAAAGGTTGATAGAAAAATTAAAAGCGGTATTTTCTTCAATTTAAAATTATTCATTATTGTTTTCCTATTTTTTAAAATGCTGTTTTATATTTTTTAGTATTTTATTAATGTTTTCTGTTAATAAGATCACAATTTAAAAAAACAGTTCAAAAAAATAATAAAAATATGAGATTTATCCTTTTTATTTTTAATACTATTCATATTTGAACTTTTCAAATTAAATAAAGTGTTACCAATATCACATTTCTAAAAAAAATTTTGAAATAAACTTGTACAAATTAAATATTATTCTAATAATATTTTTAAAACAGTATTTCATAATTATTAAGGAAAATAGATTTATGGCTGATAATCAGAAAAAAATAACCTTACTAACCCGATTTTCTTATGGTAGTGGTAATTTAATAGGAAGTGGTGCGTTAGCAATCAGTGCGGCTTGGTTATTATACTTTTATACAACATTTTGTGGACTTTCAGCATTTCAAGCAACGTTAATTTTTTCAATAGCTACCTATTTAGATGTAATTTTAAATCCACTAATGGGGTTTATTACTGATAACTTTAACCATACAAAACTTGGGCGTCGATTCGGACGTCGTCGATTCTTTATCCTATTTGCTATTCCATGTATGATTATTTACCCATTACTTTGGGTAGATGGGATGAATTTCTGGTACTACTTAACAACCTATATTTTATTTGAATTCATCTATACCATGATTATGATTCCATACAATACTTTACCGGTAGAGATGACTAAAAACTTCGATCAAAGAACTTACCTAGCAGGCTCCAAAGCAATGTTTGGTAAAGTTGCCAACTTCTTAGCCGCTGCTATCCCTGGTGTATTTTTCTATCTATTTGATGGTAAAGACTCTCCACTACCATTCTTATTAACAGGTATTACTTATGCATCTATTATGGCGATAGCACTAATTTTACTTTATTTTAATAGCTGGGAAAAATCAGTTGATGAAATTGAAGATGAAACAACTTCTGGCCTTTGGGAAAGTATTGTTAAATTATTTTCAGATGTTTTTTCAACTTTCCGTTTAAAAACCTTTAGAAACCATTTAGGTATGTATCTATTTGGCTTTGGTGCTGAATGGTTATTTGCGGCAACATTTACTTATTTTGTGGTATTTAACTTAGGTCAACCAAAAACCTTCGTTTCACAAATGAACAGTTTAAGCAGTATTTGTCAACTCATTTCTACCGCCTTCTTCATGGCTTGGTGTGTAAAACGTGGATTCAAAAGACCATTTGTCATTGCAATACTAATTGTAATATCTTCAGTAATCGGTTATATCGGTGTTTACTACTTTAACATGCCTTATGTTACATGGATTGTTATTGGTATTACTATTTGGTTTGGTTTAGGAACAGGGGGGGTTTATTACATTCCATGGAGCGTATACACCTTCTTAGCTGACATTGATGAAGTATTAACAGGCAGACGCCGTGAAGGTATTTATGCAGGTGCCATGACCATGGCGGGTAAACTAATGCGTGCAACAATTGTCTTTATTTTAGGTATAGTATTGAAATATTCCGGTTTTGTATCAGGCGTAGATGCTGTTCAACCAGAGAGTGCGGTTACAGCAATCAACTTAGTATTAGTATTCGGTGTGTGTGGAATGGCACTATTAGGTATCTTCTTCACATATCGTATGAAATTAGATAAATCGACTCATGCACTTATTATTCAAGAGCTTGATAGATTAAAAAACGGTGGTAAAAAACAAGATGCAACACCAGAAATAAGAAGTTTAGTTAAAGAGTTAACTGGATTTGATTATGACAACTGTTTTGGTAATAATAATGTTGGCTTTAAACAACATCATTAAAAATAAGTAAAAATAATAATATCATCAATTGAAAATCATCTGATCTAATCCATTAGATGATTTTTTAATATTTTAAATTAAGCCAAAATTATCTAGTGCTTTAGCAATACCGTCATTATCATTAGTATCTGTAACGTATTGAGCTTTGTCTTTTAGCGTCTTAACTGCATTCCCCATAGCTATTGGATGATCAACGGTTAGGAACATTTCCAAATCATTCATACCATCACCAAAGGCATATGTAGGTACGTCATTAAAACCTTTCATTTTTAATAGTTCACTGATACCTCTTCCTTTTGAACCACCATGATTAAAGACATCAACACAATAAGGAGTATTACGAATAAAAGTGAGTTCAGGAAATAGCTCACGATAAGATGATTCACCTTGCTCACAAAGCAATAACAACATTTGAATCGGTTCTTTTAAATAAATTTGATCATCAACAGAAGGAACATCTTGTTTTAAATAATGGTAAAATTTTTGTGCAGGTTGACTATTTTCACTAATTCGCATCGTCTGATAATTATAAAAAGACAACGGAATATTCGTTTTCTCCCTAGAAAATTCATATAAACGAGTAATGACATTTTTATCAATATTATTGGTAAATACGACCTCTTTTTCATAAACAACGACTTGTCCATTCATCCCTATAATCGAATTTATTCCCGTTTCTTTCATCAAATTAACTACTTCAAGTGGTGTTCTTCCTGTTGCTATTATAGGTATAATATTATTTTTTTTAAGTTTTTTTATTGCATTATAAGAACTAGGTAACACATCTATATCTTTATTAAATAAGGTTCCATCTAAATCGAAAAAAACAATAGCTTCAGGTTTCTTTTTCATTTCATAAATCCAAAATATGTTTAATAAAAGGAATGGTTAATTTGCGTTGTTGAGCTAACGTAGCTACTTCAAACTCTTCCATTAAAGAAAATAAAGTTCGCATATCGCGATTAACACGTTTTAACAAAAATAATCCAACTTCCGTTGATAGCTCAAATCCACTTAGCTTAGCCCTAAGTTGTAAAGCTTTTAGTTTATCCTCATCACTTAACTCTTTTAACTGATAAACTTGCCCCCACGTTAACCTTGATACCAAATCAGGTAGTATAAAAGGAACTTGTTTTGGAGGAGCACTGGCAGTTATCAATAATTTACTAACGTTTTTTTCGGTTAAACGATTAAAAAGATCAAATATTGCTTCTTCCCAATCACGATGACCTGCTATCGCATCAATATCATCTAAACAAACCAAATCATAATTATCTAAACCTTGTAAAATCTCAGGTACAAGTAGAACATGCTGTTTTAAAGGAATATAGCTTGCTAACTTATTTTGACATGAAGCATGTAATAGATGAGTACGACCAGCGGCACTTGCTGACCATATATAAAAGACATTAAAACTCTCTTTACCCAATAAAGTTTGTAAAGAATCAAACAATAATTGATTATCACCTACATAAAAACTATCAAAAGTTTCATTATTAGGTAATGAAAAAGGTAAAGGTAGCTGTGAAAGAGTAATAAAAAAACCTCACAATAAAAAAACGAATCGCATTAAGTATAAATTTGCTTTTACAAAAATCAATCACTTTTATAGAAAAGTAAATAAGATCCCATAAAGGCTTATTAAATATTTAATTTTAAAACAACAAAATACTTTGTAAACTTTTAAAGTTATAATATTAAATAATGATATATACAATTTGTATTGGTATAAAACTAACCATACTATTATTATTTATTAATAATAGAATAAATGATATCTATATAAATAAAAATATTTTGCATTATTCAAATATCATTAAACAATTTTAATCACATCAATTTTATCTTCTTATTATAAATAATTTAAGCACAAATCCTCTTTTATAGTATTATAAACGAACTTTAATATAGCATAAAATCATTGAATTAACTTAAGCGATATTTTTTGATCTAAAAGTATTTTTATTAAAAGTAAAAACGAAATATCTTTTCAAAGATCTTACCTGTTAATGTGATCCTCCATTCTTTTTCAAAAAATAGATCATATAATCAAGTATAAAATTAAATCAATAAAAGCTAAAAAATAAGCAAACAAATTTATTTTCTGTGGATAACTCTGTGCTAAAACTGGATAACAAGCTGTGATAAGCATATTAACAACCCAAAAAAATAAATTCTTTGTGGATAAGTAATCTATTTATCAACAATTTTAAACAAGAAAAGATCCGATCAATTAACAGAGTTAACTATTGTATAAGATCCTATAAAATAATTATAAATACCAGTTATCAACAGAAAAGATCCAACATAATAATAATAAAAATAAAAGATCATATAAAAGATCTTATTTAATTTAGATCGCGATCAAAATAGATCATTTGACGTAATGAAAAAGATGAGTAAAATTCTCTACGCTAAATAAATCCAAATCACATGATCAAAAAATATTTGATCGCCTATATATAAAATAACGTACGAGGCTTTTTTATGTTTTATCCAGATCTTTTTGATGTCATCATTGTAGGTGGTGGACATGCAGGAACCGAAGCCGCTATGGCATCAACAAGAATGGGGCGAAAAACACTACTTTTAACCCATAATATCAATACATTAGGTCAAATGTCCTGTAATCCAGCTATCGGTGGTATAGGTAAAGGTCATTTGGTTAAAGAAATTGATGCTATGGGAGGATTAATGGCTCATGCTATTGATCTGGCAGGGATCCAATTTCGAATATTAAATAGTAGTAAAGGACCCGCGGTAAGAGCAACGCGCGCTCAAGCAGATCGATCTTTATATTGCAAAGTAATAAGAACAACCCTTGAAAACCAAGAAAACTTAATGTTATTTCAACAATCAGTTGAAGACGTGATTATCGAAAATGATCAGATCACAGGTGTTGTGACTCAAATGGGTGTTTCTTTCAAAGCAAAAGCAGTTGTATTAACCACAGGTACATTTTTAGATGGTAAGATCCACATAGGACTTGATAATTATAGTGGTGGACGGACAGGTGATCCTGCTGCAATTGGTTTATCTAAAGCATTACATCAATATCCATTTAGAATGGGGCGTTTAAAAACAGGTACTCCACCAAGGATTGATGCTAGAACAATTGATTTTTCACAATTAAATACCCAATATGGTGACGATCCTACACCAGTATTCTCATTTTTAGGTAAAGCCAGTGAACATCCTAGACAGATCCCATGCTATATTACCAGTACCAATGAAATAACACATGAGATCATTCGAAATAGTTTGGATCGTAGTCCTATGTATACTGGTATTATTGAAGGTGTTGGACCAAGATATTGTCCATCAATAGAAGATAAAATTATGCGTTTTGCGGATCGTAATTCGCATCAGATCTATTTAGAACCAGAAGGATTAAACTGTAATGAAATCTATCCGAATGGGATCTCAACGAGTTTACCATTTGATGTTCAACTAGCCTTTGTACGAAGTATGAAAGGATTAGAGAATGCTAATATTGTCAGACCTGGCTATGCGATCGAATATGATTATTTTGATCCTCGAGATCTCAAACCAACACTTGAAAGTAAAGTGATCAAAGGTTTATTTTTAGCTGGACAGATCAATGGTACTACAGGTTATGAAGAAGCCGCTGCTCAAGGTATGCTGGCAGGATTAAATGCAGCTCGTTTTGTTTATGATCAAGATCAATGGTATCCAACTCGTGATCAAGCTTATTTAGGAGTGTTAGTTGATGATCTTTGTACACTTGGTACCAATGAACCTTATCGCATGTTCACCTCGCGTGCTGAATATCGTTTAATGCTACGTGAAGATAATGCAGATATTCGCTTAACGGAAATTGGCCGTAAATTAGGTATGGTGGATGATTATCGTTGGCAACGTTTTAATGAAAAATTTGAAGCTATTGAGCAAGAAAGAGCGCGTTTACGTGATATTTGGGTTCATCCTCACATTGAAAAAATTGATGAAGTTAATGCGGTATTAAGCGCTAACCTTACCAAAGAAGCCAATGGCGAAGAGTTGCTTAAACGTCCTGAAATGAGTTATAAAACACTACAATCTTTGTCTCTATTTGCACCAGGGCTAAGTGATGATCAAGCAGCAGAACAAGTTGAAATACAAGTTAAATATGATGGTTATATAAAATTACAAATTGAAGAAATTGAACGCCAAAAACGTAATGAAGAAACTCTTATTCCAGAGCATATTGATTATGCGGAAATTTCAGGTTTATCAAATGAAGTTGTGGCTAAATTAAAGCAACATAAACCTGTGTCAATTGGACAAGCTTCACGTATATCGGGTATTACTCCGGCAGCGATTTCAATGCTATTAGTTTATTTAAAAAAGAAGAATTATGTTAAAAAAGAAACTCATTAATCTTATTGATCAAACGGATCTATCGATCACTGATCTACAAATTGATCAGCTGGTTGATTATGTTGAAATGCTTAATAAATGGAATAAGGCTTATAATTTAACTGCGGTGCGTGATCCAAAAGAAATGCTCATTAAACATATCATGGATAGCTTAGTTGTATCCCCTTATTTAATTGGTAAGTCCTTTATAGATGTGGGTACAGGTCCTGGGCTACCAGGTATACCACTAGCTATTATTAATCCTGATAAGCAATTTGATTTAGTTGATAGTTTAGGTAAACGTATTCGTTTTTTAAAACAGGTACAATTTGAATTAAAATTAAAAAATATCAATCCTGTACAAAATCGTATTGAAGAGTATATCGATAAAAAATTCGATGGAGTAATCAGTCGAGCCTTCGCTTCTTTGCAAGATATGCTTAGTTGGTGTAAACATCTTCCTAATCAACAAGGTGCTTTCTATGCCTTAAAAGGTAGCGATATTGATGTCATTCCTGAAGGTTTTATTCTTAAACAAAATATAAAACTGACTGTTCCAGAATTAGATGCAGAAAGAAGTTTAGTTATTATTCAATAGATTATATCTTAAACATATAGTTTACCTGAAACTTCTTAGAAAATTTATTTTTTACGTTTTTTCAGGTAATCTTTAATACCATTAACGATTGCGTTAGATATTTGGATCTGGAATGCAGCTGTATTTAATTTTTGTTCTTCATTAACATTGCTAATGAAGGCTGTTTCAACTAAAACAGAAGGTATATCAGGAGCTTTTAATACCGCAAAACCTGCTTTCTCAATTGATGGTTTACGTAATTTGTTGACGCTTTTCATGCGGTTTAAAATAGAACTGCCCAATATTACACCATTACTCAGCGTAGTTTTTTGTACTAAATCTAATATGGTATTATCTAAATATTTATCACCACTGCGACTTATACCACCAATTTGATCAGCTTCATTTTGAGTTTGTGCTAAATAGCTAGCAGCTGAACTACTTGCCCCTTTAGTTGAAAGGGCAAAAACAGATGATCCTTTTACAGATCGATCTATAAAAGCATCAGCATGAATGGAAATAAAAAGATCAGCTTGCAAAGAACGTGCTTTTGCCACTCGTACATTTAAAGGAATAAACACATCTTCATTACGAGTCATATAGACTTTTATATTAGGCTCTTTTTTAAGTAGACTGTAAGTACGACGAGCTATTTGTAAAACAATGTCTTTTTCTCGTGTTTTTTTAAAACCAATAGCGCCAGGATCTTCACCACCATGACCAGGATCAAGTACGACTACTACTGGTGGAGTTTGTGTGCTTTTCTTCTGTGAATTTTTCTTTTTATTGTTATCAATTTTGATTTCAGACTGTTTTTTACTAAGATCGCCTTCTTTATACTCTTCTAATAGAGCAAGTAAAGGATCATTATCTTCAGTTAAAGCTACTTTAGATGGATAAAGATCGATAACTAAACGATTTTTATATTTTCCAATTGGTGGAAGTGTAAAAGTATTTGGGTTAATATCCTGTTTTAATTCGATCATTATTCTTACTGTTTTGCTATTGAGCTGAATAACTTTCAACGATTTAATATAAGGATCACGACTTAATACTTTTGATGAAATTTTTTTTAAGGCTGTATCTAAATTAATATCATTGATATCAACAGCAAGCCTTTTTGGATTGTTTAGTAAAGAATGATTATATTTTAAACGTGTGTTTGTTTCTATTGTTATTCTTGTATAGGTTGATGAAGGCCAAATACGTACTGCAACCACTTTTGCTAATGTTGCGGCAAAACCAACGCGCGTGACAGATAATAAACATGTCGCAATGATACCTTTAATTAATAGGCGCTTTGTTGGACTGAGTGTTTTGGGCATATCTAAACTATTTATTTACTAAGAGAATTAAGCGCGAATAATAACATAAAATATTTCTTTTTTAAAAAGAATGATTATCATCTTCGCTTGCTCTTTTTAATTGAGGATTTATCCATATTTGCTATTTTAAATAAATCTTTTTTGTAAATAGCCATTTTTTATTTATCTTATTAAATTATTCTATTTTTTATATAACTTACTCTACTTGTTAATTATCATCATGCAAGAGACGGGTTTAAATCCAATTTTGAATTAATGTTAATCTCATTTATTCTGATTATTTTCAATAACACATTATTTTAGTTATCAATATTTAATATATTGCAATAATTAAAAAGAGATTTATGTAAAATTTTATTATCAAATATAAAATAGATAATTAATCAGATATTAGGATTTATTTCGTGATTATAGAAATTTTAAATATGGTTAATTGATGATCTTTTATATGCCAGTAAAGTTTATTAGAAAATATACAATATTACATTGCATTAACGTTTTTTATTTTATTATAGACCCTACAATCACAAAGGATTACAATATGGGGCGCTAAAATCGCGGATTTAAACCCGTTTTCATTTTAACAATTAATTATAGCTGAGTTATTGATGAGCAAAAAATTACATATAAAAACATGGGGATGCCAAATGAATGAGTATGACTCAACCAAAATGGCTGATCTTCTTGAATCTACCCATGGTTTAACATTAACTGAAAATCCAGAAGAAGCAGATATTCTATTACTGAATACTTGCTCTATTCGAGAAAAAGCTCAAGAAAAAGTATTTCACCAATTAGGGCGTTGGAAAAATCTTAAACAACATAATCCTAATATTATTATAGGTGTAGGTGGTTGTGTAGCTTCTCAAGAAGGTGCGCATATTCGCAAACGTGCCCCTTTTGTTGATATCATTTTTGGACCGCAAACGTTTCACCGTCTACCTGAAATGATAGAGCAAATACGTAGTGGTAAGGGTAAACATGTGGTTGATGTCAGTTTTCCTGAAATTGAAAAATTTGACCGTTTACCAGAACCTCGTAGTGAAGGTCCAACAGCATTTGTCTCAATTATGGAAGGATGTAATAAATATTGTACTTATTGTGTGGTACCTTATACTCGTGGTGAAGAAGTAAGTCGACCTTGTGATGATGTTATTTATGAAATAGCACAACTTGCAGAACAAGGTGTACGTGAAGTGAATTTACTGGGTCAAAATGTTAATGCTTATCGCGGACCAACCTTTGATGGTGATATTTGTTCATTTGCTGAGTTATTACGTTTAGTTGCTGCTATTGATGGTATTGATCGTATTCGTTTTACTACTAGTCATCCAATCGAATTCACTGATGATATTATTGATGTATATCGTGATACCCCAGAACTGGTTAATTTCTTACATTTACCTGTACAAAGTGGGTCTGATCGAGTATTAAATTTAATGAAACGAACTCATACTGCAATTGAATATAAATCCATTATTCGCAAATTACGTAAAGTGCGTCCTGATATTCAAATTAGTTCGGATTTTATTGTAGGTTTTCCTGGAGAAACACAAGAAGATTTCGAACAAACCATGAAACTTATTGCTGATGTGAATTTTGATTTAAGTTACAGTTTTGTTTATTCCGCTCGCCCAGGTACGCCTGCTGCAGAAATGGAAGATAATGTATCAGAAGAAGAGAAAAAGCAGCGTCTGTATATTCTTCAAGAACGTATTAATCAACAAGCAATGCAATTTAGCCGTCGAATGTTAAATACGGTACAACGTATTTTAGTTGAAGGTCCGTCTAAAAAAGATTTGATGGAATTAACAGGTAGAACTGAAAACAATCGTATAGTTAATTTTGAGGGTTACCCTAATATGATTGGAAAATTTGTTGATGTTGAAATTACGGATGTTTATCCAAATTCATTACGTGGTAAAGTAATTCGAACCGAAGATGAAATGGATTTACGAGTAAGTCAATCACCAATGTCAGTGATATCTCGAACTCGTAAAGAAAATGATTTAGGGGTGGGAATTTATCATCCATAATAAAAAAGTAGATATTTAGCTGACTTATAATATTAAAATTATTATATACAATGAGATGAAAGGAAAATAATATGTTTGTCATATTGGAGACTTGTGGCGGTAAGCCAATAAACACAGTGGATAATGTCGCTATTCTCCCCTGAGGCAAAAAATTATTATTTATTAAAAAAAATAATAAGATAATTAAATAAAAGTCGCTAAAATTTTTACTTTTTTATCCCTATTTTTAGTAATAAAACGTTAGGGAAATATATAAAATATCATTACTGCGATTCTGATTATAATGAAAAAGTACTAGAATATATACTGCTAACATTTGAACAACAAACATTATGTTAAAAATAATAAAAAGCGCAATGATTTCATAAACAGTAATCTAAAAAAAGCATTTAATAATATAGTGTTATAAAATATTGTTAGCTGTAACCGTTGAAAAATGGATTTTAAAAGAGGTTGAAAAGTGCTCTTTATGTGAACAGCGTCTTAGTGATTAAATTATTATTAAGAGGGACTTAACTTTGGATATTATTACACACGAAACTGTACTTGAACCAGCAGATAATAAGAGGCTTAATAGTCTTTGTGGTCCTTATGATGACAATATTAAACAACTTGAAAGTCGATTAGGCATTGAAATTAATCATCGGGGAAATCTATTTGCTATAACAGGTAATGCTGTCTGTGTTAAAGCTGCAAAGGATATTTTACAGTCTCTTTATAAACATACCAAAAATAATAATAAAATTGTAGAAATAGAATCTGAGCATGTCCACTTGACAATAAAAGAGTCAGGTGCGCTTGAAAAAATAAGTGAACACTTACCAACATATGTTCATCATCCAGCGGGAAAGTTGGTGATGATAAAAACTAAACGTGGCGTTATAAAACCTCGAACCCCTAATCAATCACAATATATTGCGCATGTCTTGGATTATGATATCACTTTTGGTATTGGCCCTGCTGGAACCGGTAAAACTTATTTAGCCGTAGCTGCGGCTGTTGATGCATTGGAAAAACAACAAGTACGTCGAATTGTATTGACTCGTCCGGCTGTGGAAGCTGGTGAAAAACTTGGCTTTTTACCTGGCGATCTCAGTCAAAAAGTTGATCCTTACTTACGACCTCTTTATGATGCCTTGTTTGAAATGCTAGGTTTTGAAAAAGTGGAAAAACTCATTGAAAAAAGCATTATAGAAATTGCGCCACTTGCTTATATGCGTGGACGTACACTTAATGATGCTTTTATTATCCTTGATGAAAGTCAAAATACTACTATTGAGCAAATGAAGATGTTTTTAACTCGTATTGGTTTTAATTCTAAAGCGGTAATAACAGGTGATGTTACCCAAATAGATCTTCCTCGCAATCAAAAATCTGGCTTGCGTCATGCTATAGAAGTATTAAGTAAAGTTGACGAAATTAGTTTCAATTTTTTTAATAGTGATGATGTGGTTCGTCATCCTGTCGTTGCCAGAATTGTTAATGCTTATCAAAAATGGGAAGAACAGCAGCATCATGCTGTTAAAAGTATTTAGAGGAGTATTACTATCCCTATCTTAAGTAACAAAAAGAAAAGCAATATTCGTGATCACTCTGCAGAAACCAATTTATTTTTGCGACGAGCACTATTTGCTTTTATTGTCATTATTTTATTATTATTAGTTTTACTTGTTAATTTAGCTGATCTTCAGATTGCTAATTATGGTTATTACAGCACTAAATCTAATAATAATCGTATTGAAATCATTCCCATACCGCCGAGTCGTGGTATGATCTATGATCGTAATGGTACACCATTGGCCATTAACAATATCACTTATCAACTTAATATCATTCCTGATAAAATTAAAAACCTTAATGAACAATTTAATCAGTTAAAAACTATTGTTGATTTAACTGATGAAGATATCGAGAATTTTCAAAAGGAACGCCGAAATTATAAAGCTCATCGCCCTGTTCCATTAAAAGATAATTTAACCCAACAACAGATAGCCCGTTTTGTTGTTGACCAACATCGCTTTCCTTATGTTTCTATTGTTGGGATACAGCATCGTTATTACCCATATGAAGCATCATTGACTCATATTATTGGCTATATTTCAAAAATTAACGGTCAAGATAAACAACGCTTAGAAGATGAAAATAAAAGTAGCAATTATGTTGCGACGTTTAATATTGGAAAAATGGGGATTGAAAAATATTATGAAGATGTATTACATGGCATCCCTGGTTATGAAAAAGTAGAAGTTAACAGTAGAGGAAGAATCGTACGTCAACTTAATCAACATCCACCTCAAGCTGGTGAGGATATCTACTTATCTATCAATCTTAAGTTACAACGTTATATAGAACAATTGTTAGCTGGTCGTAAAGCAGCTGTAGTTGCTATTGACCCTAATAATGGTGAAATTTTAGCTTTGGTTTCAAGTCCTACCTATGATTCTAATCCATTTGTAGGGGGGATATCGAATGATAAATATAAAGCATTGCTTAATGATCCGAATAAACCTCTTTATAATCGAGCATTACTTGGTTCTTATCCACCTGCTTCAACGGTCAAACCTTATATTGCTATTGCTGCTTTAAGTGAAGGGGTTGTTACATCAAAAAGCGTCGTTAACGATCCAGGATGGTGGCAATTACCAGGAACCGAGCGACGCTATCGGGATTGGTTAAAATGGGGACATGGGCGAGTTGATGTATTAAGAGCAATAGAAGAATCTGTCGATACCTATTTTTATCAGGTTGCTTATGATATGGGCATTGATCGCTTAAAAGCATGGATGACTAAATTCGGCTTTGGTGAGAGAACAGGTATTGATATATCTTCCAATGAAGAGAGCCGTGCTGTTATGCCCAGCCGTGAATGGAAAATACAACGCCATAAAAAATCTTGGCTACAAGGAGATACGATTCCTGTTGGTATTGGACAAGGTTATTGGACGGCAACCCCAATACAAATGGCAAAAGCATTAACTATATTAATCAACAATGGTAAAACCTATACCCCACATTTTTTATTATATAAAAAGAGCGATATTTTAAATTCTAATGAGCAACAGCCAATAATTAATCCAGATAAATATTTGGAAAATAATAGTTTATCTGATGTTAATCCAAGTTATTGGGCGCTTGCTAAAGAAGGTATGTATCGTGTTATGTTTGGTTCGCGAGGAACGGCACGTAAAATTTATGCTGATGCCAAATATCAAGCAGCAGGTAAATCGGGGACGGCCCAAGTTTATGGATTAAAAGTAGATGAAGTCTACAATGCTCATAAGGTTCCTGAGCATTTACGTGATCATGCTTTGTTTGTTGCTTATGCACCTTATGATAAACCCAAAATTGCTTTAGCTATTGTTTTAGAAAATGGTGGAGGTGGAAGCTCAAACGGTGGTGCTGTAGCGCGAAAAATATTAGATTTTTACCTTCTTGGTAATAATTCAATGGAATTAAATGAATCATCACCAAATACGGGAATTGAAGATTAATTATGAATAATATAAAAAAATCTTTCTGGCAAAAGATACATATTGATCCACTATTTTTTCTATTTATTACTTTATTACTTGGTTATAGTCTTTATATTCTTTGGAGTGCAACTGGCCAAGATATCGATATGATTGAAAAACGCGTCATTCAAATTATGTTAGGTTTTATTGTGATGATTGTCTTTGCACAGTTTTCACCTAGAACATATGAAACATGGGCACCTACATTGTATATAATCTGCATTATAATATTACTATTAGTGGATATTTTTGGTTATACCAGTAAAGGTGCACAGCGTTGGCTAGATTTGGGTATTTTACGTTTTCAACCTTCTGAAATTGCCAAAATTGCAGTACCATTGATGGTAGCAAAATTTATCCATCGTGATGGCTGTCCTCCGACACTAAAAACAACGTTACAAACTTTGGCTATAATTGGTGTACCGACCTTACTTGTAGCAATGCAACCTGACTTAGGTACGGCTATTTTAATCGTTATGTCTGGCATTTTTATTATTTTTTTAGCCGGAATTGATTGGCGGTTTATTTTGATTGCTGTTGTTTTAATTGCTGCTTTTTTACCAATTATGTGGTTTTTCTTAATGCATGATTATCAGCGGCTTCGTGTTTTGATGTTATTCAATCCTGAACTCGATCCTAGTGGAGCTGGTTATCATATCATCCAATCAAAAATAGCGATTGGATCAGGTGGAATCTGGGGTAAAGGCTGGCTTAGTGGGACTCAATCACAATTAGAATTTTTACCAGAAAGGCACACCGATTTTATTTTTTCGGTTATTGCGGAAGAATTTGGTTTTGTAGGTACAATCGTTCTACTTATTCTATTTTTATGTTTAATTGTACGTGGATTAATTATTGCTTCACAAGCTCAAACAACTTTTGGCAGAATTTTATCTGGCGGGCTAATTTTAGTCTTTTTTGTGTATGTGTTTATTAATATTGGTATGGTCAGTGGAATCTTACCAGTAGTTGGTGTACCATTACCACTAATAAGTTATGGTGGCTCTTCTTTAGTCGTTTTAATGGCAAGTTTTGGCATTATGATGTCTATTCATACACATCGATACATGTTATCTAAAAACATTTAACGGAATTCAAATAAATGAAAAAGAAATTTAAATTATCTTTCGCGTTTTTAGCACTCGCGATTTGTTCAACTGCGTCAGCTGAAATGGCTTTTCCTATTCCTGCTATTCCACAATTAAATGCAGAGTCATATATTTTAATTGATGCCAAATCGGGGGAAATTTTAGCTCAATATAATGCGGAACAACAACGTGATCCGGCTAGTTTAACTAAAATGATGACTAGTTATGTTATAGGTCAAGCATTACAATCAGGCCGTATAAAAAATGATGATATGGTTGTCGTAAGTAAAGATGCTTGGGCAACTGGCAATCCTGCATTAAAAGGATCATCGCTAATGTTTTTAGAAGTGGGTAAAACAGTTTCAGTTGCTAATCTAAATAAAGGTATTATCATTCAATCTGGTAATGATGCATGTATTGCTATGGCTGAACATGTTGCTGGTAGTCAAGGTGCTTTTGTTAATTTAATGAATGAATATGCTAAAAAAATAGGTTTAGAGCATACGCATTTTGAAACTGTACACGGACTTGATGCACCAGGACAATATACAACCGCCAAAGATATGGCATTTTTAGGGCAAGCATTAATTCGTGATTTACCAAATGAATACGCAATCTATAAAGAAAAAGAATTTACTTATACCCTCTCTAAACCCCAATTAAATCGTAACGGTCTACTTTGGGATACAACATTAAATGTTGATGGGATCAAAACAGGACATACTAATGCGGCAGGTTATAATTTAGTTGCTTCTGCTGTAGATGGAAATACGCGTTTGATTTCAGTGGTGTTAGGAGGTCGAACTTTTAAAGGTCGTGAAGAAGAAAGTAAAAAATTATTAGTATGGGGATTTCGCTTTTTCGAAACGGCAAATCCTGTTAAAGCAGAGAGTTCATTAGTGAATGAAACAATTTGGTATGGAGATCAAAATAAAGTTCCATTAGGATCGGTTAATGGTGCTTTCGTTTCTGTACCAAAAGGACGTTCTGCTGATGTACAAGTACAATATATTATTGATGATTATATTTATGCGCCAATTACTAAAGGTACCAGTGTTGGTAAAATACAGTTTTTATTAGATGGCAAAGTGATTAATGAACAACCATTAGTAGCACTGCAAAATGTTGAAGAAACAGGATTATTTGGATCGATATGGGATTGGATTTGTTTGAAGTTCAATCAAATGTTCAACTAAATTTTATGAAACCATTTGATAAGTAAAACTTATTGAATGGTTTTTTTATAGCATAAAAAACTAAACTCATTTACTGCGCTAAAGTAACATTCTTACAACACTTTTTTACTTTGTTTGTCACACTACGATATTTATTCTAACTTGATCTATAATTATATCTTGTTTATTACTTATGACTTTTAAAAGAATAGATGATTAATATTTTACAATTATTTTTGCAAAAAAATTTTGGAATGTAAAAATATAACGATGTGGAACTGTATAAAAATTTACCTTATGTAAGACATTAGAATTTTCAAGTTGCGTAGAGACATTTAATTGTTCATACTTGTCACTTATTTTATATTAGGTGATAAAATCATTGAATCAGAAGACTCTCCAATATATATCTTATCTAAATTGATTTGTTCGGCAATCACCTCATTAGTTCCTGTTCTTTTAACTTTCTTTTGACATACATTTAATTTTGTTAGTGATAGTATCTCTTTATCAGTTGATATTTTAATACTATTTAGAGCAGAAGCATAATTAGAAGGTTAATTAACGATTAAAAACGTAGCATTAACAGGATCAACGTTTTTATTTCTTGATTGATAAAATACTTAGTAACTTCATAAGATTTGTTCGATTGTTATTTTTAATGTAATTTGCTTTTTTAAAGCACTACATTATTCTTTCTATTCTTTCTATTATTTTTATAAAAAATAACGCTGGCAAATTTTATCTAAATATGGTATAAAACGCGCGCTGCTTTTAACATTCATTTTTCAAAAAATCGTTGTAAGAGTAAGCACAAATTTTAATATTTAATTAACGTTATAACACACACATATCATTACTCTTTTCCGGGGTGCCTTTTGTTTTTTTCAATAAGGTCGGTTAAAGCGGATATGTGGAGGCATAACCCCAACGTCAAAATGAGGAAATCATGACTACAGTATCAATGCGCGATATGTTACAAGCGGGTGTACACTTTGGACACCAAACTCGTTATTGGAACCCAAAAATGAAACCATTTATTTTTGGTGCTCGTAACAAAGTTCACATCATCAATCTTGAAAAAACAGTTCCTTTATTTAACGAAGCATTAGCTGAATTAAACAAGATTGCCGCTCGTAAAGGTAAAATTTTATTTGTTGGTACAAAGCGTGCAGCTAGCGAAGCGATTAAACAAGCGGCTGAAAGCTGTGGGCAATACTACGTAAATCACCGTTGGTTAGGTGGTATGTTGACTAACTGGAAAACAGTACGTCAATCAATCAAACGTTTAAAAGATTTAGAAACACAAGCTAGTGATGGTACATTTGACAAATTAACCAAAAAAGAAGCATTAATGCGTGCTCGAGAAATGGCTAAATTAGAAAATAGCTTGGGTGGAATTAAAAATATGGGTGGCTTACCCGATGTGATTTTTGTTATTGGTGCAGACCACGAACATATCGCTATCAAAGAAGCTAACAATTTAGGTATTCCAGTCATTGCTGTTGTTGATACTAATTCAGATCCGGATGGTATTGATTACGTTGTTCCTGGTAATGATGATGCGATTCGTGCTATTCAACTATATGCAAATGCAGTAGCTGAAGCAGTACGTTCTGGTCGTGAGCAAAACCAATCTCCAGTATCTGAAGAAAGCTTCGTTGAAGAAGCTCCAGCAGCTGAGTAATAAACTCAAATATTTTCAAGGTCGATAATCAGTATCGACCTATTCTAATGACAATCATCACAATGGTTAACTAGAGGATTTAAAAATGGCTGAAATTACCGCTTCTATGGTAAAAGAACTGCGTGAAAGAACTGGCGCAGGTATGATGGAATGTAAAAAAGCATTAGTTGAAGCGAATGGCGATATCGATCTTGCTATCGACAACATGCGTAAATCTGGTCAAGCAAAAGCTGCTAAAAAAGCAGGTCGTGTTGCTGCTGAAGGTGTAATTATCTCTAAAATTGCTGCTGATAAAAAATCAGGTGTAATCTTAGAAATCAACTGTGAAACCGACTTTGTTGCTAAAGACGCTGGTTTCTTAGAATTTAGTGAAAAAGTTGCCACAGCCGCATTAAATGATGGTTTAACAGATCTTGCTGCTTTACAAGCAAAATTTGAAGAAGAACGTACAGCTTTAGTTGCTAAAATCGGTGAAAACATCGGTATTCGTCGTGTTCAAGAAATTACTGGTGAAGTTGTTGGTAGTTATCAACATGGTGCACGTATTGGCGTTTTAGTTGCTGCAAACAATGGCTGTGACGAAGAATTAGTGAAACATATTGCTATGCACATTGCAGCAAGTAAACCAGAATATGTCAGCCCAAGTGATGTACCTGCTGATGTGGTTGAACATGAACGTAATATCCAAATTGATATCGCTATGCAATCAGGTAAACCACGTGAAATCGCTGAAAAAATGGTTGAAGGTCGTATGCGTAAATTCACTGGTGAAGTTTCTCTTACTGGTCAACCATTTGTTATGGATCCAAGTAAAACAGTAGGTGATTTATTAGCAGAGAAAAAAGCGACAGTTGCTAAATTTATCCGCTTTGAAGTGGGTGAAGGCATCGAGAAAGTCGAAGTTGATTTTGCAGCAGAAGTTGCTGCGATGTCGAAACAATCTTAATTGTTTCATAAAAACCGCCGTCAAGGCGGTTTTGTTTATCTACAAAATATTTTTAAATTACTGTTAACAAGTATAGCTTGTCAGGTAATTAAGTAACGAAATAACGAATAGTGAGACTTCATATGGCAACCCCTTTCTATAAACGAATTTTACTTAAACTTAGTGGTGAAGCACTGCAAGGCGACGAAGGTTTTGGTATTGATCCAACCATTCTTGATCGTATGGCACAAGAAATTAAAGAACTGATTGAAATGAATGTTCAAGTTGCTGTCGTTATTGGAGGGGGAAATCTATTCCGGGGTGCTGGTCTTGCTAAAGCAGGAATGAACCGTGTTGTTGGCGATCATATGGGTATGTTGGCAACGGTAATGAATGGTCTTGCTATGCGTGATGCGTTGCATCGAATTGAAGTTAATGCTCGTTTAATGTCAGCCATTCCTTTAAATGGTGTATGTGATGATTATCGTTGGACTGAAGCGATTAGCTTGCTTCGTCATGGTAAAGTCGTTATTCTTTCTGCTGGTACAGGTAATCCATTTTTCACAACTGATTCTGCTGCATGTTTACGTGGTATTGAGATTGAAGCTGACGTAGTTTTAAAAGCAACTAAAGTTGACGGTGTTTACTCAGCTGATCCTGTTAAAGATCCAACGGCAACATTGTATAAAACATTAAATTATGGAAAAGTATTGGATGACGAATTAAAAGTGATGGACTTAGCAGCCTTCACCTTAGCGCGTGATCATAATTTACCTATTTGTGTATTTAATATGAACAAGCCAGGTGCGTTACGTCGGGTCATTTTAGGTGAACAAGAAGGAACATTAATTAATAATCAGGCAACAGTTAGCTGTTAGTCTTTTTTATTTCAATATAAGGTTTTTATTATGTTAAATGAGATTTTAAAAGAAGCGCAAACGCGCATGGAAAAAAGTATTGATGCGTTTCAAACTCATATTTCTAAAGTTAGAACAGGCCGTGCATCACCAAGTTTATTAGATGGGATTATGGTTGAATATTATGGTAGCCCAACACCACTACGTCAGCTAGCTAACGTTGTCGCTGAAGATGCAAGAACTTTAGCCATTACGGTATTTGATAAATCATTAACACCAATGATTGAAAAGGCGATTTTAACCTCTGATTTAGGACTCAATCCTGCTTCAGCAGGGACAGTTATTCGAGTACCTCTGCCACCGTTAACTGAAGAACGTCGTCGTGATTTAACTAAAATAGTCCGTAATGAAGCAGAACAAGGTCGTGTGTCAATTCGTAATATTCGTCGTGATGCTAACGATCAAATCAAAGCTTTGTTAAAAGATAAAGAAATCTCAGAAGATGATGAACGTAAATCACAAGATTTAATTCAAAAAGCAACCGATGCAGCTATTAAAAAATTAGATGCAGTGCTTGCTGATAAAGAAAAAGAGTTAATGGAATTTTAATCTCTTGTCTAAAAAGCCTAGTTGATAAAACTAGGTTTTTTTGATTTTTACTAATCAATAATCAATCAGTTAATTACCGCTGAAAAATACAAAATATTAGTTTTATCAGTTAGCGAATAGATCAAAAATAAAAAATCACTCGATAAACAATTATTTTTCTATCTTAAGCGATAAAGTCTAACTGAGTTTATCTATAGTTACTCAATACAAATAATGCGCTTGTGCACAATTAAAGGGTAAACATTCTGTTTGTATTAGCGCATTATTTGCCACTAAAGATAATCAAGTTTCTTAAAATCATGGTTTCCAATTTGATTTAGTGAATCACGCATCATATCTTCAATTAATAGGTAATGTTAAATTGCACATTGCTTATCTTTTTCATACCAATCACTTCAATTTGATTCAATTGTCTAAGTTTAGTAAATAGTTTAGTTTTTAATTATCAAAATTTAAGTATATAATGTTACGGAAATAACATTGTATGGCTATATATGTTATTTTTATAACATCATTTACTTAATACTAAAATCATTTACTAGACATTACTAACAAAAATTAAAGGACATCATTATGGATTATGCAAAGTATATTGATCATACTTTACTGGCGATGAATGCCACAGAAGATCAAATACGTAAACTTTGTGAAGAAGCAAAGCAGTATCATTTCTATTCTGTATGTGTTAATTCAGGCTATGTGCCTTTAGTCGCTAGCTTGCTTAAAGGTAGCGATGTAAAGGTTTGTTCAGTTGTTGGCTTTCCTTTAGGGGCTATGCTGACTTCTGCTAAAGCATTTGAGACTGAAATGGCAGTCAAAGCTGGCGCAGAAGAGATCGATATGGTTATCAATGTCGGCTGGCTAAAAAGCAATGATTTAACGGCGGTTAAAGAAGATATTCAAGCGGTATTTAATGCTTGTGGTTCAGTGCCGTTAAAAGTTATTTTAGAAACTTGCTTATTAACTAAAGAAGAAATCGTTACAGTTTGTACAATTTGTAAAGAAATTGGAGTTGCTTTTGTTAAAACTTCAACTGGTTTTAGCTTATCAGGGGCAACTGTTGAAGATGTTAAATTGATGCGCGAAACAGTCGGTGATAAAATGGGTGTCAAAGCATCAGGTGGCATTAGAGATCGTCAAACTGCTGAAAAAATGGTTCAAGCTGGTGCAACACGGTTAGGCGCTAGTGCTGGTATTGCAATTGTATCAGGCGATAACGCATCATCTAGCGGCTATTAATTCATCCTTTTATAAGCTACTGTATAGTAGCTTATTGCTATTTATGGAATGGCAATGGAAACGCAACCGCAAAAAAGAATTAATGCACTTATTGAGCAATTAAAAATTACCGATAAAATTCATTTAAAGCAAGCAGCGCAAATGCTTGCTGTTTCTGAAATGACAATTCGTCGAGATCTTAGTAATCAATCTTCATGTTTAGCTGTTTTAGGCGGTTATGTAGTTAACCAAGCACGCCATACCATATCGCAATATTTTGTTTCAGATCAAAAAGATAAACATGTAGATGAAAAGCGTTATATCGGCAAACTAGTTAGCCAATTTGTTGATGAGAACGATACTATTTTTTTTGATTGCGGTACCACCATGCAATTTATCATTGATGAAATTAGTGATGATATTGCTTTTACTGCAATCTGCTATTCACTCAATGCTTTTCTAGCGTTACAAAACAAACCAAAATGTAAAATCATTTTATGTGGTGGGCAATATCAGCTTAATAATGCAATTTTTACCGGCATTAGTTCCCATAATCCGCTCGATTTTATCTGTCCAAATAAAGCTTTTATTTCGGCAGCGGGTATTGATCTCACTCAAGGTGCAACTTGTTACCATTTTGATGAACTAAATATGAAGCATCAGGCGATGAAAAAATCGAATCAAAATATTTTAATTGCCGATTATACTAAGTTTAATCAAGTTAAACCGGCTTTTATTTGTAACCTTGATCAGTTTAATTTGGTGATGACCGATAGAGCACCGGATTTAGACTACGTCGCTTACTTTGAAGAAAATAACATTGGTTTAATTTATTAATTATGAAAAATATCGCAATTTTAGGTTCAACAGGATCGATCGGCTGTAGCACGTTAGCCGTCATTCGGCAAAATCCAACTTTATACAAAGCTTATGTGCTAGTAGGTGGCACTAATGTTGCAAAAATGACAGAGCAGTGTCAGGAGTTTAAACCAAAATATGTTGCTATGGCGAGCAAACAAGCAGCGCAGCAGCTTAAAGCAAATTTAGCTAACCTAAAATTGAATATAGAAGTACTGAGTGGTGAGCAAGCTATGTGTGATTTAGCACAGCTCCCCGAAGTTAACCAAGTTATGGCTGCAATTGTTGGTGCAGCAGGATTAAGGCCGACTCTTGCTGCAATTAAAAAAGGTAAACGCATTTTACTCGCTAATAAAGAGTCATTAGTCACTTGTGGGCATTTATTTATGCAAGCGGTGAAGCAATATGGCGCCGAGCTACTGCCGGTCGATAGTGAACATAATGCGATCTTTCAAAGTTTACCTACCGCAGTACAACATGATCTTGGATTTGCTAATCTGACTGATCATGGTATCGCCAAAATTGTGTTAACCGGATCTGGCGGACCTTTTCGGGAACTACCGTTAAATCAATTAACTTCAGTCACGCCTGCGCAAGCGACTTTACATCCTAACTGGTCAATGGGTAAAAAGATTTCAGTTGATTCGGCAACGATGATGAATAAAGGCTTAGAATACATTGAAGCACGCTGGTTGTTTAATGCTAGTTCTGAACAGATGGAGATTATAGTACATCCTCAATCGATTATTCACTCAATGGTACGTTATCTAGATGGCAGTATTATTGCAGAATTAGGCGTGCCAGATATGTGTACGCCAATTGCTTATTCAATGTCTTATCCATTACGTATTTCATCCGGTGTTTCTGCTTTAGATTTTACTCAAATCTCATCATTAACCTTCAATCAACCTGATTTTATTCGCTATCCATGCTTAAAATTAGCCATTGAGGCTTGCGGTGACGGGCAAACGGCAACAACAGCGCTTAACGCTGCCAACGAAGTGGCAGTTGAAGCATTTTTACAGCATAAAATTGGTTTTATGGATATTGCCAAACAAGTTGCAACCACGTTAGATCAACTTAATTTTCCGGAACCTGCCACTATTGATGATGTGTTCACTATTGATGCATGGGCTAGAGCACAATGTAGCAAACAGATAGTTTAAATGGCATTAAAGTGTTTTATACACTCGGCATGGTGTTCCCATGGCAACGACATTTGAAGGAATATCTCGATCTACAATACTGCCAGCTGCAATAACCGTATTATCCCCGATAGTCACATTGGGTAGTACAATTACGTTACCCCCGATCCAAACGTTATTACCGATCGTAATCGGTTTGGCAAACTCAAGCCCACTGTTGCGTATTTGGCTATCAAGTGGGTGACCTGAGGTATAAAAACCGCAATTGGGTGCAACAAGGACATTATTTCCGAATGTAATTTTGGCCGCATCAAGCATGATGCAATTAAAATTAGCAAAGAAATTCTCACCAATTTCAATATTGTAGCCATAATCACATTGAAAACCGGGCATAATTGTAAATTGTTGTCCTGTTTTTCCTAATAATTTTTCAAAGAGATGTTGCCGTTGATTTACGGCTAATGGTGATAATTGATTTAATTGAAAACAAAGATCTTGCGCATAAAGTCGTTCATTAGTAAGTGAGTTGATACAAGGATCATACAACAAACCTGCTAACATTTTATCTTTTTCTGTCATTTTATTACGCCATTTGTTTAGCGCATAAAGCAGGGTTATCACTAATAAATGATTGCAAAAATGCGCTATCGGGAAGTGCTGTTAATGCCCCTTTTTTGGTAGTTGCTAAGGCGCCACAGGCACTGGCAATGGTCATCATACTTTCTAACATTAATTTATCTTCAGGCATTCCTGACGAAGCGATACTACTAAGTAAGCCGGCAATAAATGCATCACCAGCTCCAGTTGTATCAATGCTATTGACATGAAATGAGTCAAAAGTAAAAGTTTTACCTTGCCATAACACAATACTACCATCTCTACCTTTGGTAACTAACTTAA
Source organism: Gilliamella sp. B2828 (assembly GCF_026537125.1). Lineage (NCBI taxonomy): Bacteria > Pseudomonadati > Pseudomonadota > Gammaproteobacteria > Orbales > Orbaceae > Gilliamella > Gilliamella sp. B2828. The sequence goes on from NZ_JAFNMU010000006.1 coordinate 48,397, forward strand.
GTGGTGCATTATAATGTTGTTGCAATTTATCGAGTGCTACATGCCAATCTTGGCTCTCAGTTAACCAAAACAACTCTTCATCAGAGAGTTTAAGAATGTCAGCATCATGACAGAATTGAGTGATAATTGTGCGCATTTCATTTTTATCTTGCCACATTTGTTCACGTAAATTGATATCAAAACTAATTAAACCATTTTTATCACTAAGTTTCTCAATAGCTTGTTTGAGCGTTTGTCGACAAGTTGTTCCAACTAATGCTAGAGAACAAAAATGAAGAATATCTTGATTAAAATCAGGAAGTGCTTGTTCAGACAAAAATTGATCGGCAGAAGGTGAAACCAGAAAGGTAAAACTTCGTTCACCATTTTCACCTAAATCAACAACAACAGTGCTTGTTCTATGCTCCTCATCCTTTTCAAGACTTTGGCAATCAACATGATGCTCACAAAAAGTCTTTTCCATGAAGTGACCAAATGGATCATTACCAACTCTACCAATAAAACCAGAGGGCAGTCCTAACTTAGCAATACCAATAGCAACATTAGCCGGAGCACCTCCAGCGCAAGCTTGATAATTCATATCACCAAATGGCAACAAATCAATAACAGCATCCCCAAGAGACCAAATTTTTGTACTATTCATTTTTTTACTCGATCATAGTTAGTTACTACGGTAATTTAAGCTTAGTATAGATATTGGTTGTTGCCAAATTTCGTAAAATAAGCCATTTTTATATTTTGTTAGCAAAACAGTGGATGTATAGTTTATTATTATAATTAATAAAAGTCTTTTTTAAAATTAGTCATAGACTAAATCATTTGCCAAAAAATTCATTGTTAACGTTAAAAATGTGTGACTTCCATCACATATTTTATCTATTTTTTTATCAACGGTTAACGTTAACAGTTAATTTGGAGTAGTATGTAAATTATATATGTCATACTGGATAAAAAAGGGGTTATTATGTCTACTGCTATTGATGAAGCGAATCTAGCTGTGAAAAAGCTAGAGAAAGTGATGAACAAACAATATTATCCGCATTTTCATTTAGCGCCACAGTCTGGCTGGATGAATGATCCTAATGGTTTGATCTATTTTAAAGGTCAATATCATGCTTTTTACCAGCATCATCCTTATAATGAAAATTGGGGACCAATGCATTGGGGGCATGCTGTTAGCGATGATCTGGTAACATGGAGAAGGTTACCTATTGCTATTGCACCTGGCGATGATTACGATAAAAGTGGCTGTTTTTCTGGTTCAGCAGTCAATAATAATGGCGAGCTATGCTTAATCTATACAGGCCATATTTGGTTAGCCGGTCAAGGTAATGATGAAAAAATTTCTCAATCACAATGCTTAGCAACCAGTAAAGATGGTGTCCATTTTAAAAAACACGGTACCATACTTGCGCCAGAAGATGGTATTATGCACTTTCGTGATCCTAAGGTTTGGCTTCAAGATGATACATGGTGGATGGTTGTTGGGCAACGTGATACTGATGATGTTGGGCAAATTTTACTTTATCATTCAAAAGATCTTAAACGTTGGACATTTGACCATGTTATTGTTAGTAATATCGATCCTAATGTGTATATGCTAGAATGTCCGGACTTTTTCAAACTTGGTGATAAATGGATTTTAATGTTCTCGCCACAAGGTATGAAGGCTAAAGGCTATCAGTATCGAAATCGTTTTCAATCTGGTTATATTGTTGGTGATTGGCAGCCAGGTAAAAAGTTTTCAATAATCAAATCATTTCAAGAAATGGATTTTGGTCATGATTTTTATGCGCCACAATCGTTTCTTGCTGCTGATGGACGACGAATTGTGTTTGCTTGGATGGATATGTGGGAATCGACCATGCCAAGTAAACAAGATAAATGGATGGGTTCTTTTACACTTCCTCGTGAATTGATATTGGATCACAATAATAATGTTCGCAATCGTCCAATTAAAGAGTTGGCTGCGCTCCGTGAACAGTCACAATCATTAAGTGAAATAATTCTTAATAGTGAACTGAAAAATACTCATATTAAATCCATTAGCTGTGAACTGAATGTTGAGTTTGATTTATCACAAAGTACTGCAGAGCGATTTGGTTTGCAGCTATCGGCAACCAAAAATGGTGAACAAGCAACATTGTTATATGTGGATTTACAATCAAAACGTATTGTTCTTGATCGTAGTATTTCTGGAATTGAATTAAAAGGTTATCGTAGTGTACCGCTACCAAAAACGAAAAAACTGTCGTTACATATTTATATTGATGCATCATCGGTTGAAGTATTTGTTAATGATGATTTGTATAGTCTTTCAAGTCGTATCTATCCTAAATTACCAGCAGAACGGCAGATAAATTTATTTGCTGAAAATGGTAGTGCCAAAATTATTCAGCTCGACAGTTGGCAATTAAAATCTATTTATGCTTAAGTTATGCTTGAATTGACCGCTATCAAGCGGTCAATTCATTTACAAAGAGTTTCTTTCTAAATAGGGCGAAGCCACATAGCTTATGTTTGTTTCTGTTTGACCATTGATGATATGTAACGCTGCTTGCTTGCCTATTTCATAATGCGGTAATTGAACTGTAGTAAGCGGTGGGTAAAATAATTCGCCAGTGCCCACCATATTGTCGTAACCTAATATGGCCACATCGTTGGGTATATGAAGTCCTTGATTGAGTAAAAATTGATAGGCAACAAAAGCAATGCGATCATTACCACAAATTAATACATCAAAATCAGGAGTGTTATTACAATGTTGTTTCAATATATCAATTGTCATCATGTATTCTTGAGTAATATTGTTTTCCAATATGGACATATGATAACTAATTATTTTTCTTAAATTTTTTCCTGCATCAAGCCATGCTTGTTCGGCACCCTTACGACGTGTTTTACCTGCCAATGTTTTTTCTGATAAATAAATGCATAGCGGTTTTTTATAGCCTTTTTGTATCACTTGTTGCATCGCTTGGTATTGACCTGTGTAGTCATCGGGAATATAGCAAGCTAGCTTTTCATTGTCAGTAACACAATTTGCCAAAACAATATTTTTGCCAAGCAGCTTTTCTGGAATATCAACTTTCCTTAGTCCCATAGTAGTGTAAATAATACCGTTAGGACGATAGGATAAAAGAGTATTAATTGCATGATCAGGATCTTTATCATCAAATAAATTAACAATAAAGGTATTCCAACCATGAGTTTGGGCAGTTTTTTCTATAGCTTGTAATAATTCTACTGAAAATGGTGTTATTGCCGTTTCTAAAGCTAAAACACCAATAGCACAAGGACCTGAGTTATCGCCACGAATTTTTCTGGCTGAGAGATCTGGCACATAATTGAGTTGCTCAATGGCTTGTTTTACACGTTCATATGTCTGTTTATTTAATTTTTCAGGATTATTAATTGCACGAGAAACTGTCATCAAAGACACCGATGCCAATTTTGCAACATCCTTAAGTGAAGCCATAGTTAGATCCTTTTACTCAATATAATAAAAATTGTTATCAATCATTGCTTATATGTGATGATACCACAAAAAGTAATGATAAAAAGTGTGAGCTAAGTAGCAATTATGATAATCGGATGTATCTATTTCATACTAAATATGACAATAATGTTAACATTAACATGTTAACGTTAAACTTCAACAATATAAGAGTAATAAATATGAATATGATGCAAAATAGAAATTATTGGTTCTCGTCAGGTTATCTTATTACCTTTTATGCTGCTTGGTCTCTTTGGTGGTCTTTTTATGCCATTTGGTTAAAAAGTAAAATCGGCTTATCCGGTGAGCAACTTGGTATTGTTTATGCCGCTAACTCTGCTGCTGCTATGTTTTTTATGATTTTTTATGGCATCATTCAAGATAAATTACAGATAGGCAAAGCGGTCATTACCTTTCAAAGTATCGTTATGATACTCATTGGACCGTTTTTAATTTATGTGTATGAACCGTTATTACGAAATGATTTTCTATTAGGTGTGTGTATTGGTGCGCCAGTTTTAAGTGCTGGCTTTATTTCTGGATGCGCATTGATTGATTCTTTTATTGAGCGAATTAGTCGATTGTTTGGTTTTGAATTTGGTCCTGCACGATTCTGGGGATCGTTTGGTTATGCGGCTGCAACTTTTATAGCCGGTATTTTATTTAGTATCGATCCACATATTAATTTTTGGATGGCATCTGTTGTTTCTGCTATCTATTTTATTATTAATTTAATTTTTAATCCTAAACAAGAATTTTTTGCCAACAGTGAAACACAAGCCGTAATACAAAAACCAACCATTCCAACCATGAGTGAAATTCTTTCATTATTTGCTATGAAAAAATTTTGGTTATTTGTCTTTTTTATAATTGGAACTAACAGCTTTTATACTATTTATGATCAACAACTTTTTCCAAATTTTTATACCAGCTTTTTTGATAAACCAGAGGATGGCTATCAAGTCTATGGTTATTTAAATTCATTCCAGGTATTTTTAGAAGCAACTTGTATGATTTTAGCACCTTTCTTTATTAATAAAATAGGAGCAAAAAAATCATTGTTAGTAGCGGCATTAGTAATGATTTGCCGGATTTCATTATCAGCAACCTTAGATAATATTTATCTGATTTCGCTAGTTAAACTATTCCATGCAATTGAAACACCACTATTCATATTAGCTGTGTTTAAATATGTGGTAAGTAATTTTGATGAAAGATTATCATCTACCTTATATTTAGTAGGCTTTAATATTTCATCTAATGTTGGTGTTATTGTTTTATCATGGTTAGTAGGTAAATTATTCGATAAAACAGGCTATTCGACAACATTTTATGTATTGGCAAGTATTGTGCTATTTATTTTGATTATTGCGATATTTACTTTAAGTGATGATAAAAAAAAGAAACAGCAATAATATTAAACCATACGATTTGCTGTTTTATGTAGTATCGAACTAGTTACCGTTGCTTTCCATGTTGATTTTTAAATAGGATAAATGAATACAAAACTTGCATCCTGCATAAGATTGAGAAACAATGTGAACAATACTATTTAAATATAAGGATTTATTGTGGAAGATGCAAAAACAATTATTAAGCCCGATTTGTTATGGCAAACCATAAGGCAAGAAGCATCAGAATTGGTAGAAAGTGAACCAATGCTTGCTAGTTATTTCCATGCTACTTTACTAAATCATGAAAACTTAGGTAGTGCTTTAAGCTATATTTTAGCAAATAAACTTGCAACGCAAGTTATGCCGGCTATTGAAATTCGCGAAATTGCTCGGCAAGCCTATCATGCGGATGAAAATATTATTCAGTCAACAATAGGTGATATTATTGCTGTTTATATTCGTGATCCCGCTACCAACCATTATTCTACCCCATTATTGTATTATAAAGGTTTTTTATCATTACAAGCCTATCGAATCGCACATTGGCTTTGGCGGCAAAATCGCAAGTCATTGGCAATTTTTTTACAAAGTCAGATTGCGATAGTGTTTGGTGTTGATATTCACCCAGCGGCTAAAATTGGCTGTGGGGTAATGTTTGATCATGCAACTGGTATTGTCATAGGTGAAACCGTTATTATTGAAAATGATGTTTCTATTTTACAATCAGTGACTTTAGGGGGTACAGGTAAGGAAAATGGTGATCGCCATCCTAAAATTCGTGAAGGGGTGATGATTGGTGCTCATTCGACTATTTTAGGTAATATTGAAATTGGAAAAGGGGCTAAAATTGGCGCAGGCTCAGTCGTTTTGGAATCTGTACCAAAACATACGACTGTAGCGGGTGTTCCTGCTAAAATTGTTGGTTGCCCTGATTGCGATAAACCAGCATTAAATATGGATCAAGATATCTAGTTTTTACAAAGTGATTTGCATTCCGTTGCTGATTAACAATGGAATGCAATAATTGAAAATTATGGTTGAGAAGTAAGATTTACATCCATAGTAGGATATGGAATATTAATACCATTTTCATTTAATCCATTTTTAATATTTTCAAGTAATTCAGCCTTAACCGGTCCATAATTGGCATTTGATGTCCAAACTAAAACATTGAAATTCATTGATGAAGCATCTAACTGATCCAAACGAATAGTCGGCTCTTTATTTGTTATAATATTGCTTGTTTTATCAACAGCTTGTTTTAATACTTGATAAACTTGTTGAATATCAGAATTATATCCAACATTAACAACTAAATCTAAACGTCTTTCTGGTAATCTTGTATAGTTAATAATATTAGCACCTACTACTTGACTATTGGGTATTACCACTAATTCGTTGGTTGGCGTAACAATTGATGTTGAAAAAATTTGAATAGAATCAATAATCCCTTTTTGATTATTAATAATAACGGTTTCTCCAACTTTAAACGGGCGAAAAATAATTAAAATAACGCCAGCAGCAAAATTAGACAGTGAACCTTGTAATGCCAAGCCAACAGCTAAACCTGCTGCACCAATAATGGCAACAATTGATGCTGTTTGAACGCCAAGTTGTCCTAAAACGGCCACCAGTGTCATTACAATTATAGCGTAATAGGATAAAGAACTTACAAATTTCACTACTGTTGGATCAACATGACGATTCGTTAATATTTTTCTGAATTGACGAGCTACAAATTTAGCAATGGTTCGTCCAATGATAAAAATGAGAATGGCAAAGCAAAAATGAGCAATATAACTAAATACTATGCCATCATATTTTTCTATAATAAAAATAGAATTATTTATTAAATCTCTAAAATTCATTTAATTATCCTTATTAATCGATAATCGGCATTATATGAAAATATCTCGCTATAAGACAGATCAAACGAGCTGCCTAGCTAATAATGTCCAGCGAGTATCAAAATTAGTTGTAGGTAGATATTTAAAACCTGAACGAGAATAACGAACCATCATACCCTCACAAAAAGCAAGTAATTGGCTAGCTAAAATGCGTTCATCCGTAGTAAAAGCAATACCTTCACGAATCTTCTTTTCTCGTATAACTTGCTTTATCTGTATTTCGATTCGCTCAAAGAGTTGACTAATACGTTCTTGCAATTGTTCTTGCTCAAACATCAAAGCATGTCCTGTCATAATTCTGGTTAATCCTGGGTTTTTTTCAGAAAAACCTAAAATTAATGCTAGGATAAGTTTTAAACGAGTAAAGGTATTTTGCTCATCTTGTATAATTATATTAATGCGTGATAATAAGATATCTTCAATATAAACAATTAAACTTTCAAACATTTTTGTTTTGCTTGGAAAATGTCTATACAGCGCCGCTTCAGAAACACCAACCGTCGCAGCTAATTTGGCGGTAGTTATTCGCTGTGTACCTTCATTGGATTCAAGCATGGTTGCTAATGCTTGTAAGATATCTTCTTTGCGATTTTTGTTTTTGTTGTTCACAATCATTTTTTACCTGAATGCCCAAATCCACCTTCGCCACGAGCTGACTGAGTAAATTCATCAACAATATTAAATTCTGCTTGTACAACAGGTACAATAATTAATTGGGCAATACGATCGCCAGCTTCAATAACAAAAGGTGTTTGACTGCGGTTCCAAACAGGAACAAACAATTGGCCTTGATAATCCGAATCAATTAAACCAACTAGATTACCAAGCACAATACCATTTTTTGATCCCAAGCCTGAACGAGGTAGCACCAATGCTGCTAAGTTTGGATCGGCAATATGCATTGATAAACCCGTTGGAGTTAAAATGGTTTCACCTGGTTTAATTTCAGTAGTTTCATCAAACATGGCTCGTAAATCAATACCTGCAGATCCTTCAGTTGCATATGTTGGCAGTGGAAATTGATTACCTAAACGTTTGTCTAATACTTTTATATCAATTTTTCTTTTCATCATGACTCGCTTTATATCGTGTTATCACTACTTCAAGTAGCTGTGATGCTAATTGTTGTTTATAGCTTAATGGTAACGTTTGCTCACCATTTTGCCAATAAAGAGTTAATGCATTTTGCTCAGAATTAAACCCGATCGTTTGATCTGAAACATCATTAGCACAGATCAAATCTAGGTTTTTGGTCGTTAATTTTTTTAGTGCATAATCTTTAATATTATTGGTTTCAGCAGCAAATCCGACTACAAAAGGTCTGTGATTCTTTAATGCAGCGACACTTGCAACAATATCAGGATTTTTAACCAATTTTATGACTAATTCATTATTATCATCAGTTTTTTTGATTTTTTGGGTAGCAATTGTTTTAACATGATAGTCTGCAACAGCGGCACAAGCGATAAAAATTGTTGATTTTTGGGCATGACTTAATGCTGCTTCGTACATCTGTTTAGCACTTTTCACATCGATACGATTGACATTATTGGGTGTATCTAGATGAACAGGGCCACTAATTAAGGTCACTTTTGCTCCCATTTGAGCTGCAGCCTTGGCAATAGCAAAGCCCATTTTACCCGAGCTATAGTTGCTAATATAACGTACAGGATCAATTTCTTCAATTGTTGGACCTGCGGTAATCGTTATTGAGAAATCGGTGAGTGTTGATGTTGTGGAAAAATAATTCTCAATTTTTTCTACAATAGCTTGGGGTTCAAGCATACGTCCTGGACCTACATCACCACAAGCCTGAAAGCCGCTATCAGGTCCTAAAATTAAGATATTTCTTGATGTAAGAACTGATAAATTATGCTGTGTTGCTGATGCTTTATACATTTGCTGATTCATAGCTGGAGCAATAGCTATCGGGGAAGATGTTGCTAAACATACCGTTGATAATAAATCATCAGCAATACCGTTAGCCATTTTAGCGATAATATTTGCTGTAGCTGGAGCAATTAATACTAAATCAGCCCATTTTGCCAATTCAATATGACCCATAGAAAGTTCTGCTGATGGATCAAAAAGATCATTGGATACCCGATTTCCTGAAACCGCTTGGAGTGTCATCGGCGTGACAAAATGGCTTGCGGAATCAGTCAGTACCACATGTACTTGTGCCCCTGCTTTTTTTAAATGACGGACAAGATCAGGACATTTATAGGCAGCAATGCCACCAGTTATCCCTAATAAAATATGTTTACCAGATAGACTCATGATCTCGCTATTCTCCCATCTAAATTTAAAGGCATTATATTACCATAATTAAATTAGATAATAAGTAACTCTTTCGCATTGGCAAGGGTTGCATCGGTAATTTTATTTCCACCTAATAATCGAGCAAGCTCATTTAAACGACCATTTTTATCTAATCTTTGCATATCAGTTGTGGTTTGTTTCCCACTCGTCTGTTTACTAACAAAGTAATGCTGATTTGCTTGCCCAGCGACTTGTGGTAAATGTGTTACGGTAATAACTTGTGTTGATTCTCCAAGTTGCCTTAATAACTGCCCAACTTTAGCTGCAGTTGGTCCACTAATACCGACATCAATTTCATCAAAAATTAATGCTGGGGTATCCATTTTTTGCGCTGTTAGTACTTGAATTGCTAAGGCAATACGTGACAGTTCACCACCGGATGCAACTTTAGATAGCGGTTGTAAAACTTGACCTGCATTGGTGCTAACTAAAAAAGTAACTTGATCCGCCCCATTTTCACTTAGTCGATTTTCGTCAAAAGTGATATCTATACTTAATTGCCCATTTGGCATAGAAAGTTCATGCATGATTATCGTTACCTTTTTAGCTAATGTTTTGCTTACTGTTACTCGTTTTTGGTGTAATTTAGTGGCAAGCTCTAGCGCAATTTTATGGTATTTGTTAATGTCTGCTTTTAACAGTTCTCCTTGTTCATCTTGTTGATTAATTTTTTTAAATTCATTAAGTAAATTTTGATGTAATTCTGGTAATGTCTCTGGTGCGATATGATGTTTGCGTGCTAAAGCAATTTGTTTCGATAACCGTTGTTCAAGTTTCATGACGTGCGCTGGGTCGATCTCTAAACTCTCGCTGTAGTGACGAAGTTCATAACTGGCTTCTTTTATTTGAATTGCTGCCTCTTCAAGCATATTAAGAATATTATTTAATGTTGGATCAAGATGGGATAACAGTTGCACACTGTTTTTAACGCTGCCAAGTAAATTAGTAACATTATATTCATCAGCTTCATCTAATATCATGATTGATTGTTGGCTGAGGTTAATCAATTGTTCACTATTAGATAACCGTTTATATTCTTCATCGATTTGTTGGTATTCACCTTCAATCGGCGAAAATTCGTTTAATTCTTTTAATTGATATTGTAAAAGTTGCAGATGAGCCTCACGATCTTGTCGTGTGGTTTCATATTGCTGATAAGCTTGGCAGGCGGTTTTCCAATGCTTATGGGCTTGGTGCATTTGCGCAAGTAGAGTTGGCTCATTCATATAATCATTCAACAATAGTTGCTGGTGGTCACTGCGTAATAGCCGTTGATGTTCATGTTGTCCATGAATTTGGATTAGCATTTGTCCTATATCTTTAAGTTGAGAGATGGGTACGGCTCGACCATTGATAAATGCTTTAGAACGACCATCTTGATTAATTACACGGCGTAAGATGCATTCATTATCTTCATCAAGTTGATTTTCTATCAACCATGCATATGCACCTGGCGTATCATCAAGTATAAAACTTGCTGAAATATCTACACGATCTGTCCCATTGCGAATAGATGAGGCATCAGAACGATTTCCTAAACATAGTCCTAGAGCATCAATCGCAATGGATTTCCCTGCTCCTGTTTCCCCCGTAATTGCAGTCATTCCTGTTGCAAAATCAACTAACAATTGATCGACAATAGCAAAATTATTAATAGTAAGTTGAGTTATCATAACAATTAAATAAATACATGTAGCTGATTAAAATTAAGACGAGTATATCAATAAAAACACTGTAAATAAATACAGTTTTTCAAATAAAATATTGATTTTTTTACTGTACCAGATGGAATTGTTGTGTTATCTAGATTTTATCTATTTTCAATGCTTATTTATATTGTTGAATAAATAAGCATATAGATAATAGTGAATGATTAATTAAAGACAAAGAAATTAAACAAGCCATGTATCAGAAAAATATTAATGGCTTTGATCGATAGTTAATAAAATAATGAACTAATTATTTCATAAATTAATTGTAGATTTAAAAATACAAGAGAAATGGTTGCTATCCAACCTAACATAATGGTTATTTTACTATTGACAAATTCCTTCATGATTTTTTTATTTGAGGTGACTAAAATTAAAGGGATCATTGATATTGGTAAGGCAATACTTAAAAAGACTTGGGTATAGATTAATAAATTCTCAACAATATTTTCTTTATCTCCCCAGATATAAATACATAAAATTACAGGAGTAACCGCTAATCCCCGACTAACTATTCGTCTGGCCCAGAGAGGAATAGATAAATGAATAAATCCTTCCATGACTATTTGTCCTGTTAATGTGCCTGTGATTGTTGCATTTTGACCTGATGCAAGTAAAGCTAATGCAAATAAAGTTGCCATCATTGAGCTTGCCACAGGACCAACCATATGAGGATCTTTCAAAGCATCATAAAGTTGGGTAAATCGACCAAGATCGTCGGGATTATTGCCATAAAAAAGGGATGCTCCAAGAATTAATAACAGACAATTTATGATAAATGAAAATGACAATTGTATATTTGAATCAATCGTTGCATATTTAATCGCCTCTTTTAGGCTCACTCTGTTTTGTCTATTGTATTTTCTTGTTTGAACGATAGATGAATGCAGATACAAATTATGTGGCATAACAGTTGCACCAACAATACCAAGTGCAATAACTAAGGCTGAATCATGTCCTTTGATTGAGGCAGTAAAAATATCCCTCCTAGGGATAAATCCATCTATAATATCACTAAGTTCGGGAGAAGCTCTTAAAACTTCATAAACGAAAATGATAAAGATTGTCGCAATTAAGCAAAAGACGATGGCTTCAATTTTCCTGAAACCAAATCTCATTAAAATTAAAAGGATAGCTACATCAAAAACCGTTAATAACACTCCGATTAATAATGGAATATCAAATAAAAGATTTAAGGCTACTGCGCTGCCAATGACTTCGGCAATTTCTGTGGCAATGATAGCTAATTCAGTCGAAAACCATAAACACAAAGATACTTTTTTTCCAACCATTGATTTCGTTGCTTGAGCAAGATCCATGCCTGTCACCACGCCTATTTTCACACACATTGCCTGAAGAAGCATTGCAATTAAGCTAGAAATGAGTATTACAGATAGTAATAAATAGCTATAAAGCGCACCACCTTGAATTGACGTGATCCAGTTTCCTGGATCCATATAACCAACCGCAACTAAAGCACCCGGACCAGAAAAAGCCCACAGTTTTCGGAGAAAACCCGCATTAGGATTGGGGATATGAATGGTATTATTGATCTCTTCTAAACTTACTGTGGATATTTTTAACATAATTCAACCTCTAAACTAACATAGTGGCATTATATATGGTAATGAGAATCATTATCAATTGAAAATAATTATTTCTGTAATGTGTATTATTTAGACTTAAAATTATATATTATTTATTTTATTTGAGTTTATATTTTGGTATGACTATACCTATTATGATTGATTAAAATAGATACTATTTCATTTTTCAAAATTATATCAAAACAGGGTCATTTGTTTTCAACAAACAAAAAATTGTACAATGTATCCTATAGGTTTTAAGTAGAACTTATTTTATCTAATTTATTATGTATTCTCATTTAAAATTCTATTAAATAACTATTAAATATAGTAAGGAATCGCTCAAATGTTTGGAAATAAAATAAATCGTCAAATTATTGTTTGGACTACTCTGATTGGTGGATTCATTAGCGCACTGGTTAAATGGGGTTCTGAAGTTAATATGCCTCCTCGTGTTCCTGGGGAAATTTCACCACCTGCGGCACACATTGATGCATGGCTTGGTTGGTTAGGCATTAATTCTCATTCACTTGATTATGTTTACCAAACGGCAATCGTTTCGGGCGCAGTAACACTTTATCACTGGTTATTTAGTTTTGCCTTTGCCTTCGTTTATGTATTTATTGCCTACTTCTGGAATAATATTCGATTATGGTATGGTGCATTTTATGGCATTATCATTACCGTTATGATGCACGGTTTTTTAATCCCGCTATTAGGTTTTCGTCATCCCGCTTATGATCCGCAAGGCACCGTTGGTTGGTTATGGAACCTAAATGGTTATGAACTTTGGAGTGAAATTTTAGGGCATATCTATTGGGGTGTATCGATCGAAATCTGTATGATCGCTGTGCTTGCTCATTTTTCAAGACCAATCCGTGGCGAATGGCGCCAGTAGTTAATTTATTAATTTTCATCTATTTCAATCCTTCTGTTGAAAAACAGAGGGATTTTTTATACCTTTTGATATAGCTAAAAACTATATCTTTTGATAAAAAAGTAGAATTATTCAATAACATTTTTTTTTGCTATCTTTTTAACCACTAAAGAAAAGTGCTAAATGCTAAATAAGGAAAAGAAAATGAATACTGCAGTTATTGGATATCCTCGTGTTGGTAAACTTCGTGAGCTTAAATTTGCAACCGAAGCTTATTTTAAAGGTAACAAAACCCAAGCTGAATTATTAAATGAAGCAAAAGCCCTACGTGCTGAACATCTACAACAACAAGCATCACATAAAATTGCTTTAATCTCATCTAATGACTTTTCATTTTATGATGCAGTATTAGATACGGCCTGTTTACTGAATGTTATCCCGAAACGTTATCAAGATTTAGGCTTACCTGAACTCGATCGTTATTTTGCCATGGCGCGTGGTTATCAAGGTGAAAAAGGTGATGTGCGAGCGCTGGCAATGAAAAAATGGTTTAATACCAACTATCACTACTTAGTGCCGGAAATTGAAGATTCACTACAAATAAAACTAGCCAGCACCAAACCTTTTGACGAATATCAAGAAGCCAAAGCATTAGGTATTCAAACCAAACCGGTTGTGATTGGCGCATTAACCTTTTTCAAATTAGCACAGTATTTAGGTAATAAACAGCTAGTTGATTTTAAAGCCGATATTATTAAAGCCTATCAAGAAATTATTCAGAAATTTACTGCATTTGGTGCGCAGTGGATACAAATTGATGAGCCAATTTTAGTGACGGATTTAACTCATGAAGATATTGCTCTATTCAATGAGCTTTATCAGTCAATTTTATCCGTTAAAGGTACAACCAAAGTGGTTTTACAAACTTACTTTGGCGATGTGCGTGATTGTTACCAACAATTAGTGGCGTTACCATTTGACGGTATCGGACTTGATTTTGTTGAAGGTAAACAATCCTTAGCATTACTTGAAAGTCATGGTTTCCCGGCTGATAAAGTGTTATTTGCCGGTGTGGTAAATGGTAAAAATATTTGGAAAAATAATTATAAAAAAACATTGGAATTAGTCGCAAAAATTAAGCAAAAAGCGGCAAACATTGTGATTAATACTTCGTGTTCTTTACTCCACGTACCTTATACATTACAAAACGAAACTAAATTAACGATTCAACAACGAGCTTATTTTGCTTTTGCTCAAGAAAAACTACAAGAGTTAGCAGAACTTGGTGAATTAGTCAAAGACTCGAATTTTGAAAATAGTCCGGCTTACAAAGCAAATCAAACCCTATTTACGCGTGAGCGTGAAGGAGCAAATCAAGCGGTACGTCAAAAAGTTTCGGCTTTAAAAGCGTCTGATTTTACTCGTCTACCGGAATTTTCAGTACGTGAAGCAGCACAGAAAAAAGCCTTTAATTTGCCATTATTACCTACAACAACGATTGGTTCATTTCCGCAAACACCTGATGTACGTTTAAACCGTGCAAAATTCAAGAAAGGTGAAATTTGCTTAAATGAATATACCGAGTTTAACAAACAAAAAATTGCAGAATGCATCAAGCTTCAAGAACAGATTGGTATTGATGTGTTAGTTCACGGCGAATTTGAACGTAATGACATGGTTGAGTATTTTGGTGAAAGCTTAAATGGTTTTGTCTTTACTGAAAAAGCATGGGTGCAGTCTTATGGTACTCGTTGTGTTAAGCCACCAATTGTATGGGGTGACATTTCACGCTCTAAACCAATTACCGTTGAATATTCACAATATGCACAAAGCCTAACTGACAAACCCGTTAAAGGTATGCTAACTGGCCCAGTGACGATCCTTAACTGGTCGTTCCCTCGTGAAGATATTTCACAAAAAGAGTCTGTATTCCAAATTGGTTTAGCAATCAGTGATGAAGTGTTAGATCTTGAAGCGGCCGGCATTAAAGTTATCCAAATTGATGAAGCGGCGTTAAAAGAGAAATTACCATTACGTAAAGCTGATTGGAATAGTGAATATCTGGATTGGGCTATTCCGGCATTTAGATTAGTGCACAGCAAAGTACAAGCTGATACACAAATTCATACACATATGTGTTATAGCGAATTTGCTGACATTATCAAAGATATCGATGCCATGGATGCTGATGTGATTTCATTTGAAGCATCACGTTCTAATCTACAATTGATTGATGTGCTTAAAGCCAATAACTTTAAAACTGAAGTTGGACCGGGTGTTTATGATATCCATTCACCACGTGTACCACCGGTTGCTGAAATCAAAGCAACAATTGAGAAGTTACTGGCAAAAATTGACAAGCAAAAACTTTGGATTAATCCAGATTGTGGTTTAAAAACTCGTGGTGAGAAAGAAGTTGTTGCAAGTTTAGAACATTTAGTTCAAGCAACATTAGAAGTTCGAAAAACACTTAATTAACAGCGTTAATTAATTTGCTTTACCTTAATTTCCGCCGCCGATTTTGGCGGCGGAAATGTCAGTAAGGATAATAGTAATCACACCAATGGATGATACAGATGAAAACAAATTTACTCTTTAATAAAAAAACCGTGTTCTCTTTTGAAGTTTTTCCCCCTAAAAAAACGTCACCTTTAGAGACAATCTATAGCACATTGCGTGAACTTGGTTACTTCAAACCTGATTTTATCAGTGTTACTTATGGCGCAGGTGGTAGTTTGAATGGTCAAACGACAATTGATATCGCCCACGCTGTCAAACATACTTATGGCATTGAAAGTGTTGCCCATTTGCCGGGAATTAATTTTGATAAAGCAGAAATGCAGAAAATTCTTCATGATCTTAAATGTGCCGGTATCGATAATGTGCTTGCATTGCGAGGTGATATTAGCCCGACAGTTACACCTAAAGATGATTTTCGCTATGCCAGCGAGCTAGTTTCATTTATTAAAGAAAATGGTGATTTTAATGTGATTGGGGCCTGTTATCCTGAAGGACATCTTGAAGCATCAACGCTAAAACAAGATTTAATACATTTAAAAGAAAAGGTGAGTGCAGGAACAGATCAACTCATATCACAGCTATTTTTTGATAATGACTATTTTTATACTTTCTTAGACAAAGCCCGTGATATGGGGATTAATGTACCAATTGAAGCAGGGATTATGCCGGTAACGAACAAAAACCAAATTGAACGTATGGTATCGATGTGTGGCGTAAATCTACCGAAGAAATTTAAACAGATGATGGAGAAATACGAGCATCACCCTGATGCGTTCCGTGACGCAGGTATTGCTTATGCTATCGATCAGATTGTTGATTTAGTTTCACAAAATGTTGACGGTATCCATTTGTACACCATGAATAATAGCTATATCGCTAGAAGAATTAGTGAAGCGGTATCAACGTTACTGGCAGTACCAAAGTCAGAATAGTTTTATTAAGAATAATTTAAAATAGATTTTAGAAGAATTGGTTGCGGGGGCTGGATTTGAACCAACGACCTTCGGGTTATGAGCCCGACGAGCTACCAAGCTGCTCCACCCCGCGTCAAAGAGGTGGCTATATTATAGTAATAAAATAATAAAGCAATACCCTTCTAGCCTAAACGGCCTATTTTTACACATTCCTTAACAAATAAGGACGATTTTTGTACGAAACGGTATACACTCCTCAATATTTTTTACATTAATTATCGTTGATTATGCTCAAACTCTCCTAATTAGATAAAATAGTTCAAAGGAAAAAGAAATATTTTTTTAGGTGAATAAGAGATCTTATTTGTACGACACCGTAAACCAGATTAGTGAAAAGAGACGAGTTTTGCTCGTCTCTATTGATAAAGTGCCTGTAATGGTTTCACGCTATGAGCTGGATCATAATTAAGCGCCGACGTTGTGGCATAAGCCGCATTCATCGTGGTATCGTAATGAACTTTATATTGAATAGCACTACGGCGTAGGATTTTCGATGCCTCAATGGCAGCCCGTCCAGATGTGGTATTGAGAATATAGCTATATTCGCCATTTTTAATATGGTCATGAATATTGGGGCGCCCTTCGTTCTCTTTTTTTACCATTTGGCAGGGTATGCCAGCTTGTTGTAATGCCTTAGCGGTGCCAAAAGTAGCATCAATACTAAAGCCATGCGCAATTAATCGTTTAGCGATCGCTAACAAGCGAGTTTTGTCTTGATCACGAACAGATAGCAAAGCTTTTCCTGATTTTTTCATACTTGATAAGCTACCAAGTTGTGCTTTGGCAAAGGCTTCGGCAAAGGTATTACCAATTCCCATCACTTCACCGGTTGAACGCATTTCAGGCCCCAAAATTGGGTCAACGCCACTAAATTTATTAAACGGTAATACCACCTCTTTCACTGAGTAATAAGGCGGTATGACTTCTTTGGTGATATTTTGTTTAGCCAGTGATTGCCCGGTCATAACTCGTGCAGCGATTTTCGCTAATGGCAAACCGGTAGCTTTCGACACAAATGGTACGGTGCGAGCGGCTCGAGGGTTGATTTCAATCAAATAAATTTGGTTATCTTTGACGGCAAATTGTCCATTCATAAGCCCTTTTACATTAAGTTCTAACGCTAACTGTTTAGCTTGCTTGCGCAATTGGTCTAAAATTTCTGGGCTTAAAGTATACGTTGGTAATGAACAAGCAGAATCACCCGAGTGAATTCCTGCTTGTTCAATATGCTCCATAATGCCGCCAATGACGATTTGCTCGCCGTCGGCAATGACATCAATATCAACTTCAATAGCATCATCTAAAAAGTGATCAAGTAGTACTGGAGCATTATTCGATTCACTGACTGCGGTTTTAAAATAACGTCTTAAATCTTGCTCGTTATACACAATTTCCATTGCTCGACCACCAAGCACATAAGACGGTCTGACCACTAATGGATAGCCAATTTGTTCGGCTTTAATCACCGCATCTTCAATATCGGTAACCGTTGCGTTAACTGGCTGTTTTAACTTTAACTTATCGACAATCGACTGAAAACGTTTGCGATCTTCAGCTTGATCTATCGCATCTGGCGAGGTACCAATAATCGGTAGCCCAGCGACTTCAAGCGCTCTGGCTAATTTTAATGGTGTTTGCCCGCCGTATTGTACGATTACGCCATTTGGTTTTTCCACATGAGCAATTTCAAGCACATCTTCCAATGTGACTGGCTCAAAGTAGAGTCGATCTGAGGTATCATAATCGGTAGATACCGTTTCCGGATTACAGTTAACCATAATCGTTTCATAACCGTCTTCATGGAGCGCCAGCGCGGCATGTACACAACAGTAATCAAACTCAATACCTTGCCCAATCCGATTAGGTCCACCGCCTAATATCATAATCTTTGGGCGAATGAATTGTGGTTTAGCTTCGCACTCTTGTTCATAGGTTGAGTAAAGATAAGCTGTATCGGTCGAGAACTCCGCCGCGCAGGTATCAACTCGTTTATATACAGGATGAATATCGTATTGGTTTCGTCGATCACGAACGTCTTGTTCTTCAACATTCAACAGCTTAGCAATACGTAAATCTGAAAAACCTTTACGCTTAAGTTGCCATAATGATTCTGAATTCAGGCGAGCGAATGATTGCGATTTTAGTTGGTTTTCAAGGCTGATAAGTTCTTCAATCTGCACTAAAAACCAGCGATCGATATTCGTTAATGTGAAAATTTCATCTAAACTAAAGCCGGCTCGAAAAGCGTCAGCAATATACCAAATTCGTTCAGCGCCAACTTCTTGCAGTTCATAACGTATTTTGCTGAGATTTTTTTCATCATCATAATTGTCAATTTTCGGATCAAAACCACACGCACCGACTTCAAGCCCTCGTAGCGCTTTTTGTAATGATTCTTGAAAAGTCCGCCCAATAGCCATCACTTCACCCACTGATTTCATTTGGGTTGTTAGACGATCATTACACCCAGCAAACTTTTCGAAATTAAAGCGGGGTATTTTTGTCACCACATAGTCGATCGAAGGCTCAAATGACGCTGGCGTTTTACCTCCGGTAATATCATTAGATAGCTCATCAAGGGTATAGCCAACCGCAAGTTTGGCTGCAATTTTTGCGATTGGAAAACCGGTTGCTTTAGATGCTAATGCTGATGAGCGTGATACCCTTGGATTCATTTCAATCACAATCAAGCGTCCGGTTTTAGGATCAACCGAAAATTGTACATTCGAACCACCTGTTTCAACGCCAATTTCACGAAGTACCGCTATCGATGCGTTACGCATGATTTGATACTCTTTATCCGTTAATGTTTGAGCTGGCGCAACGGTAATGGAATCCCCGGTATGAATGCCCATAGGGTCAACATTTTCAATCGAACAGACGATGATACAGTTATCATTTTTATCTCGTACCACTTCCATTTCGTACTCTTTCCAACCAATTAATGACTCATCAATGAGGAGTTCATTGGTGGGCGACAGATCAAGTCCTCGGGTACAAATTTCATCAAATTCTTGAGTGTTATAAGCAATCCCGCCACCGGTTCCCCCCATAGTAAAAGAAGGGCGGATAATGCAAGGAAAGCCAACTTGTTCAAGTACGGCATAAGCCTCTTTTAATGAGTGAGCAATGCCGGAACGGGCAGTATCAAGACCAATTTTTTTCATGGCTTGATCAAAACGTTTGCGATCTTCAGCTTTATCAATTGCATCAGCGGTAGCGCCGATCATCTCGACATTAAATTGTTTTAAAATGCCCCTTTTATCCAGTTCTAACGCACAATTGAGCGCTGTTTGTCCGCCCATGGTGGGCAAAATGGCATCGGGTCTTTCTTGTTCAATAATTTTACTCACCGTTGTCCAATCAATCGGCTCAATATAGGTGGCATCCGCCATTTCCGGATCGGTCATAATGGTGGCAGGGTTAGAATTGACTAAAATAACCCGATAACCTTCTTCACGCAGAGCCTTACAAGCTTGAGCGCCGGAATAATCAAATTCACAAGCTTGACCAATAACAATTGGGCCAGCGCCAATAATGAGAATGCTATGAATATCTGTTCGCTTAGGCATGTTATTGCTCCTGCTTATAAATTTTAATTAATTCGATAAAGTGATCAAATAGTGGGGCGGCATCGTGAGGCCCGGGACTCGCTTCGGGGTGGCCTTGCAAGCTAAAAGCCGGTTTTTGATTATGATGAATGCCTTGTAGCGAACCGTCGAACAGTGATTTATGCGTCACACGTAAGTGAGTCGGTAAACTCATTTCATCAACGGCAAAACCATGATTTTGGGCGGTAATCATGATTCGATTATTTTCAAGATCCTTAACAGGATGATTACCACCATGATGTCCAAATTTCATTTTTATGGTTTTTGCACCACAAGCCAACGCTAACAGTTGATGCCCTAAACAGATACCAAATATCGGTATGTCAGTAGCTAAAAACTGTTTAATGGCATCAATGGCATAAGTACAAGGTGCCGGATCACCGGGACCATTTGATAGGAATATACCGTCAGGATTTAATGCTAATACCTCCTGCGCAGAGGTTTTTGCCGGAACAATGGTCAATTTACAACCACGTTCAACTAACATCCGTAAGATATTACGTTTTACGCCAAAATCATAAGCCACAACATGATAAGGCAAGGCGTTTTTTGCTGCTGGCTGTTCTTGCTCTCTTGTCCATACACCTTGTGTCCACAAATAGCTTTTTGTGCAGGTGACTTTTTGGGCTAAGTCCAGTCCGGATAATCCTTTAAAATCGATCGCTATTTGTTTAGCGGTATCGGCTTTTTCAAGTAAAGTTTCTCTATCGTTTGCGGTGATAATCACGCCATGCTGAGCCCCTTTTTCACGCAAGATTCGAGTTAAACGACGAGTATCAATATCAGCAATGGCAATAACATTATGCTGTTTTAAATAGCTCGATAGATCGAGCTCATTGCGATAATTGCTGGCTAATAGTGGTAAATCACGAATAATCAGCCCTTTTGCATAAACTTGATTAGATTCAGCATCGGCATTGTTAGTGCCGACATTACCTATATGGGGGTAAGTTAACGTGACCAATTGCTCGCAATAGGAAGGGTCGGTGAGTATTTCTTGATAACCGGTCATTGAGGTATTAAAAACAACCTCACCAACAGTTTCTCCATCAGCACCGATTGATTTACCGATAAATTGTGAACCGTCTTGTAATATAAGGAGGGCATAAGTTTGCATGATTAAAAAGACCTTTTGAATAAGTCGTCATTATTTATGAATAAAAATTCAATTTTACTTGTTTGTGAAGATACAGTAATTGGCATTTTATTACACTTTTTTATACAAAAAAAGCAATATTATAAAAATAATTTTAATGATTAAGTCTAATTTTTGAGATTTTCATAAAGAGAAGATAAAATGTGAGGGTTATTTTAATACTTAACTTGTATTTGCATAATTATTCAAATAGAATCGTGTAAATATTTACGATACTAGGAGCCATATTATGTACGGTTTTTATCAACGTCACTTTTTACGCTTACTTGATTTTACTCCTGATGAAATCAATCAATTAATAAATTTGGCTATTGAACTAAAACAAGCAAAGCAGCAAGGAAATGAAGAAAAATATTTAACGGGTAAAAATATTGTGCTTATTTTTGAAAAAGACTCCACCCGTACTCGCTGTGCATTCGAAGTTGGTGCTTTTGATCAAGGCGCACAAGTCACCTATTTAGGGCCAAGTGGTAGCCAAATTGGACATAAAGAGTCGATTGCCGACACAGCAAGAGTACTGGGTCGCATGTATGACGGGATTGAGTATCGAGGTTATGGGCAAAATATTGTTGAAACTTTAGCAAAATATGCCGGTGTGCCGGTTTGGAATGGTTTAACGACTGAAGCGCATCCAACGCAAATTTTAGCAGATTTTATGACCATGAAAGAGCATATCGGTGAGCGCCCACTTAATAGCGTTAAATTTGCTTATTTAGGCGATGCCCGTAATAACATGGGCAATTCGTTAATGGAAGGCGCAGCCTTGATGGGTATGGAGATCCGACTCGTGGCGCCCAAAGCGTGCCAACCTGAATCAGAGCTTGTTCAAAAGTGCCAAGAGATAGCTAAAACAACAGGCGCTAAAATCGTTTTAACTGAAGATGTCACTGAAGGTGTGAAAGGTGTTGATTTTCTTTATACCGATGTATGGGTTTCCATGGGCGAACCGAAAGAAGTGTGGGATGAGCGAGTGAAATTATTAACCCCATACCAAGTCAATCAAAATGTAGTCAAATTAACAGAGAATCCAAATGTTAAATTTATGCATTGCTTACCGGCTTTCCATGATATGAATACCACAGTAGGTCAACAAATGGCTGCCCAGTACGGTTTGAAAAATGGCTTAGAAGTGACAAATGAAGTCTTTGAATCTAAACATAGCATCGTTTTTGATGAAGCCGAAAACCGCCTGCACACGATCAAAGCAGTAATGGTTGCAACCTTAGCTAAAGACTAATAATATAGCTAAATATTATTAGTGCTAGCTAGAGTTAGCTAAGCAAACTTTTTGCCGACCTCAAGTCGGCATAATTTTATCAACCGATTATCATCAGAATGACGAAACAAGCACGCAATAAAGATTTTAAAAAATACCTAAAACTCACTAATCCAATTCATTTTTTAGCGGTCGGATTGGGCAGTGGGCTATCACCCATTATGCCTGGTACTATGGGATCATTAATGGCGATACCACTGTGGCTTTTATTTTGGGGTTTACAACCGGTTTTATATTGGGTTTTTATTTTAGTGACGTTTGTGTTTGGTTGTTATCTTTGCCAAAAAACGTCGGATGATACCCATACTCATGATTCGGGTCATATTGTTTGGGATGAATTTGTCGGTATGTGGATAACGCTGTATTTCATTCCTCAATTTTCAATACTATGGGTGACGATTGCTTTTGTCGCATTTAGATTGTTTGATATGGCAAAACCCTGGCCTATTCGTTGGTTTGATAAGCGTGTGCCGGGCGGTTTTGGTATTATGGTCGATGATGTAATAGCAGCTATCTTTTCATCCATGACAGTTCACGTGATGGCATTGTTAATAAAAATATGATTTGTGGTGCCAATTTTAAAAACTTCTCTAAATAGGATCGCTTTTATATCCTACTTGAGTAGTGAGTGAAAACATTAATTAAAACATTTTTTGTGACCAGCCCAATTTAGTCGAAAGATTATTAAAATAGTCGTAATCTTTAGAGTGAATTAAATTAAATTCATATAAAGAACGGCGGATAATGACATCTTGCGAAGGCTTTACTGGTAAAATAATTTGGCTATCACAAGCAACATTTAAATCCAGAGCAGTAGTTGGAAATTTTAAATGAATAGGATTGTCTCCTTTTATCACTAATGGTCGGACCGCTAATGAATGTGGAAACATCGGCGTAATTATTAAGGCGTCTAGATGTGGTGCTAAAATAGGTCCTCCTGCTGATAGAGAATAAGCAGTAGAGCCCGTAGGTGTTGCTATAATTAACCCATCAGCGCGCTGTGAAAAAGCATTGCGCTCATTAATATATACATCATAATCAATCATATGGGCGACAGTATTAGGGGTGATGACAATCTCATTTACAGCAAAACCCGAGTTAATCATTTTGCCATTATCATAGATAGAGACTTCCAGTAAAAAACGAGGATCATCGTCATACTCACCGGCAATAACAGGGCTTAATTGTTCTATTACTTGTTCGTGAGAAATATCGGTTAAAAAGCCTAAATTGCCACGATTAACGCCAATTACTTTGATTTTATAGTGGGATAAATATCGTGCTGATCGTAACATATTGCCATCACCACCAACCACAATAGCCAAATCAGCTTGTTCACCAATTGTTTCTAATGAGGCATAATGACTCACTGGAAATTGGATATATTCGGCTAATCTATCTTCGACCAATACATGAATACCGAGTTTAATCAGCCAATCATAAAGCACTTGATGAGTTTCAATTGCTTCTAATTTACGTGGAAGTCCAATTAGGCCAATACATTTAAATGGTGTGTCCATAAAATATCCTTGCTTTATTTTTCATAAACACCTGTATTTTTTCGGTAAAAAATAAAAAAATACATATCAATCTACTCATAAGCTTGTAATAATAAAAATTGTCCCCATAATAACCGTTATTCATTAAGTTTTCGACTACATTTGGAGTACCTTATGACAGAACAAGATAAAAATATGTCAGAAAATGATGCTAACATTGACACACAAACAGAAGAAATAACAGAACAACAAGCGTCAGATCAACCAGATTTTGAAGCGCAATTGAAAGCAAAAGATGTCCGAATTGCCGAGCTTGAACAAGCGTTACAATTAGCTAAAAAAAATGAAAGTGAAGCCATGATTCGTGCACGAGCTGAAATTGATAATGTCCGAAAACGTGTTGAGCAAGATGTCGATAAAGCTCGTAAGTTTGCTTTGGAAAAGTTTTCAAATGAACTATTGCCAGTTATCGATAATTTAGAACGTGCATTATTATCTACAGATAAAAATAATCCGGAACATCAAGCAACAGTTGAAGGATTAGAACTGACATTAAAATCATTCTTAGATACGGTCAAAAAATTCGGTATTGAAGTAGTCAGCACTGAAGATTCGCAATTAAATCCTGATGTTCACCAAGCCATTAGTATGGTTGAATCACCGGAACATCAATCAGGACAAATCGTTAATACTATCCAAAAAGGTTATACTTTAAATGGTCGGTTGATTCGCCCTGCGATGGTTATTGTTGCTAAATAATATCGTTGCTATACATTTGGTAGATGGTTTAACCGCCATTTATGGCGGTTAATTTTATTTATTACGTTGTTCTTCGCGCGTCAGTTTTTTCATCTTTTGTTCAATTCGTTGACGTTTTAATGGTGAAAGGTAATCCACAAATAATTTACCTTTTAAATGATCCATTTCGTGTTGGATACAGATTGCAAGTAGTTCATCGGCATCAATCTCATAAGGATTGCCATTACGATCAAGTGCTTTGATTTTAATTTTCTCCGCTCTTGGTACAAACCCACGACAATCCGGTATTGATAGGCAACCCTCCTCAATTCCTGTTTCTCCTTCTTTACTGATTACTTCAGGATTAATAATCACATAAAGTTGGCTTTTATCTTCAGATACATCAATCACAATAATTTGCTCATGAATATCTACTTGAGTTGATGCAAGGCCAATGCCTTTTTCGGCATACATAGTTTCAATCATATTATCTATGATTGTTTGTAACTCTGGTGAAAATTCGGTGACAGGTTTAGCAACTTTGCGGAGTCGCTCATCAGGGAAACGTAATACCGGTAAAATAGCCATAAATTCTTCGATTTACTCCTCAAAAATTAGGTTTGTTCAGTTTGTTAATCATTGTAAACATTTATCATGTCGTTGAATAGCCCTTGTTGGCTATTAGTAGTATTTATCTTATCGATTCAAAATATTAAATTTATCTAACAAGAGTGCAAAAAGTTATAATGAGTAAATATGAATTCTTATTGCGAATTTCAATGCTTGGACAAGGAAAGCTTGCTATATTAAAAAAAATTAGCCAGCTTTTTGAGTCAGGCTTACCTAATAAAATTAACAATCTTCCATTTTTACTTGAAAAATTAGCATTATCTGAAGCTCAACAAGCCAATTTTTTAGCGACTTCTTATTTACATTTTGAACCAATACTTGAGTGGTTAGATACATCTTATCCTAAAAAGGATTTGATTGCTTATTGTGATTTAGATTATCCAGTACTACTTAAGCAGATCAGTTCACCACCGCTATTTTTATTTGTTATGGGAAACCAGAAGCTATTACATTCCCCACAAATTGCTATGGTCGGTAGCCGTGAGTTTAGTGAATATGGCGCACAATGGGGTCGATATTTTGCTGGTGAATTAGCTATTAACGGCTTAACAGTCACTAGCGGACTAGCTCTGGGTTTGGATGCGATTTGTCATCGCGGTGCACTGGAGGTGTCAGGGCATACTATTGCAGTTTTGGGAAGTGGGCTTGCTCAGATTGCGCCGCGCTCAAATTTAAATTTAGCAAATGATATGTTGGCTCAAGATGGTGCAATTGTGTCTGAATTTTTACCGTTTGAAAAAGCAAGAGCAGAATATTTTCCTCGACGTAACCGAATTATTAGTGGACTAAGTTTGGGTACTTTTGTCGTTGAAGCTTCAGAAAAAAGTGGCTCACTAATTACTGCCCGTTATGCACTTGAGCAAAATCGTGATGTATTTGCTTTGCCTGGTGATATTGATAATCAAAACTGTAGTGGAACGCATTATTTAATAAAGCAAGGAGCTTATTTAGTAACTGAGCCAATTGATATTTTAGAGCATTATAGTCGTTATTTATCAACAATTCATCGACAAGAACATAATCATGATGAGCACGATAACAGTATTTTATATCCTGAAATTTTTTCTGTAATTCATCATCAACCTATTGCTGTTGATACGATTGCAGCTTTGGTTGATTTAACGATTCCTGAACTTACTAGTAAATTATTAGATATGGAAATAGCAGGATTGATTATGACTGTAACTGGGGGATATATTCGCAAGCGAACGATCAAATAATGTATAAATTATTGTCAAAAAGTTTGAGGTAATGGGTGCGTTTGAGTATAAGGCCGCCGATATTTATCGGCGGTAAGAATAAATAATTATTCTTCAATTTCTAGTGCAATTTCAGACAAAATAATGCCAGTATTATCGGCATAAATAAAATCACCCGAAAAGAAGGTTACGCCACCAAAGTTAACCCGAATATCCACTTCGCCAATCCCTTGATTTTCAGCACCTACAGGAATTGCGGTAAGCGCTTGAATACCAATTTCAGCTTCTGCCAGATAATCAACTTGACGGACGGCACCATAGACAATAATTCCTTCCCATTGATTTTGTATAGCAATGTCAATTAATTCCGCATCAATTAACGCACGACGTACTGAACCACCACCATCTATTACCAGAATTTTACCCGTACCGTCAGATTGTAGCGTTTCAAAGAGTAAACCGTTATCCTCAAAACATTTGACTGTCACAATTTGACCAGAAAAAGATGTCACGCCACCAAAATTACTAAATATAGGTTCCACTACGTTAACATCTTCTGGGTAGTAATCGCAAAGAATTGAAGTATCAAACTCCATTGTCAAGTCTCCTTTTGCTGTCGTATTTTAATACTATTAGTATAACGCTAACATCGAGTAAAACGATATTAAATTTAAATAAACGTGAACTAACTCATAATTATTCCCAAACAATAAAGTAAATTAATCAATAAAGCAAGTTTGACCATCTGTAATAGTAAAGGGAAGGCATCTTTTGCTGTTTTAAATTGAAAAACAGCATAAATATGTCTAATCAACCAAGGTAGACTGAACATAAATAGCCACCCCCAATAAGTTTGCAAGTAACTATAAGTGAACAAGCTAAATGAGCATATTGCGATCATCAATAGTAGCAGATGATAAAAGCGTCCAATCTCTTTACCAATTAATACTACTAGTGTTCGTTTATGATTCATTCTGTCGCTATCGATATCACGAAGATTATTGATATTTAATACAGCAACGGATAATAATCCACAGCCTAAAGCTGGTAAAATCATCGGCATTGATAATGCGTTAGTTTGTAAGTAATAGCTTCCTATTACACTAATTAGACCAAAAAAGATAAGTACAGATAGGTCTCCAAGACCTATATAACCATAAGGTTTTTTACCTACTGTATAAGTTATTGCTGCAATAATAGATAATAATCCTAATAATATAAAACTGAATAATTCATAAATATTATTACAAGCAAAAATAATTAAAATTAGTCCAAATAAAATACATAAAAAAATATTAATCCATAATGCTTTTTTTAATTGATTAAGCGTAATTAAACCTAGCTGTAAACCTCGTTTATGTCCAGCTAAATTCTGTTTATCACTGCCTTTAATGACATCGCCATAATCATTGGCTAGATTCGATAAAATTTGCAGTAACGATGCGGTAATCATCGATAATAACATAACCAATGGATCAAAAGATCCTTGCCAATATGCAAGTGCATTGCCCATCAAAATAGCGCAAAGTGATAAAACTAATGTTTTTGGGCGTAAACTAATAATCCATGGATAATATTTATTGGGCATACGACATATTACTTATTTTAAAAATTAAGCATTTATCATATCAGTAATCGATAATATATTCACGTTTTAGCATTAACTAATTGACAGTTTATTATTGACTTTTTAGTTTTTGTGGCGTAAAAAATTCTTCAGCTTTTTTAAATATCCTCTGACTTTTCCTTCTCGTAGTGCCGCAATAAAAAAGCCAAGTGAACCATACATTACACCGAGAAAGAGAATCATAAATATATTAGATATATTATCTAGCAGACCTAAACCCATCTGATTTACACCTGCAATCATATTCGTTGCCCATGTTGATGGTAGCATTCTCGATACTGTTTGAACCCATAAAGGCATAGCATCAAGTGGCCATATGGTACCAGATAAGTAAAATACTGGTGTTGTTAAAAATGCTAAAGTTAAATAGATCATCTCAGTTCGACGCAAACATTCAGTGAGCAATTTGCTTAAACCCAAAATTCCTAATAATAGAGGAAATGTCATGATAATGATTTCAGGTATGCTTGCTAATTGTCGATAGCCAAGTAGCCATGGCCATAATCCAAATAAGACGATAGACAAAAATAACCATATTGGAATAATCCCACATAAACTTCCGAATATAACAATCCTTGGTGGTTTACCTTGGGGCAAGGAGTGTAAAGTGATATTGGTTCTCGTTGAGGCAATTAAAAAGGAGTGTTGCAGCAACATGACTAATAGTCCAGGAAAGGTTATCGCCGCAAAACTGATACCTGCATTATAAAGCGGCATCGTTTGCCCTTTTATTGGCGATAAAATGATATTAATCTGCGGATCAGAAAAACCACCATTACGCATTACCCGAGTATTATATTCGGTTAATATTTGTTGATATATTCCCTTAATATCCACTTGTATCAGACCATTAGCTAAACGGCTAGAGGCATCACCATAAGCAGGAATTGTTACCTCTTCACCGTTTAAAAGACGTTTTTCAAAATTTCTTGGAATGGTAAATACCGCAAATAATTTACGACTGTTAATATCATCATAAGCTTCTAATGAATTTTCATAAGTAACTACATCGATTTTAGAACTGGTATTCAAAGAACGAATTAAACTTCGACTCGTAGCAGTATGATCTTGATCGACTATGGCAACGGGTAAATTAGTGATAGTACCATTAAGATAAACTAAACTCATTAACGAGACAGACAATAACATCAATAACCACATTGGTCGCATTAGCATATAGAAAAACATTTTTACAGCTGAAGAAAAAAATAGCTTAAGCATCCAAATATTGCCTCTTACTGTGAATGTAAACGCTTGACTAAACGTTTTCTAACTAACACTGTAATTATTATTGGATAGATCATCAAAATACTACAGGTTTTTAATACGGATAGATAACTTGAATGCCGTAAAAAGAGATCGAATAATTTATTCAGTGCATAGGTTAAAGGCTCAAGTGACGAAATAAATCTTGCTATCCAAGGCATCGACAATTCAGGCACCACGACACCTGAATAAGTTAATGCAAGTCCCACCAATACCCCAATATAGGTATAGGCATCTAATACTGTTTTGGTAAATGTATAAAGTAAAATACCAATACTTTGTGCTGCAATCACATAAAAGAAAACCACCATCATCATAGCGAATGGCGAACCAGATACGCGCGCATCAGAAAATAAAACCAGCATTGCTATTTCAAACATCAATAACATGGTATACCAGATGGTATAAGGAGCGAGTTTACCTAATACAAATGGATAATTAGGTCGAGTTCGTTTAGGTAATTGCGATAGAATATGAATTGTTGTAGTAACCACAAATAATTGTAATAGATGCACTACCGCAGAGAACTGCTGGAAGTACATAGAGTTACCACTGGCATTAAATAACCCATCATAATTGAAATTAACTTGTGCAAGTTTGGGCACAGGCAAACCAATACTGGTTGCCATGGTGGTTCGATATTGGGTATTTAATGATGCAATTAATCCCGAATAATCCATTATTGAATATAAACCTGCACTATAATATAGTGCATTATAATAAAGCATTGGTGTTGGTTGGCGACCAGCTAACACATCGGCTTCAAAATTAGGTGGTATATAAAGAACGGCATAAATCTTGGCTTTCTCTAAATCATGCTCAGCCATTTTTAGCTGATTATCATAATTAATCAGATTTGCATGTGCACCAGCGTTCAGATCCCGTACTATTTCACGAGATAAAGTACTTTTATCTTGATCAACATAGCCTACAGGTAGATCAAATAGTACACCTTTATGAAAGATACTACTAATTAAAACAAAAATAATTAGCGGTAAAATCCACATTAACCAATGGAAAGTAAATCGCTTAAATATAACTGGTATTTCATCGTTAAAAGCATTTTTAAAGCGATGCCAGAAGTCTAAAATTAGTTGTCTATTTTCCATAATGTACTCATACCTGCGCGTAAGCCTTCTACAGGTTTAGTTGGATAAAGTCTAATTTCAAACGTTTTTAAATCAAAATCACCTGTCGCACGAGTTGCACGTTTTGTTGCATAATCACCCATTGGTGAAATAAAACGAACTTCCGCTTCCACTTCTTTATTACCAAGAGCTGGAACTTCCAACTTAATATGATCACCCTTGTGAATATTAGGCATAATATTTTCACGAATATTAAACACAAAATAAGCTTGTGGTAATCGAATAACGGTTAATAGTGGGCTATTAGCATTGAATAATTCTCCCACTTCAGCTGGAATCGAACCTATCTCTCCATCTACTGGAGCTTTAACTTGTAAGTCATCAAATTGGATCTGTAATTGCTTAAGTTGTTCTTCAGCTTCTTTCAATTTGGCATCATAGATTTGTCGTTGTTCAACACGGTCACCATTTCGAGCTTGATCTAAATTGGCTTGGGCTGACAAAACTTGTTGATAAGCTGCATCACGAGTTTTCAGCGCACTATCTAATATTGATTGTGATACAAAACCTTTTGCCGAAATGGCTTTATTACGATTGTACTCTTTTGAAGCATTGTCATAAGCTACTTTAGCTTGTTCAAATAATGCTTCATAATATCGGATACTTTCTTCACGTGTACCATGCTCAGATAGTGCTACTTGTGCTTGTGCTTGATCTCGTGCTGCTTCTGCCGCTCGAACTTGTGCTAAAAGCTCCGGACTATCAAGCGTAATTAAGACATCATTTTGTTTGACATCATCGCCACGATTGACATGAATAACTTGCACTCGCCCCTTTGCTTTTGAGGAAATACTGACATTAGGCGCATCAACTTCGCCTTGCAAAAGAAGCTCTCTATTATGAGCACGGATTAAGATCGTCATCGAAATTAATATAACAATCAATGCTATAACAATAAAAATTTTTTTATTCATAAATTTGTTTTGAGTGACAATTGTAAGATAAGGCCTAAAGAACTAGGATAATTGTATGCAATAAAGAATTAACATACGTCATCAATGATATACTATATCATACGATATAGTATTTTATTCAAACAATCAAAGCTAAATTTTTATTCCAAAATAAAGATTACATGGAATAATTTACAACTATATTGGTCTACATTCTATTTCACCCTTAAATAAATTTCAATAATTCTAAACCACCATTTTAATAGATTTTATTTATGAATGTTATCAGTCAAAAGAAATAGATAAAAACCTACTTATTTAGTATGATATTATGTAATTGAAATAATAAGGCTTGATATATGCAAAAAATAATTATTATTGGTGGTGGTGCCGGCGGTTTAGAGCTCGCTACTGACCTAGGTGATAAGTTAGGCAAAACGGACAAAGCTCAAATTACCTTAATTGATAAAAACAGTTATCATTTATGGAAACCATTATTACATGAAGTAGCAACGGGTGTACTTGATGAGCAAGTTGATAATATTTATTATGCATCTCAAGGACAACAGCATAATTTTGAATTTATCCAAGGTACCTTTACTGACCTTAATCGGGACCAAAAACAAATCACGATTATCAATCATCAAGATGAATCAGTCGCTATTGATTATGACATTTTAGTGATTGCCATTGGTAGTACTTCTAACGATTTTGGTACACCTGGTGTTAAAGAACACTGTATCTTCTTAGACGATCAAAATGCAGCGATTCGCTTGCGAGAAACCTTAATTAATAAATTTACCAGTTTTTGTTCAATCATCGATAATGATCAAAGCACGGATGAAGACAAAATTCGGATTGCTATCGTTGGTGGTGGTGCAACCGGTGTTGAATTAGCTTCTGAACTACCACATATGGTGCAAGCCTTTGGTGCCTGCGGTCGTAATAAGATGTGTTCCGATCTTCTAGATGTATCGGTTATTGAAGCAACAGATCGTATTTTACCAGCCCTCCCAGAAAAGACAGCGGCAAGTATTACTAAAACACTTGAAAAACAAGGTATCCATGTATTAACCAAGACCATGATTACTAAGGCTGAAAGTGATGGATTTTATCCAAAAGAAGGTGATACTATCAAAGCCGATATTATGATCTGGACTGCGGGTGTAAAAGCACCTGATTATTTGAAAGAAATTGCTGGGTTAGAGTCAAGTCGTTCAAATCAATTGGTGGTAAAACCAACATTGCAAACCTCTCGTGATGACAATATTTTTGTTATCGGCGATTGTGCTTACGCTATGCAAGACAATGGTCATGCTTCACCACCTACTGCTCAAGCCGCACATCAAATGGCAAAAATTTGTTACGAGAACATTATCAACATGCTCGATAATACACCATTAAAATCGTTTAAGTATACCGATAATGGCACAATCATTTCTTTACATGATACCGCGCAAGGTGTGGTTAAAATAGCAGGAAAAAGTGAAATGGGTGTAAAGGGATGGTTTGCGCTAATTATTCATCGATTGTTGTATCGAATGCATCAAGCTAGCTTGTTAGGTATTTTCAAAACGATTCGTTTTGCTCGTGCCAGTAAAGTTATGTACAAAACAAAATCGACATCTATTTTCAGTAATCGGGATTAGTTATTCAAAATACGATTTACAGCCTCTAAAACTTTTTAAGTGGCTGTTTTAGATTATATTAATATCGTAATCGATTAAATTTTATAGGTAGCAATTGAAGCGTTTTATTTTTGGTTTATCATTCGCTACCTACACTTCTTTAACAAATGATCAATCACCAAATTGGTTATATTATTTTTCAATTATCTCAATCAAACCAAACCAAAGCCTGAGCAAGCAACCAACTCACCTTATAACTATATGGAGATCATTTTTATTAAAAATGGTAAACTTCATGTTTTAAAGCAGCAAGTAAAGTTATTTAGATACAAGTTAGATAATTGGATAAATCTTTTAAAAAATCATACTTCATCACAGTAAGAGATCATTAATTTAAAAATGACTCACCCAAAAATTTGAAAACAAACCATACAATATTTGATTTGATGGGACTATAGTTATATTTACTTTTCAGAATTAGTTTGGAAAATTTATAATAAAGTATTTAAATTTTTATCACTATTTTAAAAAAATTAAAAGAGTACTATGGTAATAAAGAACCTATCAAGAATCGTAATTTCACTCTTAATTCACCATTATTAATCACTGTTGATAAGCGATAAGCACTAATAATTGATTTTAGCATTGCAGTAATTTTTTTATTGGTGCAAAGCTTTTACGATATAAATGGTTAACGCCATATTGTTCAATTGCGCTTAAATGGTCTTTTGTTGGATAACCCTTATGCTTGGCTAAACCATACTGCGGGTATAATCTATCAAGTTCGACCATTTCACGATCCCGAGTAACTTTAGCTAAAATTGATGCAGCACTGATTTCAGCAACTAATAGATCACCTTTAACGACTGATTGAGTTTGAATACCAAATTTAGGGCAACGATTACCATCGACTAAAACATAATTGGGTTTGATCTTTAAGCCTGATACCGCTCGCTGCATAGCCAGCATAGTGGCATGTAAAATATTTAATTGATCGATTTCAGCCACAGATGCTCTGGCAACACACCAAGCTAATGCATTGTCTTTTATTACTTCAAATAACTGTTCACGTTTTTTTTCAGTAAGTTTTTTTGAGTCTGTTAAACCAACGATAGGTTTAGTTGGATCTAAAATAACTGCTGCAGTAACAACATCGCCACATAACGGTCCTCTTCCAACTTCATCGACACCGGCTATTAACGTGGTATCAGGGTAAGTAAATTCCAATAACAATATAAATCCTCTAGCAGAGTTATTTTTCAAACATTAATTCTTTAAAACATCTAATACTGCTTGTGCAGCTTGTTCATCAGCATTACAACGAATTTGTTTATGCAATGTGAGAAATGCATTTTTAACTTCTGTATTATCCCCTTCTAAAAAAGGGATAGTATGATTGGCGATATTTTCTGGTGTGCAGTTATGCTGTAATAATTCAGGTACAAGCTCTTTACCCGCTAAAATATTAGGTAAAGAAACATAAGGCGTTTTGATTATTTTGTTAGCTAACCAAAAAGTGAAAGCTTTCATTTTATAACCTACCACCATTGGGCATTTGGCTAACATACATTCTAATGCTGCTGTTCCTGATGCCAATATAGCGGCATTACTTGAAATCATTGCTTCACGCGCTTGACCGTCTAATAGTTGTACTTTAAGATTGGGGGCGATTTTGGCTTTGATTTCTTCAAACTCTTTACGCCTTTTGGCATTTACTAAAGGTACCACAATATGCAAATTAGGATAACGCTGGCGTAATAATTGTGCCGCTTTTAGAAATGGTTCTGAAAGCAAAGAGACCTCAGCATGACGACTTCCTGGCAATAAAGCTAAACAAAGACAATCAAGAGGAATGCCTAATTGCTGACGCATTATTTTTTGATCTGGATTTAGTGGGATATCATCAGCCATTTTATGACCAATAAAACGGCACGGAACATCAAACTTATCATAAAACGCTTTTTCAAACGGCAAGAAAGCTAAGATAAGGTTAGTATTACGTTTTATTTTAAAAACTCGTTTTTGCTTCCACGCCCAAACCGAAGGACTTACATAATGAATGGTTTTAATGCCAGCTTGTTTAAGTTTTCCTTCTAATGAAAGATTAAAATCAGGGGCATCAATACCGATAAAAATATCAGGTTTTAGCTCAATAAGTCGTTTAGTGATATCGCGACGAATAGCTAAAATACGACGTAGTCGACCTAATACTTCAATGACCCCCATAACCGAGAGTTCATCCATTTCGTACCAAGCTTTACATCCTTCAGCCTGCATTTGTGGTCCAGCAATTCCAATAAATTCAATATTGGGATAGTATTTTTTGAGTGCACGAATTAAACCAGCACCCAGAATGTCGCCAGAGGTTTCCCCAGCGACTAATGCAATTGTTAATGGTTTATTTATCATTAACGGATAATGCCACGAGTTGAACGTGAAAAGAAATCAATAAATAATTGAGCTTCAGGATATTGTTTCGCTATGGTTTCAATTTCTACTTTGGCATCGTCTAATGTTAAGCCATTTCGATAAAGAACTTTATAACTATTACGAATCGCTTGCAAAGCCTCTTTACTAAATCCTCGGCGTTTTAAACCTTCATAATTTACGCCGTGTGGGCTTGCATGATTACCTTGGGCAATAATATAAGGTGGCACATCTTGAGCAACACCAGAGCATCCACCAACCATAACATGTGAACCAATAACACAAAATTGATGTACAGCAGTCATACCACCTATAATTACATAATCATCTAATTGGACATGCCCACCAAGCGTTGCATTATTGGCTAAAATACAATTATTACCAATAACACAATCATGAGCAACATGTGCATTAATCATAAATAAATTATCATTGCCAATACGCGTTAATTCACCACCTTGTAAAGTGCCACGGTGAATGGTTACACTTTCGCGAATCATGTTGCGATCACCAATTTCAGTGCGCGTTGGTTCACCACGATATTTTAAATCTTGGTTAACTTCGCCTATTGAAGTAAATTGATAAATTTGATTTTCTTTACCAATTTTAGTGTGACCATTGATGACTACATGTGATTTTAAAAAAGTCCCATCACCAATTTCAACATTCTCACCAACAAAGCAAAAAGGCCCAATTTGAACATTATTGCCAATATTAGCCCCTTTTTCTATTACTGAACTTGGATGTATTTCCGTTGCCATAGCCTTTCCTTAATACTGTTTCTGGGATATTTAAAATCAATATTATTTACGAGCACACATCATTTCGGCTTCGCAAACTAAATTACCATCAACAGTGGCAACACCATGGAATAAAGCAATGCCTCGACGTTCTTTGATATATTCAACGTCTAATACGAGTTGATCGCCTGGCACAACAGGGCGTTTAAAACGCGCTTTATCAATTGAAGCAAAGTAATAAAGCTGTCCGGGAGACAGTTCTTCAATACTTTTGAAGGCCAAAATACCAGTTGCTTGCGCCATCGCTTCTAAAATTAATACACCGGGTAAAATAGGTTTAGTGGGAAAATGACCCTGAAAAAATGGTTCATTTACAGTAACATTTTTTATCGCTTTTAATGTTTTACCTTTTTCATAATTGATTACACGGTCAACCATTAAAAATGGATAACGATGAGGTAATAAACTGATAATTTCTTCAATATCAAGGGTATTAAGTTCGGTAGTCAAAATAGCTATCCTTTTACATTATTTGCTATAAATTGTACTCATTATAACTGAGGATGCGGCTTTCACTCAAGAATGATTTGAATAGTGCTTTTCTTTTATACGAATCTGCTTATGCTATGTTATTATAATTTATTTACATAAATGATTTGTAAATACTATATTATCTTACATTAAATCATTTATAATAATTTGAATAATAAATTGAGATATAAAAGTTTCTAACTCGGAGAAGTAGTATGAAATCATTGATTAAAATGACATTAGTAAGTAGTGCAATCGTATTAGCATTGGTTGGGTGTGATGATAAAAAAAATACAACTGATAACAATGCTAGCACCAATAAAGTGACCATTTCAACTGATGCACAAAAAGAGGCTTATGCATTAGGTTCTTCATTTGCTTCATACATGGCGACAAATTTAGAGCAAAATGAAATTAATCCAGATAAAGAATATTTAATTAGTGGTTTTAATGAAACTTTCCGCGGTGCTTCTCAACTTTCAAAAGATGAAGTTAAAGATGTTTTAGAAGCATTTGGTAAACGTATTCAAGAAGAAAGCAAAGCTCGTTTTGAAAAAGAAAAAACGGAAAACACCGCTGCTGGTGATAAATTCCGTGAAGAATTTGCTAAACAAAAAGATGTTAAACAAACTAAATCAGGATTACTTTATCAAGTTATTAAAGAAGGTTCGAATCGCCATCCAAAAGCTGATGATACTGTTATTGTTCATTATACCGGTACTTTGACAGATGGTCGTAAATTCGATAGTTCTTATGACCGAGGTGAAACTGCAACTTTCCCTCTTAATGCCGTAATTAAAGGTTGGACTGAAGGAATTCAATTAATTGGTGTTGGTGGTAAAATCAAACTTGTTGTACCACCAGATTTAGCTTATGGAGATCAAAGCTTTCCGGGTCAAGATGATAAAGTTGGGATTCAACCAGCATCAACATTAGTGTTTGAAGTTGAATTACTTGGTATTGACGGCGATAACAATGATAAAGCTGAACAATCAAAACCCGATCAAAATAAAGTCAATGATAACGCAAAATAAAATTTAACTGATTGATTTTGAAAGATTCATTAAGTTATACACTTGTTATTATGGGTCCTGCATATGGGACCCAATCTGCTTATTGTGCCTATCAATTTGCACAAACTTTGCTATCTAGAACTTCCCATACGATTAAAAATATCTTTTTTTATGCAGATGGTATTTATAATGGTAATCGGTTTACCGATCCTGCTAGTGATGAATTTGATTTAGTTACGGCATGGCAAACGCTAGCCAAAGAATATTCTTTAACGTTAACTATTTGTGTTGCCGCCGCTCAAAGACGAGGAATTATTGAAAAAAATCTTGCGGATAATTTCCAGTTAACAGGTCTTGGTGAATTAAGTGTATCTATTGCCGAAACAGATCGAACTATTCAATTTTAGTACTAAGGCTATCAAATGAAAAAAGTTGCAATTATTATTAGTTCTCCACCTCATGGTAATGCTAAAGGTCGAGAAGCGTTGGATATTGCGTTGGCTGCATCGGCAATTAATCATATTTCTGTCTTTTTTGTTGATGATGGTGTATTTCATCTGTTACCTAACCAATCTCCAGAACAAATTTTAATGCGTGATTATATTGCGACATTAAATATGCTTGAACTTTATGATATTGAAGATGTGTATGTCTGCAAATCTTCACTTAATGCGAGAAACCTTGCTAAGGTAACACATAATATTGCTTGTAAAGTTATTAATAACCAATCATTAAACCAATTATTAACTATTCAAGAAGTAATTTTAACATTCTAATTTTTATACTTAAACATATACATAACCTGAAATTTTTTTACATATAAGATTTATAAATAGTGATATTCAATGGATTAGGGTTAATGTTATTTTTATGAGATTGAAAAGGAATGAAATAAAAAATCCACGTATTTTTGACTATATAAAAACGTGGATTTTTTTATCAATATAATTTTATTAATTTTTTACTATACTAACTTTTTCATATGATCGGCGATGTTTTCAGCTTGCTGACCAACTACAATTTGTACACCTGTTTTCCCTAATTTAATTACTGCCATAGCACCAAGGGCTTTTGCTGATTCTTCATCAACGAGATCTGTGTCTTTCACACTTAAACGTAATCGTGTAATACAAGAATCAATATTCGTTAGGTTTTCTTTACCACCAACAATGACTAAATATTGTTCTGCAAGTGCCGATACATCACCAACCGCTTCTTTAGGTGAGGTGTTTTCAGTTGATGGATTAGTTTCCACATCGTCTTCACGACCCGGTGTTTTTAAATTGAATTTGACAATCACAAAACGGAAAACTACATAGTAAACAACAAAGAACACTAGACCTTGAAGAATTAGCATATACCAATGTACAGCTAATGGATTACGTGATTGCAGTAACATATCAAGTAAACCTGCGCTAAATGCAAAACCTGAAATCCATTGTAAACTAGCAGCAATAAACAAAGAAATACCCGTTAAAATAGCATGTATTACATAAAGTACTGGAGCTACAAACATAAAGGCAAATTCTAACGGTTCAGTAATACCTGTAAAAAAAGCTGCGAAAGAAGCAGCTAACATAATCGAAGCCGTTTTTTCTTTATTTCCTTTTTTTGCTGTATGGTACATAGCTAATGCTGCTCCTGGTAAACCAAACATCATAATTGGGAAGAAGCCAGCTTGATAACGACCAGTAATGCCTGCAATTGCTTTACCGCTATCAATGGCATTTTGTCCAGCTAAGAAGTTAGGGATATCATTAATATCAGCAACGTTAAACCAGAATACTGAATTAAGTGCATGATGCAAACCAATAGGAATAAGTAGACGATTAAAAAAGCCATAGATACCTGCACCAATTGCTCCTAATCCTTTAATTTCATTACCAAATGCAACTAAGGCTTGATAAATATTTGGCCAAATGTAAAGCATTACAAAAGCAACAAATAGCATTACAAATGAAACAAGGATAGGTACCAGACGTTTACCACTAAAAAATGCAAGCGCTCTATGTAACTCAATATTACTAAAACGGTTATATATTTCAGAAGAAATTACACCGACTAAAATACCAATAAATTGGTTTTGATTAATTTTATTAAAAGCTTTAGAAACGTTATCAATTGGTGTGTTAGTTAATAATGATACTGAATCTGGAGATAGTAATGTTGTGATGACTAAAAAACCAACTAAGCCACTTAGTGCAGCAGCGCCATCTTTATCTTTAGACATGCCATATGCGATACCAATGGCAAATAGTATCGCCATATTATCGATAATTGCACCACCAGATTTAATTAAAAAAGCAGCAACAATACTATTTTGTCCCCATCCTTGAGGATCAATCCAGTATCCAATGCCGAGTAGTATTGCAGCCGCAGGTAAAACTGCTACAGGCACCATAAGCGAGCGCCCGATACGTTGCAAATAAGCTAAAATTCCCATAAGTTTACCTCATATAATTTTGGGGGAAATCTTAAAGATGATATTATCATCTTTAAGTGAATATAAATGATTCAGTACTATTTCACTCTATATTATTTTACTTCGCAAATTAATTATGTGTTTAATGTGACTTATGTCACGATTTTTTTTGATTAATTTAGTTAATATAGTAAAATACTATTAACATATTTTACTTATAAAAAAAAGAAGTTATTTTATTATATCAAAAGAGGTATTATCTCATGAGGCTTATTCCTTTACAAAATGCACAAGAAGTTGGTGCTTGGGTGGCACAGCGCATTGTGAACAAAATTAATGATTTCAAACCGACAGCGGATCGTCCGTTTGTTTTAGGATTACCAACAGGAAGCTCACCGTTGGTCATGTATCAACAACTTATTAAACAATATAAAGCAGGTAAGGTAAGTTTTAAACATGTGGTTACGTTTAATATGGATGAATACGTAGGACTTCCTGAAGATCATCCAGAAAGTTATCACACATTTATGTATGAAAATTTCTTTAACCATATTGATATTGATAAAAACAACATCCATATATTAAATGGTAATGCAGTAGATATTGACGAAGAATGCCGTCAGTATGAAGAGAAAATTAAAACTTATGGTAAAATCAATGTGTTCGTTGGTGGCGTTGGTCAAGATGGACATATTGCTTTTAACGAACCAGGTTCTTCACTTTGCTCTCGTACTCGAATTAAAACATTAACCGAAGATACACGAATTGCTAACTCTCGTTTTTTTGATAATGATGTTAATCAAGTGCCAAAACATGCACTGACTATTGGCGTTGCAACGTTAATGGATGCACAAGAAGTGATTTTATTAGTTTGTGGTCATAACAAGAGTTTAGCACTGCAGGCTGGAGTTGAAGGATCAGTTAATCACCTTTGGACTGTCACTGCGTTACAAATGCATCCAGCATCGCTTATTGTTTGTGATGAGCCAAGTACTGATGATCTTAAAGTAAAAACCTTAAAATATTTTAAACAAATGGAAGCTGATAATCTAAAAGTGACCGTTTTATAAAGGATAAATCAATGTACGCATTAACAAATTGTCGTATCTATACAGGTTATGAAATTCTTGAAAATCACGCCGTTATTATCGACGGCGATAAGATTACCAAAATCTGTAAACAAGACGAACTATCTGCAAGTATCACTATTGAAGATTTACAAAATGCTATTGTTGCGCCTGGGTTTATTGATATTCAAGTCAATGGTTGTGGTGGCGTGCAATTTAATGAAACACTCGATGCATTAAGTATTGAAACATTAGAAAAAATGCAAGCGACTAATCTTGCTTATGGATGTACGAGCTATTTACCGACTTTAATTACATCGACGGATGAATTCATGATAAAAGCGGTAAATGTGATGCGTGAATATTTAATTAAACACCCTAATCAAGCACTTGGTTTACATCTTGAAGGACCCTATATTAATCCTGAAAAGAAAGGTATCCATGATGAAAATATCATCCGTCAACCATCGCAAGAAATGATCGACTTTCTTTGTGATAATGCTGATGTTATTAAAATTATTACTCTAGCACCAGAAAAAGTTGAAAATCATTTTATTAAACAACTAGTTAACGCAGGAATTCATGTATCGGTAGGTCATTCCAATGGTCATTATGATGATTGTCGACGAGGTTTTAATGCTGGTATTCGTCTAGGCACGCATTTA
This sequence comes from Gilliamella sp. B2828, assembly GCF_026537125.1. Taxonomy (NCBI): domain Bacteria; kingdom Pseudomonadati; phylum Pseudomonadota; class Gammaproteobacteria; order Orbales; family Orbaceae; genus Gilliamella; species Gilliamella sp. B2828. The sequence continues at coordinate 90,721 of NZ_JAFNMU010000006.1, forward strand.
TTCAATGCTATGCCTTATATCACTGGGCGAGAACCCGGTGTAGTGGGTGCAATTTATGATGAATCTGATGTTTATGTTGGCATTATTGCCGATGGGCAACATGTTAGCTGGGCAAATATTCGAAATAGTCATAAAATCAAACAAGATCACTTGATTTTAATTACTGATGCTATGTTATTAGCTGGTTCGAATTTATCCTCAGGAGTATTTGCAGGCAAAACCATTTATTATAAAGACGGTCGTTGTGTTGATGAAAAAGGTACATTAGGGGGATCAGCTTTAACGATGATTGATGCAGTGAAAAATGCAGTCGAACATGTTGGTATTGCATTGGATGAGGCATTAAGAATGGCAACGCTTTATCCTGCTAAAGCAATCGGTGTTGATAAAACTCTTGGTAGCGTTAGCGAAGGTAAAATAGCCAATTTAGTTGTTTTTGACCGTAACTTTACTATTATTAAAACGGTTGTTAATGGAGAGATCAACAGCTAAAATATAAGATAATTAATGAAATATTGAGATATCATATGACCTTTAATTATCTAAACTTAGTTGGAAATGCTGATCTTATCAAACAGCTAAATTATGCCATGATTTATCGTTTGATTGTTCAGCATGCTCCTATTTCTCGTATTCAATTGGCTGAAATTAGCCATTTAGCGCCAGCCAGCATTACTAAAATTACTCGCCAATTGATTAAGAAAAAACTGATTAGAGAGGTTGATGCACAACAATCAACGGGAGGTCGTCCTGCCGTTTCAATTGAAGCTAAATTTAACTATTATCAGACTATTGCTGTTCAGCTCAGCCGTTCACATGTAACAATTGAGCTTTATGATATTGGTGGTAATTGTTTAGCATCGAGTGTATGTCCATTAACGCACTTCACTCAGGAATTTACGCAAAAATATTTGATTGGATTAATTGAGCAATTTATCCAAGATAACAGTAAAAGAATTAAAAATCTTATAGCAATATCCGTAGTTCTTCCTGGATTGATTGATTCTGTACATGGTATTGTTCGTTATACTCCTCATATTCAAGTTAAAGAATGGTCATTAGCTGAAGAACTACAAAAACAATTCAATGTTTCAATCTTTTTAGGGAATGATATTCAAAGTTTAGCTTTAGCTGAAAGTTATTTTGGTACGACACAAAATGTGGATGATTCTATTCTCATTCGTGTCCATCGGGGGGTCGGATCAGGTGTTATTGTTAATCAACAATTACTGACAAATCATAATCAAAGTGGTTGTGAAGTTGGTCATATTCAAGTTGATGCGTTAGGTGATCGATGCCACTGTGGTAATTTTGGTTGCTTAGAAAATCGTGTAGTCAATGATGCTATTGAACATCGTGCAAAACAGATGATTGAACAAGGCTACCCAACCAGATTATCTCGGGACGAATGTAATATAGCTAATATTTGTCATTATGCAAATCAAGGTGATGAACTGGCAATAAAGTTAGTCAAAGATGCTGGTGAGAATCTTGGTCGTGCGGTTGCAATGATGGTAAATATTTTTAATCCGCAACGAATTGTGTTAGCGGGTGAATTAACTAAATCACCAGAAGTATTGTTAAATGCGGTAAACAGCGCATTAAATGCACAAAGTTTAGAGGAATTAAGAAAAAATCTTACTATCAATTGTTCATCACTTGATGACCGATCCGCAATTGGTGCATTTGCATTAGTACAACAAGCATTATTCAACGGTTCGCTCTTGATGTTGTTGTTAGAAAACACTGTGACAATCTAGTACATGTTTAATATAAAAAAGCCCATTAATTGGGCTTTTTTGTTAATTAAGCTAAAATACGAAGCATTCTTCTTAATGGTTCAGCCGCACCCCATAATAATTGATCACCAACAGTAAAGGCTGATAAATAATCTTTACCCATATTAAGTTTACGTAAACGCCCAACAGGTGTAGTTAATGTACCTGTAACAGCAGCAGGAGTCAGCTCACGCATTGAAAGATCTCGATCGTTTGGAATAACTTTAACCCAATCATTATGCGCAGCAAGTAATTTTTCAACTTCTGGAACACTGATGTCTTTTTTAAGCTTAATCGTAAACGATTGACTATGACAACGTAATGCACCAATACGAACACAAAGACCGTCAACTGGAATAATCTGGCTAGTATTTAAAATTTTATTGGTTTCAGCTTGGCCTTTCCATTCTTCTTTACTTTGACCATTGTCTAAAGCTTTATCAATCCAAGGAATTAAACTACCGGCTAATGGGACCCCAAAATTATCGGTTGGTAGGCTGCCATCTCGCATTTTTTGGGTAACTTTGCGTTCAATATCTAAAATAGATGAGCGAGGATCTTGAAGCTCTTTAGCTACTTCAGCATTAAGCATTCCCATTTGTGTTAATAACTCCCGCATATGGCGAGCTCCACCGCCAGAAGCGGCTTGGTAAGTCGAAACGGATATCCAATCAACTAAATTTTCAGCAAACAGCCCACCTAATGACATTAACATCAAACTTACCGTACAGTTCCCACCAACAAAGGTTTTGATACCTCTATCTAACGCTTTATGAATATTAGCTTTATTGACTGGATCAAGAACAATAATAGCCTCATCTTCCATTCGTAGAGTTGAAGCTGCATCAATCCAATAACCTTGCCAGCCCGTTGCACGCAATTTTTTATAAATTTCAGAAGTATAATCACCACCTTGGCAAGTCACAATCATATCTAATGATTTTAATGCATCAATATTATCTGCGCTTTGTAATGTTCCTGTTTTACCGTTAAAAGTAGGTGCAGCTTGACCAGCTTGTGATGTAGAAAAGAAAACAGGATTGATATAATCAAAATCATGTTCTTCAACCATACGTTGCATAAGAACAGAACCAACCATTCCACGCCAACCAACAAAACCAACATTTTTCATAGTTTATTTCCAATAAGTAGATGTTATATAGGTAAAGATTATCTACTATTAAAACAAAATATTGCCATAAAACAAGTAAGATAAGAATTATTTTTATAGGCACTGATAGGATAACGTGGTGTTATATACGTTAAGTTTAATTTAAATTGATTTATTCATGAATAAAGGCAAATCATATTTTTATTGCTTATAAAAAATTGATCTGCCTTTTCACAACAAGTTTTATGCTTTACTGTCAAATAGAATGTTTAAAAGTCCTCATCTTGGATATTATTGTTCATTATTGAAGCAATATTATACCGCTCAATGCCTTGTACCGATGCTTCAATGATTTCTGATAATAAGTCATTTAGACTAATTTCATCAGTTCTTAGCATAAAAGTTGTTAACAACATTGGTATATTTACACCAGTTATTACCTCTAAATTTTGGTGATCAGCCATTTGCTTAACCAATGTATTAAATGGTGTGCCACCTTTTAAATCAACTAAGCATAAAATTTGTGGACATTGCTGCGATAACAGCTTAATTTGATGCTCAATTTGCTGTTGAAAGTCATCTAATGATTGTCCCATTGAGAACGATACAGCTTCACATAGAGTTTGTTTACCACAGATCATTTCTGCTGATTCAACTAGGCTTTTAGCTGATGAACCATGGGTACTTACTAATACAGCAATCATTGTTAAGGTACTCCTTTAGTAATCAAGGCAACGATAATAACGACGAATCGTCATAGGATGACGATTTAAATATTCAACATAAGCATCAATACGATTATTAATGGTACGGAAGACAAACGGTGAAAGATTTCCACGATATTTTTCTGATATACCAGGTAATTCATAGTCTTTAGTATCGATTATGGTGTAATTACCACAGATTTGAGGTAGGAATTTAGCTACTCTTTCACTTAATGAGCGCTGTGTATCTTCACCAACATAAACAGTGACTGCTGTATCACGATCAATGACTTCTAACGTACCATGGAAAAATTCTGCTGATTCAATGGATTTTGAGCGTAACCAATGTTGTTCCTCCCAATAACACATAGCATGAGAATACGTTGCTCCCCATTGATTACCCGCACCAACAAAATAGTGCATAGTGTCGTTATGGTGTTTTTCAGCAACTTCTCGCCCAAATTTATCGGCTTTTTTGGCAACAGCAACAATATTTTTAGCAAAATGTTGATCCATTTCTTGATAAAACTCATCATAGTCAGGGAACTCACCGGCTAAATACATTAAACGATCAGCTGTCATAAAGAATTTTAATTGTTCATTCATTGGATAAGTAATAACATGATGTGCCATTTTCCCTAATGGGGTATCGGCTTTATCCATAAAAGCTAATACGGTTGACCCAACTTCTTTTTGAATTTTTTCAATAGCTGCAACGACTTCCTGTGTGGTACCCGTGACAGATGAAATAATGATCAATGTGTCTTTAGTGATACGTTTGTTTCCTGTTACTAGATATTCAGCCGCATGTTGAACAAACGTTTCAATGGCTGTTTTTTCTTTCATATGAACAACTGCTTGCATTGATGATGCATACGTACCACCAATACCTAACCAGCAAACATTACTATAACCACGATCGTGGATTTTATCAATAAATTCATTAATTTGTGGTCTTAATGCTAAAGCACCATTCATGCTGTCTAATTCTTTCTTTTCGTCATATTTTCTCATTTTTAAATCCTCTTAATTTTAGAACTAGTTATTTCATCAAATTCTGGATAGGCTGATTTTTCAAGATTATGACCTTTTAATCTTGAAACTTGGTAACTTAATAGATGAATAGGAACAGTCATAAATAATGATGCGTATAGTTCATCTATATCAACATTAAGGCACAAGTCCTCTTCTTTAAGATTGTTACTACTATTGGCGTAAATGGTTGAAATATTTTTAACATGTTTATTTAAAAAGACTTTTAATAATTTCGCTCTCTGATCTAACTGACCATGGGGTTCAAGAAACACAATATGATCATCTTCATGTAATCCTAAATATGGACCATGCATGTATTCTTCGAGTTCTTTACCAAAAGCTGTATTGCGTACTGTTTCCGTAAATTTTGTTTCCGCTTCTCTAGCAACTCCATAAGTTGCACCATAACCAATAAATATCACTCTTTTAGCATGATAAAATTGATGTTGGCATTGATTAACCCATACTTGGGATTGTTCAATGACTTTAGGAAGTAAATGAGTAACTTTCTGAAATTGCTCTATATAGTGGTTAAATTGAACATCACTAACACTGTCATTTTTTTGAGCAATTACTAGAGAGATCAATATTAAATCTAGAATGGTTACGCTATAACCAGCACTGACATAAGGCATCTCCTCAACTGGAATTCCCATAGATAAGACATGATGACTAATTTTATACAGTGGGCTATTGGAATTGCTGGTAAGCGTATAGATGGTTTGGTTGTTTTTTATAAATTGTTCTACTAAATGAATGGTTGAATAACTTTCTCCACCTTGCGAAACAGCAATATACAAAGTATTAGGATCACGGTAATGTAAATAATTAGCAGCGATAGAAGGATCTTCAATATAAACAGGTATCTTTAAGATTTTACTCATTAAAGGTCTTGCACCATAAGCTGCGTTGGAACTTGAACCTGTTGCAAATATAACAATTGAGCTAAGTTGTTTAATTTTACTCAGGTCAATATTTTGGGTGAATAGTGCTTGATAATTATCTAAAATGTTCTGATAATATTCAGGCTCTAAGGCAACATAATCAGCGATACTTTTCATTTTTTCTCCTTATTATCCTAATAATCCACTCCAAGCTCCAAAAATACCGATACCCGCTATTAGTAATAAAATCCAATGCGCTTTAAGCCCTTTTTTGTCTAATAAAAAGATGAATAAGGTAAATAACAGAGGTAATATTTGTGGCACAATACCATTAAAAATATCCTGTAATGATGTTGCATCGTCGCCTGATCCTATTGTTAGTGGCATATTTAATGTCACCATCGTTGCTACCATGGCACCAACAACAGATAGCCCCAAGATAGAAGCACCATACGATAATTTATCCATTAAACCAGTCTTTTGAACCTTTTCAATAAAAGAGGCACCAATGTTATAACCAATGAATAGACCAAAATAGCGAGCTAAAACAGCAGGAATATTGAAAATTAATAGAAACAAAAGTGGACCTAAAATATTACCTTGTATTGCTAATGAAGTACCAATACCAGTGGCTATAACCCGTAAGGTTCCCCAGAAAAATGAATCGCCCAAACCACTTAGTGGTCCCATTAATGCAACTTTAACATCATTAATTGAACTTTCATCAAAATCGTTATTCAAGGCATTTTGCTCTTCCATTGCAATAGAAATACCTAACGGAAAGGTAACTAACCAAGGTGTAACGTTATAAAACTCTAGATGTCTTTGATAAGCTTTGGTTAATTGTTCTGGTTTTTGACTATAGATTTTTTCTAAAGCAGGGCGGATTGCAAAAGAATAACCTAAATTCATTTGTCGCTCATAATTCCATGACCATTCGGCGGTAAAAGAACGCCAAAAGGTTCGCATTAAATCGTTTCTAGTTAATCGTTTAGAATTCTTCATTTTCATAGTTGATCTCCTGTCCTACTAAAGCACTGCCTGAAAGATTATTAACTTCTTGATTGTCTGAGGTTATTGATTTTTTGCCGGTAAAGGAAGAATAACCAGTAAGAATCAATGCCATACACGCACCAAAAATGGCAACACCAGTAACAGGTACTTTCATATATACTGCTACAGCAAAACCAAGAATAAAGAATGTTGCATTGGTTTTTTTTATCATAATTTTCATTAGCATAGCAAAACCAAATGCAGGTAATAAGCCAGTTGCGATGCCTAAACCATTAATAACAAACTCAGGAATAACTTCAAGCAAGTTTTTAATTGCTTCACTACCAAATAGATAAGAAAGCCCGACCACTAATCCAATTGGTAGGTTAATGGAAAAGAAACCACCCAAGATATTCATCCGATCAACGCCTTTACCATTTCCTTCACTAGCATACTTATCTGCTTTATGAACAAAGTAAGGTAAAATAAACAAGAAACATAAATTCTTAACTACTAGTACCAGAGAAGCAATTGGAATTCCCAAAGTTAGGGCAACAGCCGTACTTTTACCTGCACCAATAGCGAAAGCTGTTCCTAGAACACTACCTGATATAATTTCTGGCGGGATAGATGCCCCAATGGAAAATGAACCAACAAAGGCTAATTCTAACGTTGCTCCTATAATAATACCTTGGGTGATATCTCCCATTACTAGTCCCGCTAAAGTACAGGTAACTAAAGGTCTAGATAACATTGATGAACCTAAAAAGTATTCACCATTAGCTAACATAGCAATCAAGGCCAAAATAATTGCTGTAATAACAATACTCATTTTGTATTCCTTTTTGTCTATTTTTCGAATTTCTGCTTAGATTCATTTGGTATTTGTTGTATATATACTTCAACACCATCTCGTTGTAATTTAGCTAATAGATCTGCTTCTAAATTGGTTAAATTTATTGTTTTAGAGTAATTCTTCGTTCCGTCACGGGGTTTAGTTCCTCCTAAATTAAGACTAGTTATTTTTCCTTGAATGCCTCGGATTAATTTTTCAGCATCAGCCACGGACTCAACTACAATTAACATTTGATATTTATCCGTTACGCCAGAGTTAATCGCCTCAATACTGTCATCAACAGACTTCATTACTAATTTTGCGTTGTCAGGCTTAGCTAAACGAATTGCTGATTTACGCAGTTCATCACCCGCAACAGCATCATTGGCAACTAAAATTGTATTAGCGCCAACATTTTCAAACCATGAAACAACGACCTGACCGTGAACTAAACGGTGATCAACACGTAATAATTTAATCATTGGGTTACCTCCTAAGTGAAATCGACCACATATTTAGTATTACTAGCAAACTTATATTCAATAGCTATCGGTTCTCTATTAATATCAAAATAGTGATTAGAAATTTTAAATAATGGATCGTTAATGTTGCATCGTAACTGTTTTGCCAATTCAGCATTTGCCGCAATAAGCTGCAAATCCTGCTCTAATTTATCGACCTTTTTTTTACCAGAATTAGTGATTTCGAGGGCTGATAAAACTTTGATGATAGATATTTGGAAATCGGGAAAATTATTAAGAGGTAAGAGAAAAATTTCTTTAACTGCACTGTTTTTTGCAATTTCTAAAAAACTAACGTAATAGATAAGCTCGGAGGGTTTTATTTTTAATAACAGACTATAGTAACTTCCTGCTTGTCTTAAATAGGTATCTTTAATAATTTTTTTATGATTCTGGTAAACAAAGGGTTTAATAATTCCAGTCATTTCTAAAATATTTTGGGTAGATAAGGTTGGTGCAACAAATAAACCAACTCCTTTTTTCCTAACCACCATATTTTTATCAACCAGCAGATCAATTGCTTTTCGAACAGTTGTTCTACTGACATTATAATCCTTTTGCAATTGCCCTTCAGGGGGTAATTTAGATCCAACTCTATAATGTCCAGTATTTATCTTATCCATAAAATGAGTGGCTATTTTTTCAAATAACTTCATTGATGCGTTACCTCATAATTGAAGATATTTTTAGCCGATAAATGATACCGAAATCGATTGCCAACTAAATACTGATCGGTGTGTTCAAATGGTTCGAAATGATTATCAAAACTATAGCTTGATACTTTATAAATTGGTGTACCTTCAGCAACTTGTAAATGTTTTGCTTTATCATCAGTTGCTGCTTCATAAGTAATCTCTTCTCTACCGTGGTTTGGGGTAAAATGGTAATGTTCTTTTAAAAATTGATAAAGAGAAATACCATTTAAATCTATCTGATTTAAATCTTTAAATTTTAGCGATGATAAATATGTAATTTCATAAGAAAGGGGATCTTGGTTTAAAAAGCGTTGTCGAATAATTCTAATTAACGGATCATTTGAACCAAAGAATGCTCTTAATTCAGCAGGCATTTTAATTATTTGGTTGGAAAGTACTTTTATTTTGATTTGTATATCATCATGTTTTTGGACCTCTTCACTAAATGAAGACATCTTCAGCATATTAATTTCAAAAATTTTATGGCATGGTAAGTTTTTATCATTTTGAAAAACATATCCTTCTATCGCTAAATCATTCAATGCGTTGCGTACAGTAGTTCGACTGACACCAAAGTATTTGGCAAGTCCTCTTTCTGTCGATTGATCGCTAATTATGTTGAGATTGGCTCGAATTTTTTCTTCAACATCTGTTTTTGCCGCAATATCACGATATTCCAAAGGTCACACTCCATTTGTGGGCTTTTTTATCCATCAGATATATCTTAATCCATATAAGATTGTTTAAAAAATATTAAAAAAAATACATGTTGTCAATTTTGAGTACCAAAATTGATATAGAGATCACATTTTTTATCGTAATCTAATAAAATTATTCAGATAAAGTGAATTGCGCTAATTAATCTATTTAATTCAGAGGATTAATTTTAATTAATGAAAAGCGATTATGTATAAATGAGGGAATAAAACGATAAACAGATAATAAAAAAGCCTACTCAATTGAGCAGGCTTTTTTTTTAAATTGGTCGGCGAGAGAGGATTCGAACCTCCGACCCACTGGTCCCAAACCAGTTGCGCTACCAAGCTGCGCTACTCGCCGTTAGATTTTTTCTATAAAATGGGGTGGCTAATGGGATTCGAACCCACGACAACTGGAATCACAATCCAGGGCTCTACCAACTGAGCTATAGCCACCATAGAAGTAGGACGAGATATTACGCATAAAAAATAACATTGTCCAGTATAATTTTTCAAAAATGTTCTGACTGCTTATATTAAAAGCGTTAAAAGCTTAATATTTTATCATTACTGATGTAATTAAGCTTTATGTGACATAATATTAATGATTTGTGTGTCGGTTGCTTTCATACTATTGCTAACAATGGCTCCAAGATTATCAATTGAAGCCTCGACGCTATCACAAACTATCCCTTCTTTACCTGTCACTCGAATACGATTTAATGCCATTAAAACAGCTTTAAAACTCGAAGATACCGAAGTTGACACTTTCATTGCACAACTATTGGAGGCTCCATCACAAATAATACCAGATAAATCACCAATCATACTACAAATAGCCATATCTACTGGTTCATATTGTCCTTTACCAAGTAACCATGCCATACCAGCGGCAGAGCCCATTGCTGCGGTTGATGCAGCACAAAGTGCCGATAAAGGCGGGAATTTACTATGAATATAAATTGCAATGGTATGAGATAAAATGAGTGCTCTAGCCAATTGTTCTGTTGTTGCTTTTAAATAATCGGCAACCACCACCACGGGCATAGTTGCGGTAATACCTTGATTTCCAGAACCAGAATTGCTCATCGCAGGTAAAGTTGCACCACCCATTCGAGCATCGGATGCTGCAGTTGTGCGAATAATCACTTTAGATAACAGGTCATCAGCCAACAAGCCAGTTTTTGTTTGTTCATTTAGTGTAGCGGCAATACTTAAGCCATAATCTCGCCTTAATCCTTCTTGAGATAATGCATCGTTTAATTCAGCAGAATGTAAAATAAATTCGATATCATCAAAATTACAGCGTGTTGCAAATTCATATATCTGTTTGACTGACATCTGAGTTATGATTGAATCTTTTTTAGACTCGTCTTGTGTTTTATTCTCTGCTTTGAAAATGATTTCACCATTTTTTTCTATTAACACTATGTTTGTGTGTGATTTTTCGATACATACTCTAACATGATCGGTCTTAGTGTAAATATTGGCTTCAGAATAAATAGCTGCATTATTATTAGCAATGTGTACAGTGACTTTTTGCTCTTTAAGTAGCGTTTTAGCTTGGTTAATTTGTTTCGGTGTAATTTTTTTTAGTACTTCAAGACCTGCTTTGGCATCACCACCTATTGCGCCAATAGCTGCTGCAATAGGTAACCCAACCATCCCTGTACCAGGCACTGTCACTGCCATACCATTTTTCATTAAATTTGGTGAAACATAAGCATCAATGTGACGGATACTGTTTTTATCAATATATTTAGTAGCAACCGCTGATGCCAAAGCAAGAGATATGGGCTCTGTACAACCTAATGCAGGTAAAACTTCATGTTTCACTAATTGAATTAATTCTTTCCACACTACTTGTTGTTCCATTTTTTATCTCCATATCATTGCACTATGATAAATAGTGCTAGATGGTAAAACATTTTATAAAAGATAAATATAATAGTTAGTTTAAATTTTAATGTTAAGATTGCAAAGTAAATAATTAAATATGTTGCACTGGAATAAATAAAGTTTATTATTTAAATTATTTTTAGCAAAAAATTATGTTAATCTTTTTAAAAAAATATGTTGCAATTTTAGCATGAATCTAAACTTTTATTTGGTTAAACAGTGAATTAAATAATCAAGAATTGTTCAAAATATGTAATATTTTAGTAAAATTACCTGACTTTTTTTTTATTATTGTAATAATGTAACTACATAAAATTAAATAATAATGGCGATATATGATAAATATTTTGTTAATTGATGATGATGTCGAATTATCACAGATGCTTAGTGAATATCTAACCAATGAAGGTTTTAATATCAAAAGTGTTTATTTGGGTAAAGATGCTATTGATGAAGCATTATCGGGGAAATATCGTGCTGCAATTCTAGATGTTATGTTGCCTGATATTAATGGTATTGACGTTCTTAAAAGTATACGTCAACAGTGTAATATGCCCGTTATCATGTTAACAGCTAAAGGCGACAATATTGATCGTGTGTTAGGTTTAGAATTAGGCGCAGACGATTATATCCCTAAGCCGTGTTATCCTCGTGAACTACTAGCCAGATTACGCGCAGTATTGCGTCGTTTTGATGAACGAACAGTTGAGTTAGTGGATGATAAAAAATACCATTTTAATGGCTTGACATTAGATTTACCTCAACGATTATGTACATGGAATGGACAAGTTATTGACTTAACATCGACTGAATTTAATTTATTAGTTTTACTCGTAAAAAATAGTGAACGAGTTGTGACTAAAGAAGAATTATCTGAAGTTGGACTTGGTCGCGCTAGAGAGCTTTATGATCGTAGTGTTGATGTCCATATCAGTAATATTCGTCAAAAATTATATCAAGTTGCCCAAAATGACGTGACAATTGAAACCATCAGAGCTGTAGGTTATCGTATTCGTTAATGACAGTAGGTTTGCTATGAATCGTCGATTATTTTGGAAAATACTTGTTATATTTTGTGTGATGTTTTTTCTTACCTTTCAGTTAACATGGATTGCTTTTTCGCTCTATGTAGAAGACAAAAATAGACAAGTTCTCAATCATATGCCGACTAAAGTCGATATGATTGCGCAATTATTGCATGTGGCTGGTGAAGAAGATACACTTAATTTTATTGCACATTTACCCGAACGAGAGCGAGTATTGCTGTCAATAAAATTGGTTTCTCCTCAAAATGATCAAGTTAATATCCTAAATGATGAATTAGAATCTCCGAATTATATGTACCAACGTTCGGCCGTTGCTCCTGATGGAACACTGTATTCTGTTTCGTTTAAAAAAGAAGAAATAAATACTCAGTTCCAAAAAATACTGTTTAATATGCCAATGCCTATTACACTAACGGGAGTTTTAGTTGGACTCACGTTAAGTCTTACTTTAGCCTGGAATTTAACTAAACCAATGCGGTTATTAAGACAGGGTTTTTTTCGAGTATCACAAGGTGATCTTTCGGTTCGATTATTTGATAAATTAGAATATCGGCATGATGAGATAAGCGAAGTAGGTAAAGATTTTGATATGATGGTTGAACAACTCAATATCTTAATCTCAGATCGTCAAGCATTGTTGCATGATGTATCGCACGAACTTAGAACGCCGCTGGCGCGTTTGCAGTTAGCTATTGGGCTTGCTCAGCAGAATAAACAAAATATCGATACATGTTTAGCAAGAATTGAGCTGGAATCCGAACGATTAGATCAGTTAATTGGCGAAATATTAAAATATTCCCGTTCCGAAATGAACAATCGTAATGATGAATATTTTGACTTGAAAGATTTATTAAGTGTAGTGATCAATGACGCTAACTATGAAGCAAATCATCAATCAATTGATGTGCATTTTATCCCTTCAACCATTAATCATTCGATAGTCAAAGGCAATTCAGAACAGATACGTCGCGCGATTGAAAATATTATTCGTAATGCGATTCGCTTTTCACAATCTGGGCAAGCTATTGAGGTCTCGTTAAAAGAAACGAACAAATATTTACAAATAGAAGTTAAAGATCGCGGACCAGGTGTTGAATGGAATAAATTATCCAGTATTTTTGAACCATTTGTTCGTATTCAGTCACCACAACTTGGTAAGGGTTATGGATTGGGATTAGCTATTGCTCGAAAAACCGTCGTTATGCACAACGGTACTATTAAAGCAGCTAATCGAGAAGGAGGTGGGCTTGTTGTGACTATATATTTACCGTATTGGCGTAAATTACAAACAATTGCACCTAGTAACACTCGCTATTAACGGACAATACGTATTCTTTAATTAAGTCCCGTAATTTAATTTTATCATGCCCTGTAAAGGTCAGGGTTTGGATAATTTTATTCGGTTCACTGTCTAATATCTGTTTATACTGAGCAATATATTGACTGGCAATAGGTTGGTATGACCAATGCCACTCTTCAGGAAGATAGCCACCTTTACGACCTTCGTTAAAGGCTTGGCAAAAACCGTACTTAGGCATATTTTCTTGCAACCATTTATAGAGAATAATGCCTTTTTTATCCTGCCTAAAAAAATCGGATGACACACTAGTGATATCAATGTCTGTACCCCAATGGTGTCTCGAAGTACCAGGCATTGATGAAAATTTTAAAATTTCCGTTGCAATGTTTTGTGGATCATTGATTTTTTTTAACAATGCATCCCATTTACGTTGCCAAATGCCATTTTGATACGTGTAATTACGAGTTGCACTTACCACAATAAAAGGAATATCTGGATGTCTCTTCTTAAAATCATTATAAGCTTTGATTAGTTGCTCTGTAGGCTCTTTTTGTAGATACATTCCGTTTTTGTTAACAGGTAAAACGGTTGAATCTAATGGTATAAAATCTCTGTCTTTTTTTTCGTCAAATTGCCCTGTAAGTTTATTTAATGGAATTGAATGTGCCATAGTGATTGTCAAATCTAAAAATAGAGTTAATATCAATATAATATTGAGAATTAATTTTAATTTTATTGTTTTTATTATCATTTTGAGTTTCTATAATATTCTATTAGCCAGATAAGGTGAAAACCAGTATAATCCTTTCCCTAAAAATTGAAATAGCCATAATGTGTAAAAACGAGGCCTTATGTTAAAATCTGCTACATCTAACACGTCTGTAATTAATTCAGATGCTGCTAATACAATTAATGTTCATTCAACACAAGAAAAAATAAATCTACTCAATTTTACGCGTCAGCAATTGCGTGATTTTTTTATATCGCTTGGGGAAAAGCCCTTTAGAGCTGATCAAGTGATGAAATGGATCTATCATTTTGGGATAGATGATTTTGATCTGATGACCGACATCAACAAAAAGCTCCGTGAACAACTAAAAAAATTAGCTGAAATTAAAGCGCCTAAAATTGCTCTTGAACAGCGATCATCGGATGGTACCATTAAATGGGCATTAGATGTGGGTAATAATCAGATGATTGAATCGGTTTATATCCCTGAACGTGATCGAGCAACTTTGTGCGTATCATCACAAGTGGGCTGTGCGCTGGAATGCAAATTTTGTTCAACTGCTCAGCAAGGTTTTAATCGCAATTTAACCGTTTCTGAAATTATTGGTCAGGTTTGGCGAGCATCAAATGCGATTGGTGTCACAGGCAAATTAGCCGATCGGCCGATCACGAATGTTGTTATGATGGGTATGGGTGAACCTTTACTTAATTTATCTAATGTTGCACCAGCCATGGAAATCATGTTAGATGATTTTGGTTATGGTTTATCAAAAAGACGCGTCACACTTTCAACCTCTGGTGTAGTACCGGCATTAGATAAATTGGCAGGAATGATTGATGTTGCCTTAGCGATTTCACTTCATGCACCAAATGATGAAATCCGCAGTGAAATTATGCCAATCAACCAAAAATATAATATGGCCATGCTGCGTGATTCAATTTTACGTTATCTATCAACATCAAATGCTAATCACGGTAAGGTGACAATCGAATACGTTTTACTCAATCAAATCAATGATAGTGTTGAACATGCGCATGAGCTGGCAAAGTTCTTAAAAAATGTGCCAAGTAAAATCAATTTAATTCCATGGAATCCATTCCCTGGCGCACCTTATTCTCGTTGTTCAAATACCCGAATTGATCGCTTTATGAAAACATTAATGGGGTATGGATTTACGGTTATTGTTCGCAAAACCCGCGGTGATGATATTGATGCCGCTTGCGGGCAGCTTGCTGGTGAAGTGGTTGATCGAACTAAACGAACCTTGTATAAAAAGCAAAACCTTGTTCAGAAAACAGCATAAATCTTCTAATATAAAAAAGGAAGTGTAAATGAAAAGATCGTTAATAGTGTTCAGCTGTTTTTCTATGCTAATGCTTGCAGGTTGTCAAACTAATAATAGAGAAGAGTTTGACCCAGAAACTGCTGCATTAGCAAGAATGCGATTAGGGTTAGGTTATTTAGCTAAAGCCAATGAATCCGAAGATAATATTAAGGCTGCACATTATAATCTAAAATTAGCTTCCCAGTATTCGCCCAATAATCCACAAGTGATGCTAGCAATGGCAATGTTTGATCAGCATGTTGGCGAGTATAACGAAGCAGAAATGATCTACAAACGTATTACATTAATGCAACCTGGTAATGGTTTATATCATGTTCATTATGGTTCTTTTTTATGTGGTAGAGATCGTTATCAAGAAGCCCAAAAACAATTTAAACAAAGCCTAGATCTCGACAAACATCATTGGAAAGCTGATGCCTACGAGCAGTATGGTTATTGTGCGATTCAAAATGGCGATACAAAAACAGCAGATCTTATGTTCAAGCAACTTTTTGAATATGATTCAAGTCGCCGAAGTAGTGTAATAAAAACAGCGGAAATTTATAAAAACAAAGGCGATGAAAGTGTCTCTAACTATCTGTTATTAATATCCAAAAAAATAAATTACAAGAATTAGAATAAATATCATTAGAAGCAAGAGTAACAATCATGAGTTTTTGGGCTATTTTATTACTAGCATTAGCCATGTCGACGGATGCATTTGCGGTAGCGATTTGTCGTGGCGTATCGCTCAAATCAACACCGTTTTTAGGGGCATTAAAAGTGGGGATCTTATTTGGCATTGTTGAAGCCATTACCCCAATACTAGGCTGGTTAATTGGCTATATTGCCTTGCAATATATCGAAAAATGGGATCATTGGGTAGTGTTTATTATCATGTTATTTTTAGGTATAAACATGATTTATAACAGCCTAACATCATTAGATGAAAACGATCAGGAAGAAGAACTAGTATCAGCAAATAATAAAAAATCTTTTTTTATGTTAATCTTTACCGCTATATCAACTAGCATTGATGCATTTGCCGTTGGGGTCGGTTTAGCAATGGCGAATGTTAATATCTATTTTACGGCATCAATGATTGGGTTAGCAACGTGTGTGATGGTGACAACAGGTCTATTACTAGGAAAAAAATTAGGCTGTGTTGTTGGCAAAAACGCGGAGCTTTTAGGCGGATTAGTGCTGATTACAATTGGTATAATTACACTTTATCAACATTTAACAACCTAATTTTAATATGTTATAAAAAATTTCTTTAGGTATAAAAAAACCACTCACATAACGGAGTGGTTTTTATTAGGAGAAACAGCAGAATTACATCATTCCGCCCATTCCACCCATGCCGCCCATACCTGCAGCAGCACCTAAATCAGCTTTATCATCTTTAGGTAGATCAGTAACCATACATTCAGTTGTGATCATAAGACCAGCAACAGATGCAGCATATTGTAATGCGCTACGCGTTACTTTAGTTGGATCTAAGATACCCATTGCGATCATATCGCCGTACTCTTCAGTTGAAGCATTGTAACCATAGTTACCTTTACCACCTTTAACTGCGTTAACAACAACCGATGCTTCTTCACCACAGTTAGTCACGATTTGACGTAATGGCGCTTCCATTGCACGAAGGGCAACTTTAATACCAACGTTTTGATCTTCGTTTGCACCTTTAAGGTCTAAAATTGCAGATGCAGCACGAACTAACGCAACACCACCACCGGCAACCACACCTTCTTCAACCGCTGCACGAGTTGCATGTAATGCATCTTCAACACGTGCTTTTTTCTCTTTCATTTCAACTTCTGTTGCTGCACCAACTTTAATTACTGCAACACCACCAGCTAATTTAGCTACACGTTCTTGAAGTTTTTCTTTATCGTAATCAGAAGTTGATTCTTCGATTTGTTTACGAATTTGTTCAACACGTGCACTGATTAAAGACTCTTCACCCACACCATCGATGATAGTGGTATTGTCTTTATTGATAACAACACGTTTAGCTTGACCTAGGTCTTCTAAAGTAGCTTTTTCAAGCTCTAAACCGATTTCTTCTGAAATTACCGTACCAGCTGTTAAAATCGCGATATCTTGTAACATGGCTTTACGACGATCACCAAAGCCAGGTGCTTTAACTGCAGCAACTTTAACAATACCACGCATAGTGTTCACAACTAAAGTGGCTAATGCTTCGCCTTCAACATCTTCAGCAATGATTAGTAGTGATTTACCTGCTTTAGCCACTGCTTCTAATACTGGTAATAATTCACGGATGTTAGAGATTTTTTTATCCGCTAATAAAATATATGGGCTATCTAATTCAACAGTAGCTGTTTCTGGTTTATTGATGAAATATGGTGATAAATAACCACGATCAAATTGCATACCTTCAACAACATCAAGCTCGTCTTGTAAACCAGTACCATCTTCAACAGTAATAACACCTTCTTTACCCACTTTTTCCATTGCTTGAGCAATTAAAGTACCCACAGTTTCATCTGAGTTAGCAGAGATTGTACCTACTTGAGCAATCGCTTTAGAGTCTGCACAAGGTGAAGATAATTTTTTAAGCTCTTCAACTGCTGCAACAACTGCTTTATCGATACCACGTTTTAAATCCATTGGATTCATGCCAGCCGCAACCGCTTTTAAACCTTCGTTAACAATTGCTTGCGCAAGGACTGTTGCGGTAGTTGTACCGTCACCAGCGGCATCGTTTGCTTTTGAAGCCACTTCTTTAACCATTTGTGCACCCATGTTTTCGAATTTGTCTTCTAATTCGATTTCACGAGCAACTGACACACCATCTTTAGTAATAGTTGGTGCACCAAATGATTTATCTAATACTACGTTACGTCCTTTTGGACCTAAAGTGACTTTAACTGCATCAGCTAATACATTCACACCCTTAAGCATTTTAGTACGGGCATCATTACCAAATTTTACATCTTTAGCTGCCATTTTGTATTTCTCCTAAATTCTGTCTATAAATTAAATTATTTGCCAATTACGCTTGAACAATGGCTAAAATATCGCTTTCAGATAAGATAAGTACTTCTTCATTATCAATTTTTTCTGTTTTAACGCCATATCCTTCATTGAAAATTACGATATCACCAACTTTAACATCGAGTGGTTGAACTTGACCATTTTCCAAAATGCGACCATTACCAACCGCTAAAACTTCACCACGTGTTGATTTACCCGCAGCTGAGCCTGTTAAAACAATACCGCCAGCTGATTTTGATTCTACTTCTTTGCGTTTAATGATCACACGATCATGCAATGGACGAATTTTCATTAGTTATCTCCTAGCACTAATTTAAATTAAATAATTATTAACAATAAATCATAAAATTATGATCTATATAATATAGTGAACATTACATGGGGTTTATTTTAAATTCTTCAAGATAATAAAATTAAAAAATTTTCTAATTGATTAATTATTAATCATCTTTACGCTCAAATTCCCCCTCAATTACATCATTAAGTTGCACATTGCTGCTAGAAGAAAATGAGCGAACTTTGAAAGGAAATTTTTTAACAATAAAGCGAACAATATAATCTTGAATGCGTGGAATTAACAAAATCGCGCCAAGCATATCGGTTAAAAAACCCGGAATTAGCAATAAAAAACCCGCAAAGAGTAAGGACACGCTCTTAATAATTTCATCTTTAGGGCTTTGATGATTAGCAATTTTTTGTTGCATAATACTTAGGTTATTTAAACCCTGCTTTTTAATTAAAGAAAACCCAATAATCGAAGTGGCAATAATGCCAATTAAAGCAAGAAAAACACCTATTGAATCTGCAACGTTTATAAAGAAACTGAGTTCAAAATAAGCATAGATAAAAAAAATAATAAATCCAAAGACTCGCATATAAAATTCCTCTAAATATAGAGTGATATTATGTCATAATAAGTTATTAATATAGTGATAACTAGTTAAATTTCAACCAAACAGTAGAGTTTTTTTAAAATATCTTATAAAAAGGATTGACGGATAATCGGGAATCGTGTTTAATACACCTCCATTGTTGCCCGGATAGCTCAGTCGGTAGAGCAGGGGATTGAAAATCCCCGTGTCCGTGGTTCGATTCCGCGTCCGGGCACCAATTCTAAAAGAACACCAGCGAAAGCTGGTTTTTTTGTGTCTGATGTTTATCAATTCTGATTCTATTAATAATTACTTGCCGATATTCTTTTACACTTCTATTTTTAAATACAATTTAATTATCATTTTTTTTAAATCTGTTTATTGAACGGTTTAATACTTTGTGAGCTATCTCACAAAATTAATGTAATATTTGTCATAATATCCAATCTTTTGCATTCAGTTTATGGAATGATGGATATCAAACATTTACAACAAAAAATCAGCGATCTCTCCATTTGGAAAAAAGGCGATCAAAGAGCTCCGCATAAACCTTTGTTACTATTTTACGTTTTATCTCAATATAAGTAGGGGCATGAGCGTTTGTTTAATGATAGTACTGAAATTGAAAAGCCATTGTTAGATTTATTGATGAGATTTGGTCAAGCAAGATCGCATTATTATCCGAATATGCCTTTTTGGCGTTTACAAAGCGATGGGGTTTGGCAATTAACTAATATTGAAGGAAGTTTAAAAATGGAAATATCAAGTGGAGTTAATGGTCATCAAAGGGTTGAAAAATTGTTCTGGGATTTTGAAGTTAAAAATATCTTACTACCAGGTATAAAAGAAGATTATTTGCATGATCGGTTTGTTGAATGGCATTTATGGGAAGTGTTTAGGAAGTAGTCACCATAAGTAACAAATTAGCCTATTATTTTTAATAATGGATAAAAAATTTATAAATCTGATAAAATTAACAACAATGTTAATCATTAATTGATGAGATTCTGCTACATGGAACAAAATTCTAGCACACTTTATAACGCACTTTGGGCATCAGCCGATATTTTACGCTCCAAGATGGATGCCAATGAATACAAAAACTATTTGTTGGGTATTATTTTTTATAAATACCTATCGGATAATATGTTGGATTATGCGGTTGATCAGCTAGAAGAGAAAGCTGATGATTTAAAACAAGCACAAGCAATCTATACTAAGGCTTATGCTAATCCAGAATTATGGCAAGATCTTAAAGAGGTGCTCAATACCCAGTTTTCTTATGTAATAGAGCCACAATATACTTTTACTCAATTGTTGAATGATATTAATAACAGCACTTTCCAATTAGAAACCTTAGCACAAGGTTTTCGTAATATTGAACAAGCGCATGAGATTTTTGCCAACCTATTTCAGGATATTGACCTTTATTCGCGTAAACTTGGTGCCTCACCACAAAAGCAAAATGAAACTATTTCGGGTGTAATGAAAAAATTGGCAGAGGTTGATTTAGATGGTTATGTCGGCGATATCTTGGGCGATGCTTATGAATATATGATCAGTGAATTTGCCTCTGAATCAGGAAAAAAAGCGGGGGAATTTTATACACCACATGGTGTGGCAAAATTAATGACTAAAATTGTGATGCATGGCAAGCACAAACAAAAAGGTTTTAGTATTTATGATCCAACTATGGGATCGGGGTCATTAATGCTTAATATTAAAAAAGAGAGTCAAGAACCAGGAACCGTGCTCTATTTTGGTCAGGAAATTAATACTTCAACCTATAATCTAGCCCGTATGAACTTAATGTTGCACCAAGTGCCGATTGCAAATCAATATTTAAGCAATGCCGATACACTAAGTGATGACTGGCCAACAGATGAACCAACCAATTTTGATGGTGTATTAATGAATCCACCGTATTCCGCGCACTGGAGTGCAGTAAAAGGCTTTTTAGATGATGCTCGTTTTGCACCTTATGGGGTGTTGGCGCCCAAATCGCGTGCTGATTTTGCCTTTTTACTGCATGGCTTCTACCATTTAAAATCAAAGGGTACTATGGCGATTGTGCTGCCACATGGGGTATTGTTTAGAGGCAGCAGCGAGGAGAAAATACGCCGCACATTACTTGAAAACGGTCATATTTATGCTGTGATAGGTTTACCTGCGAATATTTTTTATAATACTGGTATTCCAACTACAATTATTGTCTTACGTAAAGATTACAATCAACGTGATGTGCTGTTTATTGATGCCCAAGAATTATTTGAAAAAGCGCGAACCAAAAACGTCTTAACTGATGAACATGTTGAAACCATTTTTAAAGCTTATGTAGAACGCAAAACTATCGACAAATTCAGCTATTTGGCGAGTTTTACCGAGATTGAAGCGAATGATTTTAACCTTAATATTCCCCGCTATGTTGATACCTTTGAAACAGAACCAGAGATTCCTCTAGCTGATTTATCCACCGCGATGATGCAGACACAACAAGAACTAAAAATCGCAGAAAAAGAACTGATTGCGATGTTAGATGAACTAACGGGCACGACACCAGAAGCGGAAAAAGAGTTAGCAGACTTTAAAGCGGCATTACAAGGAGTTGGTAATGGCAAGCATTAAGAGTAAGGTGCCTAAACTGAGGTTTAAGGGATTTAGTGGGGAGTGGAATATTACAAAACTTTGTGATATCTCGGACAAAGTTCAAGAAAAAAATAAAAACAATCTTATCAATGAAACTTTTACTAATTCCGCTGAGTATGGAATTATAAATCAGCGAGATTTTTTTAATAAAGATATTTCAAATGAAATTAATTTATGCCACTACTATGTCGTTCAACCGAATGATTTTGTTTATAATCCAAGGATTTCAAATTTGGCACCAGTTGGACCGATAAAACGCAATAAGTTAAATCGTACAGGAGTGATGTCACCGCTATATTATGTTTTTAGAACACATTCGATAAATAATGATTTTTTAGATTATTATTTTTCAACATCTAAATGGCATCGCTTTATGTTTATGAATGGTGACAAAGGTGCACGTTCTGATAGATTTGCAATTGGTGATTCCGTTTTTAGAACAATGCCTATTTTGACACCTAAGCAACAAGAACAAACGCAAATTGGCCATTTTTTCCAGAAACTAGATCAAGTGATTGAACTACAACAACATGCCTTAACTCAAGCACAAAACTATAAAAAAGCCATGCTACAAAAAATGTTTCCTCAAAAAGATGAAAAAGTACCAAAAGTGCGTTTTAACGGGTTTAGTGGGGATTGGAATAAGAAAAAGTTAGAAGATTTATTAAAACAAATTAAATCTTATTCATTATCTAGAGATGTGGAAGTAGAAAATAATACTGGTTTAAAATACATTCATTATGGTGATATACACAGGAAAAAAGCTAATATTATTGGTCATGATGAAATGTTACCAAATATTAAGTATGGCGATTATCTAATATTGCAAAAAGGAGATTTGGTATTGGCTGATGCATCCGAAGACTATCAAGGTATTGCACAACCTTGTATTTTAAATTTTTCGCCTATGAAGAATAAAATTGTAGCAGGGTTACATACAATCGCGATAAGACCAATAAAGCAATCTTCAATGTATTTATATTATTTTTTTCATACAGATAATTTTAAGAAACATTGCTATTTAGTTGGGACTGGTATGAAAGTTTTTGGAATTACATATAGTAATTTAGTTAAGTTTGAAGGATATTTTCCATCATTCGAAGAACAAACCCAAATCGGTAACTTTTTCCAACAATTGGATAAACAAATTACTGAACAACAAAATAAATTAACCCATTATCAAACACTTAAAAAAGCGATGTTACAGCGATTATTTATTTAGTGGATCATTATAAAAAGGACAGCCTGTGGCGATTCAATTTACTAAAGAACGAGAGTTAGAAATCAACCTGATTAATCAACTGATTCAAGGTGAATCTCAATGGCACTATCGGGATGATTTAACCAATGAAGCAGCTTTATGGCAAAACTTACGCAACATTCTTGAAGCGAATAATCGTGCAATATTACGCGGCGTCGCTTTAACGGAGCAAGAGTTTATGCAGATTAAAACACAGCTGACTTTTATTAGTTTTTATGAAGCGGCTAAATGGCTTGCTGGTGAGAATGGTATCGCTAAAGTACAAGTACAGCGTGAAGATGCCAGCCTTGGTACAATTCGTTTGAATGTGATTAATCGCGCCGATGTAGCTGGTGGCAGCACGAGTTATGAAGTAATTAATCAGTTTACCAGCGGTAAGCAGCAAGCGAATGATCGTAACCGTATTTTTGATGTGACATTGCTGATCAACGGTTTGCCAATGATTCATATTGAACTAAAAAATCGCCAGCACCCTTATATGGATGGCTTCCGTCAGATCAAAAAATACCTAAAAGAAGGGAAGTTTAAGGGTATTTTTTCTTCAGTGCAGATGTTTGTTGTGAGTAATGGCACCGATACCCGTTATATTGCTTCAGCACTATATTCTCAATTAAATGAACGCTTTTTATGTAAATGGGTGGATACCAGTAATAAACCTATCACCGACTATTTGGCTTTTGCTAAAGCTGTGCTATCTATTCCACAGGCACATAAAATTGTCACTCAATATTCAATTACCGACAAAGATAATGAAGCGTTAATTTTATTACGACCCTATCAGATCCATGCTATTGAAGCGGTTAAGCAGGCTTCGGCACGACAGCAATCTGGTTATGTATGGCACACTACCGGTTCGGGTAAAACCTTAACCTCTTATAAAGTGGCGTGTAATCTGTTACAGATTCCAGCGATTGATAAAACCCTATTTATTGTTGATCGCGTCGATCTTGATCAGCAAACGACCAGTTCTTTTACTTCTTATGCTGAATTTGATCCTGTATCAATTGATGAAACTGATAATGTCAATGATTTAGTACAGCGACTGGCAAGTGAAGATCGTGGTGTGGTTATTACCACTATTCAAAAACTTAATCATTTAATGAAGCGCATGGCAGAAACGAATATTAGCGAACGCAAACAAAAACGCTATGATAAAATAAAATCCCTTAAAGTGGCGTTTATTGTTGATGAGTGTCACCGCGCTGTCACACCACGAAAAAAACAGGAGCTTGATCGCTGTTTTCAGTATGCGCTATGGTATGGTTTTACTGGTACGCCAATCTTTGCCGAAAATCCACGCGCTGAGTTAGGTGATTTAGCAAGAACGACTGAACAGCAGTATGGTAAGCGTTTACATGAATACACGGTAAAAGAGGCAATTAACGATCAAGCAGTACTTGGCTTTCAAGTGGAATATAAGAGTACTCTTGAAGAAGATGAAATTGATAGGATTATTTGCCATTATCATGCTAACAAAGAGCTGAACCAGTTAAGTACGAAAGAGAAAGAAAAGCTCATTCCTAGTGAGGTATATGACAATAATAGGCATCGCTTAAAAGTCATTGACTCGATTATCAATAAATCAAAAAGCAAACTTGGTTTTACGACGGAAAATGGTGAAGGCAAAGCTTATGGTACAATTTTAACGGTACCAAGTATCGCCATTGCACAGGAATATTATGATTTGTTTAAACGTGTGATCGCCGGACTTGAAACCGTCAAAATTAGTGAGCACACACGAAGTATATTGCCAGATTTTCCTAAAGTCGCGATGACATATTCACTCTCTGAAAATGAAGAATCATCAATTCGCAATCAAGAAAAAATGAAAGAAGTGTTAGTTGATTATAATCAGTGCTATGATACGAACTTTACTCTTGAAACAATTCGTGCCTATAATCAAAATATCAATGCCAGACTGGCTAGAAAACAAAGCCGGTATCATAGACGAGCTGAACAGATTGATATTATTATTGTGGTCGATAGACTATTAACCGGCTTTGATGCTCCTTGCATTTCGACTTTATTCATCGACCGGCCACCAATGCGACCACATGATATTATTCAGGCGTTTTCACGTACTAATCGATTATTTGATCAGGGCAAAACCTTTGGTCAAATTGTCACTTTTCAAACACCCCATCTCTATCAAGACGCTGTTGAACAAGCATTATTTCTTTACTCTAATGGTGGTGAAAATCATGTTCTTGCCCCAACCTGGCAAGAAGCGAAAGCCCGTTTACAAGGAGCGATAAAAGCGTTACGCAATCTAGTGCCTACACCTGAAGCGACTCATCATCTTACACTAGGTGAAAAACGACAATTTGCAAAGCTATACCAGCGTTTTGATAAAGCATTTAACGCGGCATCAGTCTATTTTGATTTTGATATTACTAAGCTCGAAGAAGATTTCTCTATTACAGAAAGTGAGATAGAAGGCTATCATGGTTTTTATGTTAATGTGCTTGAAGAGCTGCGCGATAATCGTGATGATGATGAAGTAGAGCCGTTAGATATTGAATATGTTCTGCTTACACACCGGATGGAAGAAATTAACTATCGTTATATTCTATCTCTTATTCAGCGTGTTGTACCTAATGCAGAAACAGCATCAGGCTTACATTTAGAGGATGACACGCAATATCAAGAAGTCGATAACTATATTCAAACGCTGAGTGAAGAAAATTCAAAACTTGCGAGCCTAATGGATACGCTTTGGCAAAATATTAAGCGTGATCCGGAATCTTACCGTGGTAAAAATATTACTGAGTTGCTGGAACAGATGATCAGTGAAACCATTCAACATTTAGTCACAAAATTTGCTGAGATTTGGGCGGTTGAGGTGGATAAACTGCGTTTTGTGGTGGATAACTATAATCCAAATCGTAGCAAACAAAATGGTGAGGATGAATTACGAAATACTAGCCATTATGATGTGTATAAGACAAGCACTGAAAACCCTGTACCTAAGTTACGTTATTGGCGCAGCATTAAAGAAGCCTATATGGAAATGATGCAAAACAACATTTTACCACTACGTTTAAGGCATTAAACCGAGTTCATTGATTCAATTAAATGGATTATAGGATATTTTGTAACAAAAAAAGACAAAGTTGTAGCCGAGTTGTCAAAATAAAAATTAGGATAAGCTATGTTTATCATCGATCGTCAAACTAACCGAATTAGTCCGGTAAATGTAAAGTGTTTTAGTGAATTAGGATTTACTGAGCGTAAACATTTACAAGAGTGGCTCACCTATCAGTCCGATGCATTAGGTGAAGAGTTACTGATTATTCAAAAGGAGTTTGATGGTTTTGATGATACCCGTGAATGTTTGGATTTATTAGCACTTGATAAAGATGGTAATTTAGTGATTATTGAAAACAAGCTAGATGACAGTGGTCGTGATGTTGTCTGGCAAGTGATTAAATATGCCTCTTATTGTGCCAGTTTAACAAAAGGGCAAATTGTTGATATTTATCAGCAATATCTTAATAAGACTCCTTTCCATTCAGAAACCACAAAACAAGATAAAAAGCCTCAATTGAATGCTGCTGATCGAATTTGTGAATTTCTTGAAATTCCAGATTTAGATGAAGTCAAATTAAACCTTGGCAATAGTCAGCGTTTGATGTTGGTTGCAGCAAATTTCCGCAAGGAAGTAACGAGTACTGCGTTGTGGTTATTGGGTCAAGGTATTAATATCCAGTGTTTTAAAGTGACGCCTTATGCATTAAATGAACAACTTTTTCTTGAAATCGATCAAATCATTCCAACCCCAGAAGCAAAAGAGCTCATGATTGGGATTAGTGCTAAAGAAGCAGAAGAAAAGAATACTGAAGTGGTTCTGAAAAATAGGCACTCTATTCGTCGCCAATATTGGGAGTTTACACTTGAGGTTTTTCAAAAAAGTAGCTGTACACTTTACAATAATATTAGCCCTAGCAAAGATCACTGGCTTTCGGCAGGGTCAGGGCTAAGTGGTTGTCCTTACAATCTAATTTTTAGCCAAAAAGAGCTGCGTGTTGAACTGTGGTTAAGTAAGAGCTCCACAGATGAAAATAAATTTCTTTTTGATTATTTATTTAAGATGAAAAATGAGATAGAAAATACATTTGGATCATCACTTGAATGGATGCGATTGGATGATAAAAAGGCTTGTCGAATTCAATTTTCTCATAAAGTCGATGGCTATAATAAGGAAGAGTGGCCTCAATATACACAATGGCATTTGGAGTATATGAGTAGGTTTGAACGTGCTTTTAAAGCACCATTAAAAAAAGCCGCTAATGCGCTTAAACAAGATAGCAAAAATAAGCTTTAATTATGTGATATACGCTCTTAAAAAAGAATTTTTACATGAGCACCGCACAGCACAACATTTTACCAAGCCCGATTAGAGGTTATTAGTAGTAATAATCAAGAATTCAGTAAGCAAAAACGCTTGTCTCGAATGGTTGACACTGTGTTAGATGATTATTCTGAACATAAATATGAATTAAAAACTGTCATAAGCTGATTATAAACTCCGAATAATAGATTTTGTTTGTAATATGATAGTTTGAAAGATTGTGTAACGACGATTTACAATCGTTGTATCGTAATACAATGGCACATCTAAAATCTGCTCAAAGAATATTTGCTTGAACTGTTTTTTTATATCCAAAACCTCGACACTCTCATCACCCTCCACACCTATATATCTATTTTTGTTATAACTAAATGCAAAATAATCGTTTTCGCATCTCACCATAATTTGGTCTAATTATTTCATATTTTTATTATTACTAATCCAATACATTAGTAGCGTAGCGTGAGGTGTCGAGTGAAAAATTTACCTATTTTTCAAAAATTATATAGGCATGGGATCAGCTTAATCTTATTGGCAATTTGCACTTTTATGCATCAAGCGCAAGCAATTGAATTACTCAATGTCTCTTATGATCCAACGCGAGAACTTTATAAAGCATATAATCAGGCTTTTATCGAGTATTGGCAGCAGCAAACCGGTGAACGGTTGACGATAAATAATTCGCATGGTGGGTCTGGTAAACAGGCGCGTTCGGTCATTGATGGTTTGCAAGCTGATGTGGTTACGCTTGCGTTAGCGAGTGATATTGATGCATTAAATCGTTATCAAACTAACATATCACCTGATTGGCAAGCTAGGTTGCCAAATAATAGTGCGCCTTACCATTCAACTATTGTTTTTTTAGTGCGTAAAGGTAACCCAAAACAGATTTATGATTGGGGTGATCTCATAAAAGATGATGTTGAGGTAATAACACCCAATCCCAAAACCTCGGGTGGGGCTCGTTGGAATTTTTTGGCGGCTTGGGCTTATGCTAAAAGTACCTATGGTAACGATGAACAAGCTCAAGATTTTGTCACCAAATTATATCAACATGTTCCGGTTTTAGACACTGGTGCCAGAGGCGCAACCATTAGCTTTGTACAGCGAGGCTTAGGTGATGTTTTAATTTCTTGGGAAAATGAGGCTTATTTGGCGTTAAGAGAGCAAGGTGGCGATCAATTAGAAATTATTATGCCCTCATTATCCATTTTAGCTGAGCCGACTGTGGCTTTAGTCGATAAAGTTGTTGATAGCAAAGGTACACGTAAGCAAGCGCAAGCTTATTTGGAATACTTATATAGCGATCCGGCACAACATATTATTGCCAAGCATTTTTATCGTCCTGTTAATCCTGATGTCCTTAAACAATATGCTGATCAGTTTCCTACTATTAAGTTAGTTACGGTTGATAACGATTTTGGTGGGTGGCAAACAGTGCAAAAAACCTTTTTTAGTGATGGGGCCATCTTTGATGCAATTTATGCTGAGATAAACTAATTACTGCTTATTCTGGCGATGTTAAGTGTGTGCTCACTTAGCTTTGCGGTATAAAGGTGAATGTTATGAAAGTTGCAAGCATTAAACAACAACGGATCATCCCAGGTTTTAACTTAACGTTAGGTTATACTTTAACCTTTCTTAGTTTGATTGTGCTTATTCCGTTATTAGGTTTGTTTCTTTATTCAACAAAGCTGTCTTTTGAGGAGTGGCATCGGTTATTAGTCAGCAAACAGTTTTTATTGGCATTAACGCTTTCATTAAGTACCGCATTTATCAGCGCCGGTTTAAACAGCTTTATTGGTTTATTATTGGCTTGGGTACTGGTACGTTATCGATTTCCGGGACGGAAGATAATGGATATCTGTATTGATATCCCGTTTGCCTTACCAACAGCCGTTGCTGGCATTGCGTTAACCGCAATTTATGCCAAAAATGGGCCAATTGGGCAATGGTTCAGTTTTAAAATTGCTTATACCCCCATTGGCATTACCTTAGCGCTGTTATTTGTTACATTGCCGTTTGTTGTGCGTACTTTACAACCGGTAATGGCTGATTTACCACGTGAACAAGAAGAAGCGGCGAGTTTGCTTGGTGCATCGCCTAGGCAAATTTTTATGCATATTATTTTACCGGCCATTTTACCTGCTTGGCTAACGGGGTTTACCCTCGCTTTTGCTCGTGCTATTGGCGAATATGGTTCAGTGGTCTTTATTGCCGGTAATATTCCATTTAAGACCGAAATATTACCGTTATTAATTGTCTCAAAACTTGACCAATATGCTTATGATGCCGCTGCCGCGATTGGCGTAACGATGTTACTGATTGCTTTTGTATTGTTATTAATTATGAACAGTTTACAGCGAAAACTTAACCGTAAGATTAATAAAAACCATTAATATAAGATTATGCAGATATTACAATCAATAACAGAAAAAAAGAAAGTAACCCGTTTACAGCTATTGCTAATCTTATTGGCGGTATTGCTGTTTTTCGGACTTTTGGTGTTGCCGCTGGTTGTGGTGCTCGCGCAGGGGCTAGCTAATGGTGTAAATGCATTTTGGCAAGTGATTATTGAGCCAGATACCTTATCCGCTTTTAAATTAACACTGATTGCCGTTGGTGTAGCGGTGCCATTAAATGTGATATTTGGTGTATGTGCAGCTTGGGTCATAACTAAATATCAGTTCAAAGGCAAACAAATATTAGTCACATTAATTGATTTACCGTTCTCGATTTCCCCCATTGTGGCAGGTTTAATCTATGTATTGCTATTTGGCGCACAAAGTGCGTTGTATCCGTTTTTGCAGGCGTGGAATATTCAAATTGTCTATGCGATTCCAGGAATTATCTTAGCAACGATTTTTGTATCCGTTCCTTTTGTGGCAAGAGAACTCATTCCGATAATGGCGCTACAAGGTACTCATGAAGAAGAGGCCGCCAGCGTCCTTGGTGCAAATGGCTGGCAAATTTTTTTCCACATTACTTTACCCAATATTAAATGGGCCTTAATGCATGGTGTTGTTCTTTGCACCGCTCGCTCACTCGGTGAGTTTGGCGCGGTATCGGTTGTTTCTGGGCATATTCGTGGTTACACCAATACCTTACCGCTTCATGTTGAGATTTTATACAATGAATACAATATTGTTGCTGCATTCAGTGTCGCTATTTTGCTATTAATGATGTCGCTTGCGTTACTCTTGATTCGTCAATGGATTGAAAGGCGCTTAGCCAATGAATGTCATTATGGGAACTAAGAGGTAGATATGAGTATTACACTACACAATATCAATAAAAGTTTTGAACACGTTAATGTCTTAGAAAATATCAATTTCAGCATAAAACAAGGTGAATTAGTTGCACTATTAGGCCCATCTGGTTGTGGAAAAACAACTTTACTGCGCATTATAGCCGGTTTAGAAACAGCCAGTTCAGGACAAATCTATTTTGCTGATAGGGAAGTAACAAAGCTGAGCGCCAAGCAACGAGATATTGGTTTTGTCTTTCAAAATTACGCGTTATTTCGGCATATGAATGTAGCTGAAAATGTGGCATTTGGACTAAAAATGAAACCAAGATCAGTACGATTAAATAAAACAGCAATTGATGAACGCGTTAATCAATTACTCGAATTAGTGCAACTTGACCATTTTGCCAAACGTTATCCAGACCAACTGTCAGGTGGTCAGCGTCAGCGAGTTGCGTTAGCGCGTGCGTTGGCTTCGAAACCTAATGTGTTGTTGCTTGATGAACCCTTTAGTGCTTTAGATGCTAAAGTCCGTAAAGATTTAAGACGTTGGTTACGTGATTTTCATCATGAACTCAATGTTACCAGCATCTTTGTTACCCATGATCAAGAAGAAGCACTGGAAGTTGCTGATAGAATAATTTTAATGAATCAAGGTCACATCGAGCAAATAGGTACCCCTGCCGAAGTCTATAAGCAACCCAAAACCGCCTTTGTTGCGCATTTTCTAGGGGATGTTAACCTTTTATATGGTTACATTGAAAATAATACATTAATTATTGGTGATTTTCACAAAGATATGAGGGAACAAGGTACCTGGTCTGATCAGTCTGCTCTTGCTTATGTTCGACCTCACGAAATCAGTATTGCTAAAATGGCCCGAAAAAATGATATCCAAGGAGAAGTTGTACGTATACATACGGCTGGTCCAACCGTCTTTCTGGAAATTGCTGTAGCCGGACAACCAAAGCATATTGATGTTTCTATTAGCTATCGACAATATGAACAACAGCAAGTTGAAATTGGTGATACTGTCTACTGGCAACCCTCACTCGTTAATATTTTTATGCAAGATGAGCTATTAGAGTTTATGATTTAACAAGAATGATTCCTATAAATTAAATCTGATAATCAAGTATTTTAGAGTGTGATTGCTCAAATAATGCATGGCTTTTGATGTCTTCCAGTGATAGTTCTTGATTGCATAATTGGATAAAGCGCCAAATATAATTGCGTTGTAATTTATGTCGCTTTAATCCGAGCCATGTAATATGTGACTCAAACAGATGTTTCGCATCCAATTCAACTAAATTGATATCATGATCAGGGTTATACATTTTATTGCCTAAAATACCAATCCCTAATCCTAACTCAACATAGGTTTTAATAACATCAGGCTCTTGAACATTGAGCGAGATATTGGGCGTTAATCCAGTAGCTGAAAAGGCTTTATCGATACTGTTACGAGGAAAGATTCCTTGACGATAAGTGATGATAGGTAACGGTTGCAACATATCTAATGTCACTTTATCGGCTTTAGTCAAAGGGTGATCTTTGGGGGTAACTATCGAGTAATGCCAGCGATAAAAAGGGTAGGTAGCAAGTGAATTGTTATCCACTCTTTCATTATCAATACCGATATCCGCTTCGCCGGAAAGAAGCTGGGAGATAATTTCACTGGATGAACCCTGATTGATAATGATATGGACTTTAGGAAAAAGCATTCTAAAAGATTTTATAATGTTCGGAAGAATATAACGAGCCTGCGAATGAGTGGTCGCTATCACTAATGAACCTTCATCAGTATTAGAAAAAATGGTTGATAACCGCTGAATATTATTAATTTCATTTAAAATGCGCTCGGCAATAACCACCAATTCCAAACCAGGTTCAGTCATATTAATCAGCCGTTTACCTTGGCGAATAAAAAGATCAATATTCAGCTCCTCTTCGAGCTCTTTGATATGACGGCTTACTCCTGACTGAGATGTATATAAAGAATTTGCGACTTCGGTTAAATTATAATTACAACGCGCAGCTTCCCGAATAATCCTTAATTGTTGTAAGTTCATAGCGATCTTTCCAGTAAAAATTACTTTATTTTCATTGATATAGTTTTATTATTTATGTGTAATTTGCTGTATATAATTAATAACGCGTATTAAAAAGTAAATTATTTAAAAATTTCAGACCGCCAGCGAACATAAGCAATATCCTAAAATAGGTTATAGGTATTTTATCTCATTTATAAATTATGTTTATTCCTAATTTTATTAATAAAATTACGTGTTTCGATAAGTAATTTCAGTATAAAAGAACGTATAAAAAAGACAAATATGATAAAGTAATAACCATATGAATTATGGCTATATATGCCTACTTACTAGTCAATAATCCCAGTTTAAGATTACCTGCTAATAACTTTTACATTCGCTTCAATTCGCCTCCTGATAAAAATCAATTGCTGAATTGAGTACCGGTTTCACAATCTCATGACGAATAACAAAATCACCAAATCCTTCTTCTTTATTACGATGAATGGACCATGCGGCAATAAGTGGTTCGAGTGCTAATAAAATCTCTTCTACATTCACGTTTTCTTTGTATAACCGCGGAATTCGTGTGCCTTCTCGATTACCGCCGAGATATAAATTGTAGCGCCCCGGTGCTTTACCCACCATGCCCACTTCCGCCAACATGGCTCTGGCGCAACCGTTAGGGCAACCGGTTACACGCAAAATAATATAATCATCGGATAAGTGATGTTGAGTTAACATCTGTTCTATTTTAGTTATAAATGTCGGTAAAAACCGCTCGGCTTCAGCCATAGCAAGTGGGCAAGTTGGGTAAGACACACAGGCCATGGAATTTTTACGCTGTAATGTGACCGTATCGTCAAGCAGTCCATATTGTCGAGCAATCTGTTCAATGGCTGCTTTTTGTTCTGCTGGCACGTTAGCAATAATTAAGTTTTGATTGGCGGTTATACGCAGATCACCTTGATGAATTTTGGCAATTTCTGCAACGCCGGTTTTTAATGGTTTATTGGGATAATCAAGTAACCGACCATTTTCAATAAATAACGTTAAATGCCAGTTATCATCAATACCTTTATACCAACCAAATTGATCACCACGTTGACTGAATTTATAAGGTTTACTACTTAGAAATTGACTGCCGGCACGTAGTTCGACCTCTTTTTTGAAGTTTTCCACGCCAACGCGTTCAAGCGTATATTTGGTTTTGGCATTTTTGCGATTATGGCGGTTGCCCCAGTCACGTTGGGTGGTCACAACGGCCTCAGCAAACGTCAGTACTTTTTCGACAGGAATAAAACCAAAATCGTCGGCTTTGCGTGGGTAAGTTGTTTTATCACCATGCGTCATTGCCAAACCACCACCAACTAATACATTAAAGCCGATCAGTTCGCCTTTTTCTGCGATCGCCACAAAGCTAAGATCATTAGCATGAACATCCACATCATTAATCGGGGGGATGACAACGGCAGTTTTAAATTTACGCGGTAAATAAGTCGAACTTAAAATTGGCTCACTATCGGGGGTAGAAAGCTTTTCACCATCCAGCCATATTTCAACGTAAGCACGGGTTTTCGGTAAAAGATGTTCTGAGATTTTACTTGCCCAATGATAAGCTTGTTGATGAACTTTTGATTCCACAGGATTTGAAGTACATAAAACGTTACGATTCACATCACCGGCCGTGGCGATCGAATCCAGTCCTATCTTATGCAACAGCTGATGAGCAGATTTAAGGCTGCGTTTAAACAGTCCGTGAAATTGGAAAGTTTGTCGAGTCGTGAGTCGAATACTGCCATATTTTGTTGCTTCAGTAGCAAATTTATCGATAGTCAGCCACTGTTTCGGGGTGATGATACCACCGGGCAGGCGGCAACGTAACATCATGGAGATCAGTGGCTCGAGTTTTTGTTCTGTGCGTTCTTTACGAATATCGCGATCATCTTGCTGATACATGCCATGTAAGCGAATTAGCTGAGAATTATCGCTGTTAAAGCCACCCGTTAAACCGTTATTAAGATCATCAACGATAGTGCCTCGCAAATAATTACTTTCTCGCTTAAATCGTTCAGAATCCGATAAAGGCAGATCAGAGACATCATTTTGTGGCGGTGTTAAATTGACGGTTTGAGTCAGGGTAACGGTTTTAGATTTATTGTTGCTCATATTACATCACTCGATAAATTAAAATTAGTTGTGGTATCTGTTTATCATTAGTAAACATCTCGTTGATAGCGTTTTTGACTTCTTAATTCATCCAAATAACTGATAGCTTGTTCTTGACGATATTGTGCTTGAGTCATTAAAATTTGTTGAAGCGCTAAATCAACCGCTTTTGCCATACGTTTAGCATCCCCACAAACATAGATAAAGGCACCTTCTTGTAGCCATTGCCAAATATTACTGGCTTGAGCCATTAATTTATCTTGTACATAGATTTTCTCGGCTTGATCTCGTGACCAAGCAAGATCGATGTGAGTTAACAGACCTTCTTTAACATAGCTCTGCCATTCCACTTGATAGAGAAAATCGGATATAAAATGTGGATTACCAAAGAATAACCAATTCTTACCGGTAGCACCTTGACTCGCACGCTGTTGTAAGAACGCCCGAAACGGGGCAATGCCTGTACCGGCAGCAATCATAATGATTGGTGCATGAGTATCATCAGGTAATCGGAAATTATCATTATGCTCAATAAAAATTTTGACTTGATCTTGATCAGCAATTTGATTTGCTAAGAATCCAGATGCGCCGCCCATACGGATCTTATCGTCGACCTGATAACGCACTACATTCACGGTAAGATGAACTTCTGAGCCAACTTCATCTTGCGCAGAAGCAATGGAATAGAAACGCGGAGTAAGAGGTCGAAGCAATTCAACAAAGGTCTGTGCCGCTATCTTGCCACGATAGCGGTTAAGCATATCAACCAGTGGTAATGTTTGACTCATTTCCAATAAGGCTTCTCGATCCCCCATTAAGGTAAGAAGTTCGGGGTGTTGAACGGCTTGAGCGTATTTTTCAATAATGATCGGCGTATTTTGAGTCAATTCAACATATTCAGTCAGAACCGTTTTTAAAGCGATCTGTTGTCCATGATGTTCAACTGGCGTTTCACCTGCAAGCTGGGTGATACTTAGTATCTCCTCCACAAGTTCATTACTATTTTGATACCAAACACCTACCGCATCACCAGGTTGATAATGAAGATCCGAATCGGACAGGTCAAGCTCAATATGACGAATATCGCGATCTGAATCACATGAGGTGATTTTTTGATTAACGTTAACGGCGGCAATAAATGGATTATCGCGGTGATAAAGGCTACTGTTAACGGCTATACTGGTTGAATTTTCTGTTGGCGATTGTGTGTTTGATGGTTGTAATTGACTAAGTTTATCAATCACTGCCTGTCGCCAAGAGGTACTTACGGTTTGAAAATCTGTATCAGCATCTACACGTACTAGCAGGCGCTGAGCATCTAATTCAGCAAATCGTTGATCAAAGTCTTTAGCGGCTTGACAAAATTTTGGATAAGAAGCGTCGCCTAAGCCAAAAACCGCAAACTGTAAATGAGTTAATTTAGGCGCTTTAGCGGCAAACAGATATTTATAGAGTGACAACGCTTCTTCCGGTGGCTCGCCCTCACCTTGGGTTGAGGTCACCAATATTAAAATCTCTTCCTGACTGAGTTTTTTAGCTTTATATTCTCCTGCCGGCAGATGAGTCACCACAATACCCAAACGTTCAATATCCTGACTTAACTCGTTAGCGACTCGGCGGGCATTACCGGTTTGTGATGCCGATAGGATTGTGACTTTTTTCGGTTGCTCCGCTTGTGTCATATTGGAGGGGAGGGTGGTACTCGGTAAAGCTTGTTCGATGGAACTTTTTTCTGCCACTCCCCATAAATAACCCGATAACCAAGCTAGCTGCTTATCGTTGCAATTTTCAATAATTTTTTTTAACTCATCACAATTAAAAGGAAAATGTTGTGTACTCATACGATGACCTTATCTGATAGCGTTTAGGCTATCGTTAAATTGCTATTGGCTCGCAACCTTAACGAGTTAGGGTAAATCTAACCAATATTGTTTTACTCATCTTCTGTTGGTAAAGTCCAATGTGGATCGATCCTAAAAATCAAAAAGTTATTTTATGTAAACCGCACTCTCTACCTTGTGGTCCTTTGGTTGGATCGACGTAGTCCATTTCGTTAGGCAAATTAAGCTTTTGGATATAATTCTGCATATCTTGACTTGTCCAATCGAGTAGTGGGGCGATCTTAAATAAATTGTCCCCTGCTTTTGTTACAATATTGAGTTCTTGCCTTAGCGCAGATTGTTCACGGCGTAGTGCAGTAAACCACAATGTGGGTTTGAGTGTGGACAAAGCACGGTTAAACGGTTCAATTTTAACAATTTGTGTAAACTCGGTGTGTTCCGGCGTATCAAGTTCAGGTAGCCCACCATATCGCACATTTAAATAAGCGGTCGTCCTTTGTGGGACAAAAATATGCAGATTAAGATTAAGTTGTTTAGTAATTTCATTGGCTACGCGATAAGTTGCATTGGTGGCATAGCCGTTATCGACCCAAACAACCTTAATATTCGGATCGATTTGGGTAACAAGGTGCAAAAGTACGGCCTCATAAGGGCCAAAATGGGTACTGATAATACTTTTAACGGGAATATCTTGTTGTTTTTTCAGTGCCCATTCAATAATGGTTAACGGTGACTGATTTTGCAATTTTTGGTTAACTTTAGTTAAATCTAGCATGGCTTTTCCCTTTATTGATTTATGAATGATTAACTATTTAACAGATTACTGATTTACCCATTGATATAACTCAGCAACGACTTCTGGCCGACTAAATGTTTCTGGTATCGGCTCTTTGGCTTGTAAACGTCGTCTGACCTCTGTGCCTGAAATAAGAACGCGATCAGCACTACCGTGTGGACAAGTTTTCGTTGATGCCATACCGTCACATTTGTGGCAATAAAATGTCCAGTCAATCTTAATTGGCTTAATGAGTAAATCGTTGTCCTGCAAATGGCTAAAGATCTCTTGTGCAGCAAACGGTGAGTAAAAATCCCCAACCCCAGCATGATCGCGGCCAACGATAAGATGACTACAACCATAATTTTGTCTAAAAAGGGCATGCAGTAACGCCTCTTTCGGCCCAGCATAGCGCATATCTAAAGGGTAACCGGAATGAATAACGGAATCTGGCACAAAGTAATTGTGAATTAAACTATTAATTGCTTTAAGACGAATGTTGGTCGGTACATCGCCGGGTTTTAAGTTACCAAATAATGAATGGATAAGCACACCATCAAAAAGTTCTAACACGGTTTTAACTAAATATTCGTGTGAACGATGCATTGGATTACGAGTTTGAAAGGCCGCTATTTTTTTCCAACCTAATTGATTAAAGCGTTCCCGTGTCTGTTGTGGCGTTAAAGCATATTGACCAAACTGTGCTTTAAAGCCATTATCGTGCAGAACCCGGACTTTACCACCTAAATTAACCGGTGGTTGAGCCATCAGCATTGCAACACCAGGATGACTTGGATCTGTCGTTGTAAACACCTGATTAGCTTCATATTGTTTATCTGGACGATAAATACTATCCACATTCAAAATACCGATTATCTGCCCATCTGGTGTTTTTAAAGCGATTTCATCACCTAATTTTAGGGTATCAGCTTGAGCATCGGTCACCGATACGGTTATGGGAATTGGCCAAAAAACCCCGTTCGCTAAATGCATATTATCGCACACGCTACGCCAGTCCTCTTCTCGCATAAAGCCATACAGAGGTGTAAAACCCCCGACGCCTAACATCACTAAATCCCCTGTTTCACGACTGGATAAGGTGATGGCTGGTAAATTTTTTGCATATTGTTGCAGGGCTAGCCGTTCATCGTCATTAACCTGTAAAGGTTGTAAACTGTCACTAGCATGAGGCGCGATCAATCCCATAATGATTCCTTACCTATCTCGTTATTTTTATTATGTCTAATTAAAAGCGATTATCGACAAATAAGGAAATATCAATTTTATATACCATTATGCGATTTGTGCATATTCATTGGTTAACGTTGATTGAAGATGCTATCACTACAATAAGATGAAAGTTATCGGGAGCCCAAAGCTAAAGTGTTATAATCAATTTGTCTGCATCAAGTTGACTGTACTCAACAAAATAAAAGTATTGTTAAATTTCAATATATATTTTTTATTCTCTTTTCCGATAACAAATTGTGATGTTGAGAGTTTTGTGCTAGTTTCATTATTCATTACTGGCTATGCCATCGTTATTGCTCAATCCAAGGTTTACTTATGTCAAATTCATCTGCAAAAAAAGTGGCGTTTGCTGCTTTTATTGGTACTACTATTGAATGGTATGATTTTTATATCTATGCGTTAGCATCGGTATTGATTTTTGGTCAGCTATTTTTTCCTTCTGATAACGAGTTTGTACAAATTTTAGGGGCATTTGCTACCTTTGCAGTAGGTTTTTTATCCCGTCCTTTCGGTGCGATGTTATTTGGGCATATTGGTGATCGCTTAGGGCGCAAAAAGTCGTTAATTATTACGTTAGTGTTAATGGGCGTAGCCACAACCTGTGTCGGGTTATTGCCCTCTTACCAACAAGCTGGAGTGATATCGCCAATTTTATTGGTTGCATTGCGAATTTTACAAGGTGTTGCCGTTGGTGGTGAGTGGGGTGGTGCCGTGTTGATGACGAATGAACATGCGCCGAAAGGGTTGAAAAACTTCTTTTCATCCTTTGCTCAGTGGGGAAGCCCAGCAGGCAATATTTTAGCATTACTGGTTTTTTCTTATATTATTCGTTTACCTGTTAATGAACTGATTGATAGTGGTTATTGGCGTATTCCTTTTTTAGCCAGTGCGATTTTGTTAATTATTGGCATTATTGCTAGAGTGACGTTAACCGAATCCCCGGTTTTTGTTGAAGCATCTAAAAAACAGGCAGACTTAAAGCAAGAGTCAGCACCGATTATTGAAGTATTTAAAAAAGCATTGCCATTATTAATATTAGCGATTGGTGCTAATGTGCTGTCATTTAGCGGTATCTTTTCCAATACCTTAATGATTGGTTATACTACTTTGGTACTTGGTGTCGAAAAATCAGTGATAGTTGATGCACTGTTTTGGATTGCTATTGTCCATTTTGTTGCTCAACCGTTTATCTCTTATTGGTCAGAAAAATTCTCGGCAACTCGCTTTTTGATTTGTACAGCAATATTGGCAATGGCATCGGTATTCTTGTTATTCCCGATTATAAATTCAGGCACAAAAACCAGTTTTATTGTTGGTATTTCGTTAAATGTGATTTGTTACAGCGGTTTTTATGGTGTGATAGCTGGGTATTTAAGTCGTATTTTCCCTGCCAGAATGCGCTATACCGGGTTATCAATGAGTTATCAAGGATGTGCGGCTATTTTTGGTAGCTTAATTCCGATGATAGGGGGTTATGTTATTTATACCTTCAAAAGTTTTTGGTTACCATTAGCCTTGTTTTATTGCGGTTTAGCACTGATATCCATTATCTGCATCTACTTGTTAAGCAAATATCGTTATTATGATGAATAATAAGGTCAATATATGAAAACCGTTTTATCAATTCAGTCCAATGTTGTTTATGGTTATGCCGGTAATAAAGTGGCGACGCTAGCGATGCAATTGCAAGGTGTCGAAGTGATGCCAATTCACACCGTTCAGTTATCGAGTAATACGGTTTATCCACATTATGACGGCATTGTGCTGGGCGCTCAGCAAATCACTCGAATCGTCAATAGTTTAGAAAAAATTGGCGTATTGTCATCCATTGACGCCATTATTTCGGGCTATATTGGACTTGCCGAACAAGGTGAAGAAATCCTTGAAGCCGTAAAAAAGATTAAATTTTATAATCCTAATGCGATTTATGTTTGCGATCCGGTTATGGGGGGCGACATCAATAAAGGCAGTTCTCTGCCACAAAATATTATTGATTTCTTCACTAAGCAAGCAATCAAATACGCTGACTTTATTACACCTAATTTATTAGAATTACAGATATTATCGAATCTGGAAATCAAAACCTTTAACGATGTGCTTAACGCGATAAAAACACTGCAAAATAAGCCGATTCAAGCCATATTGGTTAAAAATCTGCTACATGCCGGTAAAACGACTGAATTATTTGAAATGATTTTAGCCACACCATCACAAAGCTATCATCTGACTCGACCATTATATGATTTTCCCCACCGTCCATTAGGCGTGGGCGATTTAATTTGTAGTCTGTTTACTGCCCATTTAGTCAATGGACAATCCCAATTAACCGCCTTTGAACTCGCCGCCAATGCCGCCAATCACGTTCTCGACATCACCAAACAACAAAATGCCCGAGAGCTGGCGATTATTGATGCCCAGCAGTGGATTAAACAGCCGGATTTGCAGTATCGCGGAACACCGTTAGCATTATAAGGCAATTCAAATCGGTATTATTGTCATTGGTCATAATCATTTTAGCTGCAAAATTTAATTAGTTTATTCTTGGCACAGAAAATGCATTCCTCAAAATGTTACTGTTAACAATTGAGGAACGACTAAAATGTGGAAAAGACACCCAATATTATTAAGTTTATTGCTTATTAATCCTTTATCTGGTGCTGCTGATATACCACTATCAGAGACAGGAAAGTACTGTGATACCCCTTCCCGTTGTCTTAACCCGATAACGACCAATGTTATGGTAACGTCCCCCAATTATTTAGCGACTCAAGCTGGAATTGATGTA
Source organism: Gilliamella sp. B2828 (assembly GCF_026537125.1). Classification (NCBI taxonomy): domain Bacteria; kingdom Pseudomonadati; phylum Pseudomonadota; class Gammaproteobacteria; order Orbales; family Orbaceae; genus Gilliamella; species Gilliamella sp. B2828. The sequence goes on from NZ_JAFNMU010000006.1 coordinate 132,535, forward strand.
TTACACAAAGGAGGCAATGCGGTTGATGCAGCGATTGCCGTAGCCTCAACGCTTGCTGTAGTTTATCCTCAAATGAATACCATAGGTGGCGATAACTTTTGGTTAATTTACAATGCTAAAACCAAAGAACTAAAAGGGCTAAATGCCAGCGGTCGTTCTGGTAGTTTGGCCACGATAGACTATTATAAAAATCAAGGTTTCCATAAAATTCCGTCGCGAGGCTATCGGGCAGCCAATACCGTTCCAGGGGTGGTTTCCGGTTGGGATGAGGCGTACCAGTATGCATCTAAAAATATGAAAAATGCACTACCGTGGCACACGTTATTTGCATCAGCAATTGATTATGCCGAACATGGATTTTCGGTTTCACCTAGCTTAAATTATTGGACAACAATCAATATTGATCCAAAAGACAAAGAGTTTCGGGAGTTACAGCGTTTTTCGGAGTTTAAAAAAGTATTCTTAAAAGACGATGGGCAAGCTTACCAAATTGGCGAAATCCTTAAACAACCCGATTTAGCTAACACATTAAAAACCATAGCAAATGAAGGAGCTAAGGAATTTTATCAGGGTGATATTGCTAAAAATATTGTCAACGATCTGCAAAGCCATGGTGGTGTATTGACTTTAGATGATTTTGCTAAGAATCGTGCTACATGGGTAGCCCCGATCCATGTTAATTATCGACAATATACTGCCTATAATCTACCACCCAATACACAAGGTATGGCATCGTTAGAGATTTTAAATATACTCAATAATTTTGATATAAAATCTTTGGGGGAAGGCAGTGCAGATTATTACCATTTAATAATTGAAGCAACAAAACAAGCATTTGCTGATCGAGATAAATACCTTACTGATCCCGATTTTAATCAGATTCCGCTTGATCTCTTATTATCTACCCAACATGGTCAGCAACAAGCAAAACAGATTGATATGCAAAAGGCTCGTGTAGAAATAAAGCCATTAGATCCTAAAGGCGATACCGTTTGGTTTGGTGTTGTTGATGCAGAAGGAAATGCGGTATCTATTATTCAAAGTATTTATCATGATTTTGGTTCTGGCATTGTTGCTAAAGATACAGGAATTTTATTGCAAAATCGTGGTAGTTTTTTCTCCTTAGATCCTAACCATATTAATCGTTTAGAGCCAAATAAACGCACCTTTCATACGTTAAATCCAGCCATGCTTTTAAAAGATAATAAACCTTATCTGATTTATGGCACCATGGGCGGAGAAGGACAACCACAAACGCAAGCGGCAATTGTGACACGAATTGTTGATTTTGGCATGACACCACAAGATGCCATTAATGCACCAAGATGGTTACATGGCCGCACATGGGGTGTATCTTCCAATAATCTTAAAGTGGAAGGGCGCATACCTAACGATGTAATTCATTCCCTCAAATTACGTGGGCATGATGTGCAAATTGTTGATGATTACACCGATACCATGGGTCATGCCGGTGCCATTCTTATCGATACCAATCATCATCGACTAATGGGCGCAACCGACCCGAGAGGGGATGGTTTAGCGGCTGGGTATTGATACTATTTGGCGAGTGAGTTTATCTTTATAATATAATAGGACTGCCGAATACCACAAACAAGGTTGTACTTAAGATGTGATGATAAAAACAATGGCTATATGATTTAACACAGCAAATTGATTAATGAAATAGGGTTTTTGTGTTATTGAATAATAAAGAGCTACATTACTATCATTTAAAGTTGAACGATTAATTTAAATAAAATTTCAATCTGTTAAGAAGGAAGTTATTCCTCAGTTGGATCTGACTTTATTAAGAGGAACTTTCCTTTCTATAATCGTTGTAAATTACTACTAAAGATAAAACTAGAGTTAATAAAACAAACTTCTAGTTTTATCTTTAGTAATTATAGTTTTGTTAAAAATTTTAAATTTAAGGCATTTTATTTATTTTTGGTGATTTTAGTATGCTAACTAAATCAATTATCCACCAAATAAAAAGTCCAATTAATATAAGAATACCGATTATTATAGGGATAGTAATAAAGCCAATTATTGTTAATACAAGCATTAAAATACCTGTTCCGACTTTACCTAAATACATCCTATAAACACCAAATGTACCGAAGAAAAACCACAATAAAAGAGTTACAACGACAGAACGGTTACTCCCTACAAACTCAGATTTAGTTTCCATGAAAATTCCTTTTTTTAATTAGATGATTAAAAAAATACAAATAAAAGAATAAAAATTTATTGATTGTGTAGCGCAAAAAATAACTACGCAACAATTTTATTTTTAATGCTGTAAACAGTTAATACTATGAAAAAATATTCGATTTTATTGTAATTTTAAACTCTACTTCATTATTTTCCTGTAGTAGTATTATACAGGAAAGTGGATGAATTCTATACGCTGATTATTTATTTGTAAAGGATAAATTGATGAAGTTTATTTAAATCTTAAAAGGTGTTATTGATGGTCAACCTTGGCAGATTGATATGCAAAAACAGCAGATTATATTTGGTGATGATTTGTATTTTTCAATCCAAATATTGGGAAGGTTTTCCTATGCTTCCGAAACTTTGTTTTGGGCTTGGGCAAGTGTTAACACACTATTTGCTTGCTAAAGATTAGCACGTGACTTTGAATGACGGTTCGAAGCTAATTGCAGTAAAAAAACATCACATCACTGCTGAATCTGATCATTTATCGCAATAAGTTAAATTCAATGGCTAGGGCGCTCACTCGTGCTAATTCAAAGTAAAATAGACAAATACGGTGATTAAATGGACAAAAAAGCAAAAAAGATTCTGTTTCAAACCTATTGGAAAAATGGCTGGAAAGACAGAAAGGAGATAAAAACAGAACCGAACGACTTCGCGTATGCGAAAGAAAAAGGATTAATGTTTGATCCCATTACCATATCACACGATGATTGTGTCAATAAAATCATAAACATCGTCGCCACAATCACACTTGAACACGTTGCCAAAGCATTTTTGAGCAGCTTATCAACGCGGCGACTTGATTGGCGCTCAGGTATTGCGTCATACTTTATCGCCAAATTAATGACAGCGCATCAATATACGCCAGTCGTGTCTGGTCAATCTTATCAAGATGGTCAAATGAGTCATTCATCCTATACGTGTCAGGTCTGCCGTGATCTCAAATATGGCATGATAGGTAATGAAAACTACGTCGAAGCAGATTTAAATATCTTAAACTTTGAACGAATAAAGTGGGGAGGAGTGCGTCATGGTGATTTACTTTATACCTACTTTGATCTCATGCAATTCACTAAACAGGCAATCTCTGAACCGACCAAAGATGATATAGCTATTTTAAAAGGGATATTAGCCATTATTGCATCTTGTCAGCAAGATGATTATCCGGGTTCACTGAGTGATAAACTGACGGATGTACCTAACTTTAAATCCAATCAGGATGAACGTAACACCGTTATTGAGATTTTGGCTTGTGTGGGGATTTTACAACCCGCTTCTTATGAACGCCCAACAAGGGGAAAACACGATTGGGTATATGCCACTTATTGGCGTGGTCAGGATAAATACAATCAACAAATGGTAAAGCAATTATTTGGTCTTTAATGCATAATCTCTAATTTGCTCTAGGGGCTGTTGAATCTCATCCCAACTCAGCCCACCAAATATTTTTTCAGCCTGTCGGCATCATTATTCTTCTGTTTTTTGGTTCTTGAAACAACAAAAAGATATATTTAACAATAATTTACCAAATGAGATGGTTTTTTCACATTGTGTAGTGAGTGATAAGCCCAGCAGCGACGAGAAACAGATTTACCATTAAAGATCAAATCAAAGCAACGGCACATGTCGAATGTCGAAAAGATGCTAATGTGATTGATGAAATCCCAATGGCATACAAAGATATTGATGCAGTGATGACAGCGCAAAATGAATTGGTTGAGATAGTGCATCAATTAAGGCAAGTGGTGTGTGTGAAGGGGTAAAAATTATCGAGTAGCAATCCTCGATTTTTATTTAATCTTTACTACTATCAACTTTAAATTGCCAAACTTACTAATTACCATAATTTTCTTCGATAAGATATTTGTAGATTTCCCTTTAGGTTAGTGCAATTGATTTCACCTTGAAAGCAGCCGTGCAATATTGAAGTTCAGGTGTTCAGGCGAACGAAGGTTTCCAACGAAACCCTCCGGCTTCCTATTCCACTATGCGTGGGGCGTAAGGGCGAATATTTGATAGATTTGGGGGAATTAGTTGGCTTATATGTTAATGGGCTTGTTATTTTTTGCGAGTTGGATCATAGATTTTACTAAATAAAATTGTGATTAATATCACAAATATTTTATTGAGTTCTAAAAATCTGACAAACAAATACAAAAAAAACTGATATTATTCTTCTTATATATGGTTTTATATCTTAAATAAGGATTGTTTTGAGAACGCAACTACAAGAATTAATTAAGGAAACATTATCAAAAAAATATCAATTGCCAAATGAGAGTCTTGGTTTAGATCAACCAAATATTAGTAATCATAATGATCATGTTTTTATCTGCCATTCAAATGAAAAACTAATAGATCTCATTTATAATTCGATTATTGATTATTCATTTAATCAATTCGAAATTAATAAGTATTCATATGAAAATCTTTTAGATAAGGCTATACAGAAAAAAATTAAGTATTCACCAGATCAGGATCTAGATACAAAGATAAGGTATGGTTTTTATGGTGAAGTTTTGCTGTACTCAGTTTTATATTATTTTTTCCAAGCAAAGCCTATTATATCAAGAGGTTATTTTTATAGTCCTCTTGCAAAAGCGGAAACGTCAGGTTATGACTCCTATCATTTAGCCGAACATAAGGATAATATTTATTTATGGTTTGGAGAAGTTAAATTTAGAGAATCACTAGCTTCATGCGTGAAAAGCGCCTTAAAGGGATTAAATAAAGCTCTTTCAGATGATTATTTATCAACAAATGTTTTAGAATTTGATGATTATAGTGAAAAGTTTAGTATAAAAGGTTCTAAAATTGAAGCTATTCTTAATAGCTGGCGAGATAATCCTTCTATTAAAATTATTGATGAAATAAAGAAATACAATATGACGCTTGTTTATCCTATCTTATTAATTTATTCAGATAAAAAATCTAATTTTGAACAAAAAATCATTAAAGCAATTGATTGTATTAATAAAAATTCTAAGGATAAAAAATTTTCATTATCGATTGATTATAAATTATTTTTTATATTAATGCCTTTAGATCAAATAAAGCAGATTAAACAAAAGGTGATTGAATGTATCGAATCGAGAAAACCGCTAATTTAATAAAAAGTCTTAATGGCTATAGGGCTAAAAAGTTAAAAGCATACGATTTTATTACAGAAGTGTGTAATTACTTTGATTATATTAAAGATGAACAACTGTCATCATCTGATTTAGAATTTCTGAAATATATATCCAATGCTGCTGGTATACCACATTATTATGATTTGTTAGAAAAATTTAATCATGATAATAAATTATCAGATATAAGCCTTAATACACTATCCTCTCTATTGTATGAATCGTCATTATATATTGATGAAAATATTAAAGTACATAAATATCAGCAAGAAATATTAAATCAATTTTTAACAGATAAAACAAACCGTTATTTTCTATCTGCAACTACATCTTTTGGAAAAACTTTTTTAGTATATGAAATAATACGTAAACTTAAATATAAAAATGTTGCACTAATATTTCCAACAATAGCGCTTTTGTCTGAAAATTATGAAAAATTGATTTCAGATTCTCAGTATAATTATTTTAGTAACTTTTCTATTCATACTCTTAGCGATGTCCCTATGTTAGGTGATCAAAACCTATTTATCTATACACCCGAACGATATTTATCTTTTATTGATAAACATAGAAATTTTTCATTAGATTTTGTTTTTATTGATGAAATATATAAAATCGATAATGAATATTTGATTGATTCAGAGAATAAAGAAAACGAAAGAGATATAGCTTATCGTATTGCTTTACATGAAATTTTGCCTAAAACGAGTGATATTTTATTAGTTGGTCCCTATATTGAATTTCCAGAAGAGAAAAATAACAATATTAATCAATCGTTTAATATTTTTTTAAAAGAGAATAGGTTTAAAGTAATTGATTTTAATAAATATGAAATAGTCTCAAAGAAAATAATTTCATTGACAAATGGGTTAAATAAAATTGCTGAAGAATTAGAAATAACCATAAAAAGTACGGATAAAAGTAATGAAAAAGTATGCTCTATTATAGCTTCTATTTTATATATTCAAGAAAATGCTCTTTTATATACCAGTGGTCCCGCAAAAGCAGAAAAAACAATCAATAACCTTTTGAAATTATCATCTTTTCAAAAAAATAATCACAAATCAAAGAGGTTACAAAGATTTATTTTACATTTAGAAAAAAATTATAATTTAAGAGATAAAGAAAATAATACTTGGATATTAATTAAAGCGTTAAAAAATAAAATAGGTATTCATCATGGCCATATTCCTAAATATATCCAAAAAGAAATTGTTGATCTTTTTAATGAAGGCTCATTGAATGTATTGATATCAACGACAACAATTACTGAAGGGGTTAATACTTCTGCAAAAAATCTTGTTGTTTTAAGTGCCTATAAAGGAAAAAAAACATTAAAATCATTTGATGCAAAAAATATCGTTGGTAGAGCTGGACGGTTTTTACATCACTATAGTGGTAGAGTATTAATTTTATCACCAGAATTTGAGGATATTCTAAAAAGTAAGGGAGATGTTATAAAGTACAAAAACTATGATGAAGAAGCTAGAAAAGATGATATAGATTTATTTATAACTGATAATAAATTTTTAAATTTGCATGAGAAAATGCGTAAATTAAAAATTTTAGCAGAATTAAAAAATGAAAATATTCCAAATGAAATTATATCGATGTTCAAGGCTATGTCTTATCAAGATAAATTATATATTTATAAACGAATTAAAAAATTAAATACTTTAGAAACGAAAAATATAAAGCTACTAATTCAATATATTAATTCTCCAAAATTAAATATCCATTATGATGGATTAAAAACTATTTTATATATAATAAAACCTATTATAACTAACCCTCAACTGAAACGTATTGTAGAAACAGAAACTAAAATAGAGTCTGGTACTTACCCTATTATTACGTATATGTTATCTGCCTACATTAATAATGGTTTTTTAGGATGTGTAAAATATCAGTTAGAGAAGAGGAGCAAGCAGATTGATGAAGCTATTAGAATAACGGCTGATGTAATCTTTAACCAATTTAAATATCAGTTAGTTAAATATTTAGGAGTGTTTAATATCATGTATAAATATCATCAAACAACTTTAAACAACACAAATATAGATGAAGAACATGGTATTGATAAACTTTTAATTAAACTTGAATATAATGCACTTACCGAAAAAGGCAGATTAGCAAGTGATTACGGTGCACCACAAAAAATCATTGAATATTATGAAAAGGAAGAAAATAAGAATATTAGAAATAATTTTGATGAATTTGAGAAAGAAAAGTTTGAACAAATATCAAAAATATTAGATTAATATTTTTAATATGGTCAGGAAATTGGTATATTACTATGTCGTTGATACAATTTATAATGAAAAAATACTGATTTTATCTCATACAAATATTGTATTTCTCAATTGATTATCTATTTAATTTTTATAAACAATCGTATCAACAGCTTTATTTTCTCTAGATCGCTAATATAATATATAGCTTATAGAATAAATATTAAACTTATATATAATAATTTATATTTTCTGTTCTTTTTCTGCACCTGCAATAGTAACTTTAAATCCTTTTTGAGTTAAATTCTGATATGTATCTGCCAAATTTACTTTGCTAAAAAATGGTAAATTATTTTTTAATGTTGAAGAATTCTCTCCTAAAATTAAAAGTATGACTTCAACACCATCACTTTTGAATTGGTTAATGGGAATAATTTCGTTTAATTTTGGAAAAGAAATTTTTAATTCTTTAGAAACAGCTTTTCTAAATTCTTTATACCCTAATAAGACCTCTGATGAGACTTTAGCTTGGGAAAATAAATGGCTTAATCCTGCTGAACCACCTTTTCGATGTTTTACATGGATAAACTTCTTATCTTTAGTCAATAAATCACACACTTCAATTGGAGTTGTAGTTCTATTACTTTTTATTAATCTTTTATCTAATAAATAACAATCAAGTTCTTTGGCGGTTCTTTTATTGTATTCTTGTTCTGCCTCAAGTTTTGGTTTATTACCATTTGACCAGTCGTACACAGTAGGAAATTGAAGTTCTGATATATCGATTTGATTCAATACACTATTAATTCTTTTTATAAAATTATTATCAATTTCATACCATTGTCCAGAAAAAAGAATAAAAGTCTTACTTCCTTTTTTATGTTCAAAATAAATACAATTATAAATTGGATATTCTGTTTCATTTTCATTTATATCAAAAACATGAAGCCGATCTCGTTTAATTGATTTTATATTAACCGCTGATGGATCAATATTATCAAGATATTCTTTTGTTTCAATTGTGGGTTTAATTATGTGTTTTGATCTGGTAAAGCTAAACCCATATACAGAATCCCATTGAATTATCTCAGGAATTGTAATCATAATCTCCGTAGATTTTTGTTGTATATTTTCTAGTAATTTGTTATCGAGGGCGTCTACACGTGTTTTTTCTTTTATTTTTCTTATATTGTCAACCCACGAAAACTCAACTTTATATGAGTCATTATTATAATGTGTAAATAATTTTGTAACTAAATTGGGAATTTCTTCTATGTTTATCTCGACACTAAAAGAATAAACGGCATCTCCTCCTGATATATTTTTAAAATTAATACCTTTTTTAGCAGTGCCTGTAACTGCACGTAAAACATCTTTTGATATATCTATACCGAATGCGGTAACACCAGAATTTCTTGATGCTTGAGATCTCTTTTGGATAGATTGGTCATCTAATGTATGTAAATCAATACTTCGTAAACTATCATGTTTAAGTGTGTTTAAAGCAGTTTTGATACCAAAATCTTGTACAAAATATTTTGTATCAATTAAAAAACGTCCATATCCGAATGTAAAAGCAATAATGACATCTTGGTTTTTTATAAATAAAACTGCCGAGCTAGATCTGTTCATTAATTCATCTAGCGATTTTCCTGTAATATTTTCTGTAAATTTATGCCATTCTGGTTTCTTGTCGGTTGAGATTTTGACGTAAAACTTACCATCTAATTTATATTTATCATCTAAATCATAGCTATTTATTTTGATTTCTGTTTTAAGAAAATTACTGAAATCTAATGTATTGTATTTTTTTTCTACTAGCATAGCATTAAGACATAGATATGGCTTATTTATTTTAGAGGCATTATTCATGACAATTCTACTTCCTTTTTGTGTCGATATTTATATCTGTTCTGATTATCTGTTTTTATTTATAATTCTTTTTGATTTTAGGCTAGTTAGATCGCAAAACTTAAATTAAAAACATAAAAAATGCGAGTTACTTCACATTTTATAAATCTAATTATTCTTTAATTTTAACTATTTTTCTTTTTCAAAATCTTTTGAACCTCTTTTACACCAATTTTCATGATGATCGCAATTTGTTCAACCGATACTTCTTTTTGGACTAAAGCTTGAACCAATCGTTCTTTTTGTTCTCTTTCTTTTTTCTCTCCCAATTTTGCTATCTTCGCTTTGCTGTTAGCAACCGCCAACTTCTCTTTAGCTATCAACTTTTCTTCCTTGCGGATGCGTTCAACCACTTGATAAGTTGGGACGTATTTTAGGCTTTATTCTAATTCGTCCATAAGTTTAGTACTGCGGAAGCTAATATAGGTTTTTGGGGTGATGATTAGGTGGTCGATTAGGTCGATATTTAAAATACGGCCAACTTGAATGAGGCGATCGGTGATATCTTTATCGGCATCCGACGGCGTCAGCGATCCTGACGGATGGTTGTGAACTAATATCACGCGTGAGGCGTTTTTCATTACCGCAACACGAAATACATTCATCGGTTCAACGTCGACCGATTTATAACTGCCAAGCGCAATCAGTTCGATGTACAGAATATAACCAGCTTGATTCATCCCAATCATCCAAAGATGTTCTTTTTCTTGGTCGATTTGGTTATCACGCAATAACACACGTTGCATAATGCTGTAGACATCGTCTGTGCCTTCAATATAGCGTTTGTCATGCTTAGTCAGTTTAATATCCATCGTATCACCTTGTAAAATCAGTTAAAAAATAATATAGCATATTCTGTTTAGGCTGGGCAGTCGTTAATTAAACAATTCCAACTGTTTACTTTTTAGGTTATAGTGTTTGTGAAAATTATTGAGGAGTCTATACCGTTATAAGGAGCGTAATAATGTATCATGCAATTTTACCGAGTAAGCAACAGCCTGCTGCTGAGCGATTTTTGCAACAGTTGCCCAATTTCGTTGCAGCAAATCCTTTATACCAGCGCCTTAAACCGACATCATTGCTGATTGATATTGCTCCGTACACCTTAACGGCTCAGCCCCACAGTTTTATTGCAGTCCGGTTCAACCTATCACCACGAGCAGCTCGTAGACGGGATAATGTTATACGGCAATTGCTGGAGCAGCATGAGCCTGACCTTTATCAAGCGGTATTAGACCTTGAGCAAACCACCCCTAACCAGGTCAGTCAGCAAGCGCAAGCATTTAAATCATGGCTTAAAGATTTGCTCAGTACATCCGTCATGCCTTGCGATTATTGCCAATCACCTCTGACGGTTCGTATTGGTCACCGCCTTAATTTTCGTTGCCGAAGCTGTCGACGTACGTTTAATCCGCTCAAAAAATATCAATTAAATCATTTATCTCATTGCGAACTGTGGTTGCCTTTTGTTGACTTATTGCTACAAGGTGAAACCCTTAAAACCGCCAATCAACAATTAGGGATTAGCCCCAATACCGCTGCTAAATGGCAGTCCTGTTTTCTGTGGATAATGGAAAAGCAAGGGTTTTCCATATTGGCGAATTATTGCCGAGTAAAGCGACGCCAACGTTATCGGGTGGGCAATCACAATTTTGTGTGATCGCTCATGTCTATCGACAAAGGTAATGAACGCTTTTTTAGTTAAGTTAATAATCACATTGAACAGAGTAGCTTGTCACATAATATCCCTTATAAATCACTTCTTATTGGTAATAAATCAGCATCGCGCAATCTTAAATCAATCCGATTGATTGTTTTCACATCTTCGGTGTTTTCAATACTTGGTAAATGATCAAGCGATACAATCACAGTTCCCACCTGTTTATCGTCTTTATCAATCGGGATCACTTGATGGGCTTCAGGATAGTCGCTAGCTTTTAAGGGACTTGGAATATAAGCAATTAACGAGACACCAATCCGTTTTACAAATAGTGCATTCACTTTCGAAAAGGTCTGCATCAAATCGATTTCAATATAGCTATCGGTAAAGACTTTTGCCAGCTCGGTAACAAAAAACGTGATTTGTTTTAAAATTTGAGGCTCGTTGGGTTCAGTGAAAAAAAAGTCAATATTAGATTGAACAAACGAGTTATCTAAGGATTTAGATGCATCATAAGTAATAACTTTTCCGAAGGTATTGTGTTCACCATCAATAAATGAAATGAGCGTATCACCCTCTTTATCGATTTTTTTGTGAGCGAAAGAGAGTTTTTTTAAACCAAACTCAGTAAAACCATCGGGACTATGGACTAGCGCCTCGGGTTTTACTTTCACCGTATTTTTGAGCAAATACCAAGTCATTTTGGGGTCAAAACAGTGTTGATAAACCTTTAAGGCCTTTTCCAAACGGTGACAAAAATCAGCGTAGGTAATGAAGGTGACTTTCGGTAAATAAATGATTATATCAAACTGAACATCTATTATTTCTCGCATAAAATATCCTCTATAACTAAGGTAAGGGAACCCAAGTACGCCCATGGTGTCATAAAAATCCAACAACATTTTGCAGGAGGATTAAAATCGCATACCTTATTTTGTCTTTTAGCTTGACTAACTAAAGAATTGTAATAACCTCGAGCCCAATTATTTAACACCGGCTTTCTTAACCCTTTTTGAAATAAAAAATCATAACGCGCTTTAACCTCTAAAAATAGACAAAACCGCGGAAGCCATCCATCAAAATCCACTGGCGGATCACCCGGTCCCTGAAAATAGACCCACTCAGGAATTAAATTTGATTTTTCTTCCCTCTAATTCAGAATAAATAGTTTACATGTCTGTATACAATGGCAATAGATCTAACTCACGTAGCCGAATATCAACTCGATTTACCACTTTAATATCATCTGCATTTTCTTTATCAAAAAAATGAGGCATCGTTACCACTAGCGTTCCGGTTACCAGTCCATCCTCGTTTTTGACACTTACCACATCCGACGACTCCGGCACCATTTCGTGCGTTAATTGAGTCTTGGGTAGGTATATCATCCAGCCTGCAGAAACTCTATCGGGAAAAACAGCTTTTTGGGGTAAATAATTTCCATTAACCATAATATAGGCACTATTAAATTTCTGAACTAAGGCTAAAATAAACGCAGTGACTGTTTGAGATTTAGTAATCGTTATATCAATTGTAAAATTTAATTCAATTTTATGGAAAAATCTTTTCTCAAAAGTTTTCTCATATAAAAAATAATTTAGAGCTGCCTCTTCAGTATCTTTATCCCAAATCGCTTCACTAAAAGAATTCTTATTTTTCCTATATTCTTCAGTTAATTTTTCCAATCCAACTTTAGTTACGCCATTTTTATTAAATAGCTGATAAATGGATGACTTTTTCTTAGAGGTACCACATAAGTACCAATTTTCACTTTTATGAAGATAGTTATGCTGGATTTTTAATATCTGTTCAATTTGCGCAATACACACAGAGAGTGGTAAATAGGCTTTAGGTTTAAAATACATCTCAACAGTTAATTGTTTTTTCATAATGGTTTCCTAATAAAAAGATAATGGAACAAAAATAGACAAAACCGCGGAAGCCATCCATCAAAATCCACTGGCGGATCACCCGGTCCCTGAAAATAGACCCACTCAGGAATTAAATTTGATTTTTCTTCCCTCTAACTCAGAATAAATAGTTTACATGTCTGTATACAGTGGCAATAGATCTAACTCACGTAGCCGAATATCAACTCGATTTACCGCTTTAATATCATCTGCATTTTCTTCATCAAAAAAATGAGGCATCGTTACCACCAGCGTTCCGGTTACCAGTCCATCCTCATTTTTGACACTTACCACATCCGACGACTCGGGCACCATTTCGTGCGTTAATTGAGTCTTGGGTAGGTATATCATCCAGCCTGCAGATAGTCTGTCGGGAAAAACAGCTTTTTGGGGTAAATAATTTCCATTAACCATAATATAGGCACTATTAAATTTCTGAACTAAGGCTAAAATAAACGCAGTGACTGTTTGAGATTTAGTAATCGTTATATCTATTGTAAAACTTAAATAAATTTTAAGGAAAAATCTTTTCTCAAAAGTTTTCTCATATAAAAAATAACTTAGAGCTGCCTCTTCAGTATCTTTATCCCAAACAGCCAAATCAAAACTATTATGTTCTTTTTTATACCCAAGAGTCAGCTTTTTCAAACCAACTTCGGTTATACCATTTTCATCAAATATCTGATAAATGGATGATTTTTTCTTAGAGGCGCCACATAAGTACCAATTTTCACTTTTATGAAGATAGTTATGCTGGATTTTTAATATCTGTTCAATTTGCGCAATACACACAGAGAGTGGTAAATAGGCTTCAGGTTTAAAATACATCTCAACAGCTAATTCTTTTTTCATAATGGCTTCCTAATAGAAAGATAATGGAACAAAAATAGACAAAACCGCGGAAGCCATCCATCAAAATCCACTGGCGGATCACCCGGTCCCTGAAAATAGACCCACTCAGGAATTAAATTTGATTTTTCTTCCCTCTAATTCAGAATAAATAGTTTACATGTCTGTATACAATGGCAATAGATCTAACTCACGTAGCCGAATATCAACTCGATTTACCGCTTTAATATCATCTGCATTTTCTTTATCAAAAAAATGAGGCATCGTTACCACCAGCGTTCCGGTTACCAATCCATCCTCATTTTTGACACTTACCACATCCGACGACTCGGGCACCATTTCGTGCGTTAATTGAGCCTTGGGTAGGTATATCATCCAGCCTGCAGATAGTCTGTCGGGAAAAACAGCTTTTTGGGGTAAATAATTTCCATTAACCATAATATAGGCACTATTAAATTTCTGAACTAAGGCTAAAATAAATGCAGTGACTGTTTGAGATTTAGTAATCGTTATATCTATTGTAAAACTTAAATAAATTTTAAGGAAAAATCTTTTCTCAAAAGTTTTCTCATATAAAAAATAACTTAGAGCTGCCTCTTCAGTATCTTTATCCCAAATCGCTTCACTAAAAGAATTCTTATTTTTCTTATATTTTTGAGTTAATTTTTCCAATCCAACTTTAGTTACGCCATTTTTATTAAATAGCTGATAAATGGATGACTTTTTCTTAGAGGCACCACATAAGTACCAATTTTCACTTTTATGAAGATAGTTATGCTGGATTTTTAATATCTGTTCAATTTGCGCAATACACACAGAGAGTGGTAAATAGGCTTCAGGTTTAAGATACATCTCAACAGTTAATTGTTTTTTCATAATGGTTTCCTAATAAAAAGATAATGGAACAAAAATAGACAACAAATGTGGAAAATCACGCTTTACCATTTCAAAGTGAAGATACGCTTTTGGTGTCATCCACACCCAACAACATTTTGCAGGAGGATTAAAATCGCAAACCCTATTTTGCCGTGCTGCTTGATCTATTAATCTTTCGTAATAACCTAGAGCCCAATTATTTAACTCAGGGTCTCCTAACCCTTTTTGAAATAAAAAATCATAACGCGCTTTAACCTCTAAAAATAGACAAAACCGCGGAAGCCATCCATCAAAATCCACTGGCGGATCACCCGGTCCCTGAAAATAGACCCACTCAGGAATTAAATTTGATTTTTTATTACCTTCCTCAATGTACCACTCAACATCACAAATCGCTGATTGATAATCGAGTGACAGTAAGCTCATACCTCGACGTATTGGTTTTAACTTAACCCGCTTATAGGTATCGGGTGGGCAATCACAATTTTGCGAGGTTACTAATGTCGTTATAAGTGCTAAGGTTTCTGCTCGTAGCCGTGCTTTTTCATCATAGCTAATTCGACTGTACTCTTGTTCAAGGCCAATTGATTGCGAATGCAGCTCTCGTTCAATAATTTCGTCTATTGAAGCGTCAGCACTGTAGTTAAATAAATCGCTTTGTGTAGTTTCACCGCTTTTTGAAGAATCCGTTTCAGAACTATTAGGCCAAGTTGGCTTTGAATCAGTCCTAGTACCGGATTCTTTATTCATTGTTTGATCTGCATAAATAATCGCTGCACCAGTAGCTATAATATATAAAGCCAACTCTTCTAACGCAATACCAATCACAATAGGTACTACCATATTTTCTCCTTATTGCCATGATTGAATTTTACTGGCTATTCTTAATAAATCTTCAAATTGATTTTCAGGAATTCCGTTAGGCTTTTCTATCCAAGCTTTGAATTTTGGATTATCTCTAAAACCAGGCGTTGTTGTTTCGGCACATAAAAATGTTTCTATGAGCACCTTTTTATCAAACCCCAACTCCATAAGATAGTTATATGTTTCTTTTAATCGTTTAAACAGATCGTCAATTTGTTCATCAGGTAATTTCAAACGTTTATCATTTTTAAATTTATGTATCAGATCCCAAAGATATTCATCTTTTTCTTGCTCTAAAATTTTGTTAATTTGTTCTGTACTAAATTTCATGATAATCGTCCTGTCATCAATGAATAATAATGATTGTTAAGGTAAAAGATCCACTCATTAATTTGTAACGTAAAGAGTTTAAATTGTTCCGGTGTGAATACGCTAGGGAGTCTATTTAATACTCGTGGATCGTAATAACGAAGTAACGCATAACGATTCTCTTCCAAGGTTAAATGCAATCTTCTTTCTAAATGATTCAATAAATGGTTAAAAGATAACGATGAGATTATCCATGACACCGAGGGATACGTTTGTTCAAGTTTAATGACTTGGCTTTTTAAATCATCACTCAATTGCGAAACATTGAAAATCCAAGGCCCTGCAAAAGCAACATCTTGATTATTAGGTTGAATGAATAACGGAGCCACTCCTTCACTTTCAACGATTTCATCTCGAAATAAACGCTCATATCCAAGGCCATCGATTAAAGCATAAAGGTGTAATTTATATCGTGACTGTTTTTGGCGTTCTAATTTTATTTGATTGACAATATGGGTGTTTAACATGACGAATTAACTCCCACTAACTACAAACATTTCACCATTCTCAGCAGCTTGAATTAAACAGCGTAAACAAATACGGTTTGTCGTGGCAGATAATGGGCTAGGCAGAGAAGAGGGCGATACATTGATGGTCGCCGGTCCCATTTTTTGCAGAGCATTGCTTTTTATATACACATTATCCGCTGTGCCCAGCTCAATGCCCTCACGGCTGATTTTGATAAAAGAGCCACCACACATTAACGTCAGCTCTTCGCTTGCTGTGAGGGTGAGTTCACCGTCCACACTGTCGATGTGGATATCTTGTTGAGCCGCCATATTGAGGTTGGCATTTTGGGCTTGCAGGTTGATTTCCCCCTGGTTGGCCAACAGTTTCATGCCCGATTTATGGGCAAATAAGCCTATGGCTTCATCGGATGTGACTGTGATGTTTTTCAGGGCATGGATGTCGGTTTGGTGTTCACTGGTTAAGGAAATACTGTTACTCGAGGACAGTTGGATATTTTCCGGACTGGTTAACGCTATGCCTGCCTGTGCATAAGCTAAGATGCCACTTTCAGTGAGCGTCGTTAACGCTGCTTTAAGCTGGTCCTGACTGGCGGTGTCAG